>JBKJVF010000046.1:0-19808 GCA_046589965.1 Paracoccaceae bacterium
CATGACCGACCCGTGAAGCTGGCCGGGCGTGTTGTCTTGGCATAAGGCCGCATTACCTGGAGCCTACGACAGACAACACGCGCGCGCTGACCGGGTTTCGGGGTGCCGACGCGGACCGGCACCTCCACAGGGTCCAGCGCGGCGTTGCGGACCACGGCGTTGCCTGCGGTTACCGAAATGACTTCGACCTCAAGAAAGTTCATTGACGGCGCCCCGAGGAAGCCGGCGACAAATTCGTTCGCTGGGTGGTGGTACAGCTCCATCGGGCTGCCAATCTGCTGCACGAGGCCGTCTTTCAGCACGACGATCTTGTCGGCCAGCGTCATCGCCTCGACCTGGTCGTGGGTGACGTAAACCATTGTTGCACCAAGGGCCTTGTGGAGTTTGCCGATTTCCATCCGCATGTCCATGCGCAGGGCGGCGTCAAGGTTTGACAGGGGTTCGTCAAAGAGAAATACCTGCGGTTTGCGCACGATCGCGCGACCTATGGCGACGCGCTGGCGCTGCCCGCCGGAAAGCTGGCTCGGCCGACGGTCCAGCAAATGCTCCATCTGCAGGATGCGGGCAGCTTCGGCCACCTTGGCGTCTTTGGTGGCCTTGTCGTCGCCTGCAATGGTCAGGCCAAAGGCCACATTCTCGCGCACGGTCATGTGCGGGAAAATGGCGTAGCTTTGGAACACCATTGCCACGCCACGATCCTTGGGGGGCAGGTCGTTCACCACCCGCCCCCCGATGGCCAGCGTGCCGTCCGTGATATCTTCCAGCCCCGCGATCATCCGCAGGAGGGTGGATTTGCCACAGCCCGAGGGACCGACAAAGACGCAGAACTCGCCATCTTCGATAGCGATGTCCACACCCTTGATCACATGGGCGTTGCCGTAACTTTTCTTCAAGCCAGTCAGGGTGATGGCGGCCATGTGCTTACTCCGCGGCCTGGGAAAGGGGGGCTATGTGCAGCAGTCCATCAGGGCCGATAGTCACCGGTTCGGGATCCATGACATAGCCACCGAACCGATCCTTGCCGCCGTCTGCAAAACCAAGGATCACGAGCCCGTCCGGCGTTTGTACAATTCGCGCGGCATAGCGTCTGCATGGCTCGTCGCCGTCAAGGAAGGGACCCGGTGCGACGCGCCATGGCCCACGCGGATGGTCGGCGATCAGATAATGGTTGCCGGTGACCGGGCTTTGCGGATTTGCGGCACGATAAGCCGCAGACCATTGATGCCCGCTGGTGCAGAACAGGCAATACCAATGTGCACCCACCCCAAACACCTGGGGTACCTCCAACTGGCCAAATCCACCGGTGAACACGGGCGGGCGGAGCGTCCATGTCTTCAGGTCGGGCGAGGTGGCAAAGCCGATGGCCCCGCCCGCGTTGGGTTCCCCAATTGCTGGCGCGCGGGCCGTGAAATACATCAGCCAGCCGTCGCCATCGGGGTCGCGCATGACCCAAGGGTCGCGCATCGCGCGGTCATGCCAGTGGCCGATCATGTGGTCTTTTTCATACATGTTCGCGATCGGTCCGGTCAGGTCGAGACACAGACCGCCGTTCATACGCACCCACGAATGCCCATCGGTCGACGTGGCATGGCCGATGCGTTGGTAAAGCCCCTGCTCTGCCCGTGTCGCACCGGTGTAAAAGAGGTGCCACAGGCCCGTCTCGTCCCGCACCACAGACCCGGTCCAGGTGGTGTAGTCATCCCAGGCAGGCGTCTCGGAAGGGCGCAGCATGGTGCCAAGGTGCGTCCAGTTCACCAGATCGGTGCTGATGGCATGGCCCTGACTTACGTTGAAATGGCGCAGATCGGGGTCACCCAGGCTGCGGTCGGCCTGCAAAAAGTAGCCGTGCCACTTTTCGCCATCATGGGCATACCAGCTGTCCCAGATCCATTTGCCGTCGATTGCGATCACCATGGTTGTCTCCGTTCAACCCTTCACGCCGGTCGATGCGATCGACGCAATGAAGGCGCGTTGCAGGTAAAGATAGAAAGCCAGCACGGGAACGGTGATCATGGACAGATAGGCCATGACTTCGCCCCACGCGATGTTCAGTTGAAAGAAGTATTGTAAGCCTACCATGACCGGGCGGTAGCCTTCCTCTTGGACCACCATCAGCGGCCAAAGGTACTGATTGTACATCACCAGAAACTTCAGGATCGCTGCAGTCGCAAGCACCGGTCCTGCCAAAGGCATGACTATGCGCCGGTAGATTTGCAGCCAAGACGCCCCTTCAACGCGCGCAGCCTCTATCAACTCACCTGGCAAGTCCTTGAAATATTGAACAAAAAGGAAAATTGTCAGGCCGTCAGCGATGAAGGGGATGATTTGTACATGGTAGCTATTGAGCCAACCCCATGTCAGCCCGTCCAGCCCGAGCCACGGCAGTTTGGAAGCAATCAGCAAAAGCGGGATTGCGATGGTTTCGAACGGCACGATCAGTGTCGCCAGGATCACCGTTAACAGGAAATCTCGCCCGGTCCAGCCGATGAAGACAAAGGCAAACGCAGCCATTGAGCAGACCAGAAGCGACAGAACGACCGTGATGCCGGTCACCAAAACCGAGTTGACGATGAACATCGCAACAGGAGCACGATCAAACGCTGCGGAATAGTTGTTCAGGGATATATCCCCCACTGGCAGAAACGCCCGCAAAGACTGGGTATCGGTCAGCAGTTGCTGATCCGGTTTCAAGCTCGACATCAACATGAAGACGAGAGGGAAGATGAAGATGATCGCGATCAGGATCAGCACCGCATAGCGCACAATCAGGCGCAGCCCGTGGTTGTCGGCGGAAATGGTGGCCATTTACGTGCGCTCCCGGGTTATCCAGCGTTGCAACAGCGAAATCGACAGCACGATCACAAACAGGATGACCGAAATCGCCGACCCGCCCGAGATGTCCTGTTTGCCATAGCCGCGTTCGATGGCCTGAAAGACGATGGTCTGCGTGCTGTCCAGAGGTCCGCCATTGGTCATGACATCGATCTGCGCGAACAGGGCAAAGGCCTGCATGGTGATGACGATCAGCACTAGCACCGCAGTGTTGCGCAGGCCCGGCCAGGTGATGTAGCGAAACGTCTGCCATTTGCTGGCCCCTTCGATGGCACCGGCCTCATAAAGGGTCGGGCTTATTGTCTGCAGACCTGACAACCAGATAACCATATGAAACCCGACCGCCTGCCAGATCGACATCGCGATGATGGCACCCAAAGCGGTGGAGGGGTTTCCCAGCCAGTCGACCTTGGGGATTGCGCCAAAACTGATGGCCCCAAGAAGGTTGTTCAGCAGGCCAGAGTCCCCATCATAGATGAACCGCCACAACAATGAGACGACCACGATGGAGACAACGACGGGCATAAAGTAGATCGCCCGAAAGACGTTCATACCGCGCATCCGTTGATTGATCAGAAGGGCAAGGCCAAGCGCGAGCCCAGCTTGAACCGGGGCGACCACGATCACAAAAACAAAGGTGTTGATGATGGCGGTCAGAAAGACCACGTCGCGCGCCAGAATGTAGGTGCGGCTGTCGCCCCAGCCAAAACTGGTCCATTCCCGCATGCCCTGAAGATGCGGATAATCCGGGTTGTTGCGCGTCAGGCTGCGAATGGCCGGATATTCCGGCGCGCCGTCCTTCAGCACCACCGCCCCGTCGGTGTCAAGAACCGGGTCGAGTGTCACCACCGCCATGCCCAGAAGCTGGCGATAGTTGGCAAGCCCGGTGAATTCGGTCGGATTGGGGGAAATCAGGCGCTGGTTCGTGAACGACAGCGCGATGGCAAAGAAGAAGGGCAGGATCACGAAGCCCGCGATCAACAGTCCTGCAGGCCCGGCCATCAGCCAGCCGCTGACGTTGGATCGTTGGAATTTCGAAGCCATCACGTCCCCCTCGTCGAAAGCGTCCTCGGGGCGGCGTGGTGCCGCCCCGGGGTGTGTTGGATCAGTGGCCGTAGCCGCCGTTCTTTTCGATGTCAGCGTTGATCTCGTCGACCGAGGCATCCAGCGTGGCGGCGACGTCAGCGCCGTTGGCGATGTCGGCCAGCGCCTTTTCGAACACCTTGGCCTGCACCACGTAGCCGGGGGTGACAGGACGCAGCAAGGCGTTGGCTTCTGTCATGCCGTAGTAGACAGCCAGCGGGCCACCTTCCTTGTAGTTTTCGGTCATCGCCGCTGCGGTAGCAGTCGCCGGGATCAGGCCGGTGACATTCGCAAATTCAGCCATGTATTTATCCTGCAGGGCGAATTCGATGAATTTCGAAGCGCCGTCAGGATGGGCCGATTTGGCCGATATGCCAAACTGCCACGAGGCCGCGCCTATCTTGGCGCCATTGCCAAAGTTCGGTGCTGGCAGGAACACGGTATCATCAAACGCCCCTAGCGAGCCCAGGGCCGCCCAGTTGCCGTTCCACGAGAAAGCGTACTTGCCTGCTGCAAAACCCGAGTCACGGTCGGCAGGGTCCTGCGAAACCTGGGCGTAACCATTGGTGAACAGGCCCTGCCACCACGCGCCGAATGCCATGCCCGCTTCGCCGTTCAGCGCGCCTTCGGCGGTCTTGTAGGTGGTGCGATCAACGATGTCACCGCCAAAGGACTGAAGCAAGGGCGAGAAGGCATAGGGATACCATTCGCCTGTCCATGCCATGCCAAGATCTAGCGCGTATTCGAACTTGCCCGATGCTTTGGCCGCTTCCATCGCCGCATTGAACTCTTCGAGGGTCCAGGGTTCTGCCAGCGTCGGGGTCCGCAGTTTCAGTTCGTCAAGGATCGATTGACGGGTGACCAGCGAAACCGCGGCATCCCAAAGCCCGATCGAATAAAGCTTGCCGTCCCACATGCCCTTGGGGCCTGGCAGGAAGGCGGCAATCTTCGTCTCGTCGATTTGCAGAGGCTGCATGTAACCGGACCATGCCCAGTTCGGCATCACCGGGCCGTCAACGTCCAGAATGTCGGGCAGGTTGCCCGCAAGTGCGCCCGCGACGACAGAGTCGTTGTAGGCCGCCTGCGGAAAGCTCTGCAGTTCAACCTTCCAATCCGTCTGGCCAGCGTTGAAGTCAGCGATGATCTGGTTCAGGACCTTCGCCTCGCCTTCGTTCCCGGCACCGTGATACCACATGCTCAATGTGGTTTGTGCCTGTGCGGCACTGCCAAGCGTGATGGCTGCGAACGCCGCGCCCGCAAGCCAGTTCAAATGTTTCATTGGTTGTCCTCCCTGACGGTTTTGAGATGGGTGATGTTCCCCTGACGCCTTTCCGTAATGGACTCGCGCCAGTAGACCGGCCCAGACACCAGCGTCGGACCGCTTTTCTCCGGGCCTTCGCCCGAAATCATGGCCAAGAGGCGCTGCGCAGCGCGAACCCCCATGGCGGCATAGGGCAGTTCCACTGTTGTAAGTGGTGGGTAAAGCGTTTCTGCAATGACGCGATAGTTGTCATAGCCAGCGACCGAGATTTCTTCGGGCAGCTTCATGCCGCGCGACCGAAGGATCCCGTAAACCTTGAGCGCCATCTTGTCGTTGCCGCAGCAAAAGGTTGTCGGCGGATCGGGAAGACGCAGCATCTGATCAATCGTGTCCCACAAAAGCTGGGTCTCGCCCTCGGATTCCTGCAAGTCACAGTCTTGGACAAGGGCAGGATCGAAGGCGAGGCCCGCCTCGGCGAGCGCAGCTCTGTAACCATCAAGACGAAGCGGAGTGGCTGCGATCTTGTTGCGCAAAGTCAGATAGGCGATGCGGCGATGGCCCGATGCAAGGATGCGAGCCACCAGGTCATGTTGACCACGCCTGTCGTCTGGAAGAATGCAGGGTGTGCTAGCACCATCAAAGCAATTGGCAAGAACGATCGGTGTACCCATGGGCAAGCGCGGCAGGTCAATCCGCTGGTGATACTCGGCAATGTAGATCAGTCCCTCGACACGATGTTGCAGAAAGGTCTGAACCAGCGGAGCCACGCGGTCAGACCGTCCGTCGGTATCGGCGATCATCAAGGTCATTCCGCTTTGCGAGACGACCTGTTGAATGCCTTGCAAGATGAACAGATCGGGCAGACCAGCGGGTCTGGTGGTCAGTTCCTTGGCGGTCGAGATAGCCCCGGTAATGACCCCGATCAGCCCCGACTTGTTGGACCGCATCATCCGCGCTGCATTTGACGGCACATAGCCAAGGCTGACCATGGCAGCTTCAACCGCGTCCCGGGTCTCACGACCGACAGGCGCGTCGTTGTTCAAAACCCGACTGACGGTCTTTGCTGAAACGCCCGCAGCTTTCGCGACATCGTAAATCGTCGCCATGCTTCTCCTCCGAAGGTTCCACCACAGTTGATTTCGAGCATGACACCGATGTCATGACATCGGTGTCATTAACCAGTTGGCCGATTCTGTCAACGATGTTGTTAACGTGCTCCGCAAGCCCAAGTCGCGTGCTTATCCTGCGACGAAGACAGGTTGCCGCCCATGGTCCCGGGGCGACGTGCCAGAGTTCAAGGTCGGCCATTATCTAGGATTAACGTAGTCGCTGTTTTTCGGCGCGGTTTCGCTGGAGTTGCTTTTTATGTTTGCGGCACAAGGGGCTGCACTTAATGCCAGCGATGTAAGTGAAGCCGTGACCTGATCGACTGCCCAAGCAAACTGAAGCTTTAGTCTTCTGTCAGACAGCCGATGACGACCAACTGGATCAGTTGACTGACATATCGCGGAGCGAGCCGCTGACTGTCAGCATCACCGTATCCGTTGTCCTCCCGAGTCGAAAAAAAGCAAATCTTTGGCGTCGAAGCGGGCTTGGAAATCCTGACCAAAGCCGAGTTCGCGCCCGTTTTCTACCAGGACCGTCAAAAGCCGTTCCGATCCTGCAGAGCGGGCGTGGACAAGCGACTCCGAGCCGAAATGTTCAACGATCTCGATCCTGAGTTCCAGCGCTTGGTCACCCAGGCGCCCCATGAATTGCGGTCGGAGACCGACAGTCAATTCCTCCCCCTCGGCAAGGGGAGAAAGAAGGTCCGGGCAACGGATCTCTTGCCCGTCGCATTCTGGGATCACCAGGTTTCCGCCCCGGCGATGAGCAGTTAAGAAGTTCATCTTCGGGCTGCCGATGAACCCAGCGACAAATAGGTTGTCCGGATCGTCGTATAGCTCCAGTGGGCGGCCTATCTGTTCAATCCTGCCATCGCGCAGCACCACGATCTTGGTGGCAAGCGTCATCGCCTCGACCTGATCATGGGTAACATAGATGATTGTCGCGCCAAGGTCCTTGTGCAAACGGGCAATCTCGATCCGCATGTGGACGCGGAGTTCGGCGTCAAGATTTGAAAGGGGTTCATCAAACAGGAACAGTTTCGGGGCTTTCACGATCGCCCGCCCGATGGCGACACGTTGGCGCTGGCCGCCAGACAACTGGGCGGGCTTGCGGTCAAGATAGGCTTCCAGTTGGAGGATGCGGGCCGCTTCGGCCACCTTGGCAGCGACCTCTGGCTCGGGGCGTTTGGCGGTACGAAGGGCAAAAGCGATGTTGTCGCGCACCGACATGTGTGGGTAAAGCGCATAGCTTTGAAACACCATGGCCAGGTCACGGTCATAGGCCGGCGCATCGGTCACATCCCGGCCTGCCACGAGAATGCGCCCCTCATCCGCCTTCTCCAGTCCCGCGATCAGGCGCAAAAGGGTGGACTTGCCGCAGCCCGAGGGGCCGACGAAAACACAGAACGCACCGTCCTCAACCTCAAGCGACACGTCCTGGGTCACCAGTTGTTTGCCAAAGCGCTTTGTCAGGTTTTCGATGCGAAGTTCCGCCATTTCCTACCCTTTCACCGCCCCAGCAACCATCGAGCCGGTGATCCGCCGATACATCACCAGCCCCAGAACCAGCGGTGGCAGGGCCGCCACGATCATCACCGCCGCCGCGGTGCCCCACTGTACGCCACCGCCCGAGGTGGCGAAAAAGAAAGACGCGCCCACCGTCATCGGCACAGCATCCCGGGTGGTGAGCATCAGACCGAACAGAAACTCGTTCCATGCGGTGATGAAGCCGAAAACAAAGGTGGTGATCAGCGCCGGACTGCACAGCGGCAACACGACCTTGATCAATAGCCGCGGCAGGCGGGCACCGTCCATATGGGCGGCCTCTTCGATCTCGGCCGGAATCTCAGCCACTGAGTTCACCAGCAACAGCAGCGCAAGCGGAAGGTTCACGACCGCCAGGATCAGTCCAAGCCCCAGCTTGGTGTCCAAGAGGCCAGCGGCCGAATACATCATGTATAGCGGGATGGCGAAGATGATCAGAGGCAGGGCGCGCAGGTTCACCACCAGCGGAAACAGCACCGCTCGCCCGACGCCACGCCGCACCATGACCCAGGCCAATGGAAAGGCCACGATCATAGGAAGCAAGGAGCCGATCAGGGCGGCGACGGTGGAGTTCCAAAGGTATTGGTAGACGTTCAGCCGATCGCTGATGGTCAACACTGTCGCAAAGTTTTCGAGCGTCGGCGCCTCGATCCACAGAGAGGGGTTCCGCGCAACCTCACCGGGTGGTTTGAAGGCCGTGATCAAAGTGGCCAGGACGGGAAAGTTCATCAAAAAGGCTGCAGTCGCAAAGACAATCCAGCGAAGCGTCATCCGCGGCTTCATTGAGCCCGCCCTCGCATCAGGCGTTGCGCAATGGCAAGGATCACAAAGGCCGTAACGAACAAAAGGATCGCAGCGGCCATGGACTTGCCGATCTCGCCCCGGCGCAGAAAAGTTTCATAGATGTAGATCGACATTGAAGTGGTGGACCCGCCGGGGCCCGCACCCACAAGCGTGTAGATGTTGTCGAAAACCCGAAAGCCGTCGATGAAACGAATGAAAAGGGCGACGAAAACCGTCGGTAGCATCAGGGGCAGCTCGATCTTCCAAAAAAGCCGCCAAGGTCTTGTCCCGTCCACTGCCGCCGCTTCGCGCAGATCTTCGGGGATCGACTGATAGGCAGTCAAGAACAAGAGGAATGCGAATGGTGTCCATTGCAAAGTCTCGGCCACAACCACGGTCTTGAAGACATTTGCCGGGCCAAGAAATGACGGCGACCAGCCAAACCAGCTATAGAGATAGTAGGGCACGGGCCCGGCAAATTCATGCAGCACCAGCCGGTACATCAGCCCCATCATCGCTGGTGCCACGATCATTGGAATGATCAGGATGGCAACGGTCCAGCCATGCCGCCGAACCAACGGTGCCAGATAAACCGCTAGTGCGAGACCCAGCACGCATTGCAAGACTGCCGTGATCGCCCCGAAGCGCAGCGAGAACCACGCGGCCTGCCAGAATGTCGCGTCGGCGGTGACGTCACGAAAGTTATTCAGGCCGGAGAACTGCGGCGCGGTCAGCGTCTGAAAACTGGTCTCGGAGAATCCGTAAACCAAACTGAGCGCAGCCGGAAAGCCAAGGATGGCCAGAAGGAATAGCACCAACGGCCCGGCAAGGATGGCATTTTCAGTAGACCGTCCGGGCGTCATATCGATTCCTTAGGTCAGGCACGGGCGGATGATGCCGCCCGTGCCTGTATCTGTCACTTCAGAAGATCAGTCATCGCTGCCGTCGCATTTTTCAGCGCCGTGTCCAGATCTTGTGTGCCCGCCCAATAACCAGTGAATTCCTTGGCCTGTGCCTCATACACCGAAAGCGCCTTTTCCGAGGTGCCTCCGTTCATGACAAATCCGTAGGTCGACGCGTATTCGCCAACCTGCACAAGGTCGGGACGTTCCGTCGCCAACTTGGCTGCGGTTTCGGGCGCAAGTCCCGGCGCGCCGCCAGCCTTGGCATAGGCAATTGCGGCTTCTTCGGTCGACAGCCATTGCAGAAAGGCAGTCGCGCCCTCCTTGTTCTCGGCAGCCTTGTTCAGGCCAAGTCCAAGGCCGTGGATGTGGGTAAAGCGCCCGTCCGGGCCCGCAGGTGGCGCCGCTGAGCCTGTTGCGGCTTGTGCGGTGGTCAATTCTCCTGCTGCCGCGTTCCATTGTACCATCGCGGCGACTTGCCCGGACGCATAGGCCGCGTTCGCCTCGGCATATTCGTAAGATGTTGAATCCGGTGGTGTGGCACCCAAGTCAAACAGCATCTTTGCCTGCGTCAGAGCCGTGCGGTAGCCCTCGCTGTCGACGGTAATGTTGCCGGCATCGTCCATCCAGTTCGCGCCGTAGCTACGCGGCCAGGAATGGAACACCATCATGTTGAACAAAAGGTTCTTGGCCTGGATCACCGTGCCATAGCGAGTGGGGCTTTCAGGATTGATCGATTGAGTAAAGTAAAGCGCGTTGGCGACGAAGTCTTCCCAGGTCCAATCAGCAGGCGCCTTCGGCTCCATCGCCTTTCCAAGGTGCTTTTGCGCGATCTCGGAGTACTTCGCCTTCGCTGCGTCATCAGCCATCAGCGCATCGATCAGGTCGGTGCGGTAGTAAAGGAAATGCAGCGACAGGTCGGTTGGCACTCCGAACTGTTTGCCATCAAACTGCATGGTTTTCAGGACCGTATCACCGAACACGGCACCCGCCTCGTCGGACAGCGTGATTGGTTCCATGAACGGCGCATAGCGGCCGATCGAGTAAGTCGCGATCAGGTTGATGTCAAAAGCGGTGCTGCCAGCCGCAAGATCAACCTGCAACTTGTCGAAAAAGCCCTCGCGCGAGGTGAACAAGAGTTCCACCTTATTGTCGGCGGCCAGGTCGGCCTTGGCGTTGTAGATTTCTGTCACGGCGCGCAGGGCCGCTTCCTCGGGGCCACCGGGCCAACCCAGTACAGTGACTTCGGCGTTGACGGCACCGCTTGCCATCATGGCCAGCGCAGCAGCACTGGCACGGAGACAGGTCTTCAAGATCATGGGGTTTCCTCTCTGTTTGGTTGTATTTGTCTTGCTAGATCGGCAATTCCGATGACACCGGCATCCCTGCCAAGCGCTGCGGAGCGTAACGTGGGGCGCACCAAAGGCTGGAAATGCGCCACTGCCCTGGCCACACGATCAATGTAGCCAGAAGCCAACCCGACACCACCGCCGATCACAGTGTAGCGAGGGTCGAACATCAGTTGCAGGTCATGGGCCAGCCGGGCAATCCGACGGGCCGATGCCTCGATCACCGCATCAGCCGCTGCATTGCCCGCCGCGGCCGCCGCAAAGACGGCACGCGCATCTGGCGCAAGGCCAAGTCGTGCCCCTTCTGCGGCAATCCAGCGGCCCGAGGCACCGTCCTCAAAACGCGTCTCGTCGCCTTCGGGCAACGGCAGAATCTGCCCGAAATGCCCGGCCACCCCACCGCGCCCCTGCAGCAGGCGGCCATTGGCGACGACCCCGCCACCAACCCCGGTCGACACGGTCAGAAAGACGATGTCCTTGCCCTCACCCGCACCATGGGCGAATTCGCCCCAGGCGGCGGCCTGCGCATCATTGGCCAGCGCAACCCGCACGCCCAAAGCCGCCCGCGCCGCCTTGTGCAGCGGAAAACGCCCCTCGAACGCGAGCGTCGCGGGATTCAACGCGCGCCAGTGGCCGTCCTTGATCAGGCCTGTTACCGTGACGCCCGCGCTATCGAACTGGCCAGCCCAGGGATGGGCAAGATCGGCGATCTGTCGCACCCATGCCTCCGGTCCGGCATCGCGGTCAGTCGCCGCCTCGACTCGGTCAAGCACCTCAGCACCATCGACCAGGGCCACCAGCAGTTTGGTGCCGCCAAGATCAACCGCCAGCGACCGCGCGCCATGCCAGCCCTGCGGCGCTGCACCTGCTGTGGCCATCGCGTCGACAAACCATCCGGTCACATGTTCGGTCCGGGTGATCGCCGAACCCGCAACGACGGCATCTGCACCAGCCACTAACGCCCGCGCCGCCAAAGCCGGGCTATGATAACGCCCCTCTGCCACCACGAAAGCACCGGTCTTGTGCAACAACGTCACGAGATGCAGGTCCGGTGAATCCGGGACCGGTCCCCCGGTGTAGCCCGACATGGTTGAGCCAAGCACCGCGACGCCTTGCGCATGGGCGGCGATGCCATCCTCGGGAAAGGCGCAATCGCCCATAGCAAGCCGCCCCTCGCGATGGATCGCCGCCACAAGATCAGCGCGCGACACGGGACGATCGCGATCCGTCGCGTCAAAGGCGATGACGTCTGCCCCTTCCTGGGCCAGCGCGCGGACATCCTCCAGCAGGGGCGTGATGCGCACAGAACAGCCCGGCACTTCGCGCTTGACCAAACCGATGATCGGAACCTGCGTCAGCTTTCGGACTGCCCGCAGGTTCTCGACGCCTTCGATGCGTAAACCGACAGCACCACCGGCAAGGGCAGCAAGGGCAAAGGCGGCGACGATCTCGGGCCGGTCCATCGGCCCGCCCGGCACTGGCTGGCAAGACACGATCAGCCCGCCGCGCAACCTGTCGAGAAGTCTCGGCATGATTCCCTCCGCTGCTGAAAGGGTGCCGCCTTGCTTACTGGTATGCAACAGAAACCAAACTGGTATGCACCGCCTAGCGGCCAAGGTCCGTCAGAAAATCGTAAAGCGCGCCGTTATACCGCGTCTCGGTAAACTCGACCGCGCGACCATCGGCGAGATAGCAGCGCCGCTCGATGATCAAAAGTGGCGCGCCCGGTTCCGCCTCGAGCAACTCGGCCTCAACCGGTGACATCAGGCCCGCACGAATGCGCTGCGCCCCCCGCACCGGGCCGCAACCCAGCGCGCGAAGGGTCGCGTAAAGGGAATCGTCCACCAGATCGCCTGACGGCAAGATTGCCTGCGGTATCGTCGCCCGCTCAATCGCAAGTGGCCGCCCATCCGCCATGCGAATCCGAACCAGACGCACAACCTGATCGTTGGTCGACAGACCTAGAGCCATCGCTTCACTTGGCGACGGAAGAACGGTCTGACGCGAAATCCACCGATGCCCCGGAACACTGCCGCGGGCGTTCAACTCTTCCGAAAACCCAGTTACGGTTGACAGCGTTTTCTGCATCCGCTCCACGACGCGGGTCTGCGCGCCTTGGTGGCGATGCAACCGGCCATCCCGCGCAAGAATCTCCAATGCGCGCCGAACTGTGACACGACTGATCTCCAGCTCTGCAGACAAGCGGCGCTCGCTGGGCAAGACTTGCCCGCCAGCAATATTGCCGATCTTCATCGCATCCAGAAGAGCCGTCGCCAGCCTCTGATACAGAGGTCTGTCTGCCGGTGCATTTCCTAACACCATATGCACATGGTCGATCAGGGATGTTGCTTCATGCAAAGTTGGACCTCGTCTTTCCCAAACTGGTAGTTACCAGTTATAGCGCCGAGGCACCGCAAGCAATCCAATATGAGCGCGAGAGTTGCCGTCAGACAAATGTGAAGCCGTCTGCACTACTTCGAACGCGACGCGTACAGCGCGCCCCGCGGCAACTCCGAGGGGAGCGTACATACATCCTCTTCGGCGACCCGAACCACCTTTACCGCGACATGCCCCACGCTTGGTGCAGTGCGTTTTTTGCATTCGTCGGCTGCAAACATGTCACGCGACAATTCCCTCCCTTCCGCTGAATATCCTCGGGAAATGGATTTGAAGGCCACCAACGACGGAAGCGTCGGGCCTTCTAGCCCTGGAAACTGCAGTGGAGCACCCATGTCCGAAGCCATCTCGCCATTTCAGAAGTTGTCAGTCAGGGCCTCGTTTGCCTTGAACGTGGCACTCGCCCTCGCCATCCTCCTCCCTATGTTGCCGATCGTCACAAACGCCGCGGACACGCGCTTTTGTGCACTGACTTCGCCTGCGGTGGCGTCATCTGGCTTGGCTCAGTCCACGAAAATCCGGCCGAACACTGGATCATCTGTCATGAAGTTGCCGGTGAGCAATATGCACAGGTCCGCCTTGCCGAAGTCTGCCCATCTTGCCGATACGCAGATCAGTTTCGTTCGCTGCGTCCCGCGCGATGCTCGTCTTGCTGGGTGAAGCGGTTCAATAGCACGGCGCATAAGTGGCTCAGAAAGCTTTCGGCGGCGACGGGCAGCGTTCGGCCTCTGAGATAGCCGATCGAAAGCTGTCCACCTTCCACGTCGCGTGGGTCCAGTGGACGGTAGACCAGTCCCGGAGGAGGGGTTGCCGACAAGCTGATCGGAATGTGAAACGTCAGCACATCCTCAAATTCTACCAAAGAACGCAGAAATTCGAAGCTATCGGCCTCGATGACCAGGTTTAGGCCGAACATTGCCCGCATAAACGTCTTATCCATGAGGAACCGGACGCCGTAATTTGATTCAGGCAGCGCGACGGGGTATTGCGAACAGTCTGCAAGTCGGATCGTGTCTTTCGCGGCCAGCGGATGAGTTTCTCGCATCAGGCACCAGATTGGCTGGTACACGGATAACTTCTTGTGGAAGACACTAAGATTGATCGGTTCGAGAACGATCGCCAGATCGGCAGAATGATCTTGAAGCGCAGTTTCCGCCATTCCTCGGTCGCGAAGCTGTACGCTGAACGTCACGTCGGGATGGACACGTCTGAATTCCGATATCTGTTCAGGCAGGAACCGTGGGAGCAGCGCTTGGCTGCAGGCGATCGAAACATGCCCGCGCCGCAATGCCGATAGGTTGTCAATCTGCGACAGCAGATTTTCATGCTGCGAGAGTTGATGGCGCATATGCCGAATGATGAGTTCGCCTGACGAGGAAATCCGAAGGCCTTTCGGAAGTCGTTCAAAAATCTGCACCCCAAAATCCTCCTCCATGGCGAGCAGTCTGCGGTTCAGGGCCGTGGCGCTGATGTTCAGCATTTCGGATGCTTTTCGTATGGATCCGGCGCGAGCAATGGTGACGATATCCATTAACGGGGCGAGATGGCGCACGGCGGAACATTCCTTCTTCCTGGCTTCAATGGGGGATTTTGGGTGTCCGGCCAGATCATTGCAATTTCTTTTGCTTATGAAGCCTGTGACTTGTTTTTCTTTTCATTAACCAATCAAAATTTGCGCGGCTGACGGAATGCGATAGCCCTCTGGGAGGTGCTGTCAGATGAATGAAACAGTCTCACTTGACTTCCCCAGCTCCGCGCCCGCTTTCTGGCGTTTGGGTGTAAGCTGGGGCTGGGGGAATGGCGATGCATGCTGCAATGGCACGAGGCAATGCGGCGGTGATCACCGGTGCCGCTTCGGGCATTGGCCTGGCGGCCGCGCAAACCTTGGCGGGTCGCGGAATGCGTGTGTGTCTGGCCGACCTCGGTGTGGACCGTCTGGCCGCAGCGCGCGAACAGATCCTTGCGTCGGGCGCGGCCGAGGCCGACGTGATCACGCAAGAAACCGATGTTGGTGACGTGGCGGCCCTTCGTGCGCTGGCCGACCGCGCCTATGCTGCTTTTGGGGCGGTGCATGTCCTGATGAACAACGCCGGCATGCAACCCGGCTCCACCATCTTCGACGCCGAGGCCAACTGGGACCGCATCATTGCCGTCAACATGTTCGGGATTGTTCGTGGGTCGCAAATCTTTGCCCCCCGCATGATCGAGGGCGGCGGGCCGGGACTGATCGTCAACACTGGCTCCAAGCAGGGCATTACCACGCCGCCCGGCGATCCGGCCTATAACATCTCCAAGGCCGGCGTGAAGGTGTTCACCGAAGCGTTGCAGCATCATCTGCGCAATACGCCAGACTGCCGGGTTGACGCCCGCCTGTTCATCCCGGGTTTTGTATTCACGCCGTTGACCGCGCATGGTCGGTCGGAAAAGCCGGCCGGGGCGTGGACACCGCAGCAGACGGTGGATTTCCTGTTCGCCGCCATTCAACGCGGCGATTTCTACATCCTGTGCCCGGATAACGAGGTGGATCGGCGCACCGACGAAAAGCGCATCCGCTGGGCGGCAGGCGATATCGCCGACAACCGCCCGCCACTGTCGCGTTGGCATCCCGATTACACTGAACCTTTCAAGAAATGGCTGCAAGAATGACAGGGTTTTCGCTTCCTCAAGGGCTGTGGGTGGGTCGGGTCTGGCGCTTGGGCATCGGCCCCAGTCTGGTGACGATCCGCGCAGGTCATGTGTTTGACATCACCAGCAAAGCCGCGCCCACCATGCGCGATCTTCTGGAACTGCCCGATATCGCAGGCTTTGTCGCCAGCCAGATTGGCGAAGACCTAGGGCCACTGGCGGCCCTGGCAGCGGCTTCTTTCGAGCCTGCCGAAGACTCCACCCGCCTGCTTGCTCCCTGCGATCTGCAAGCGATCAAGGCCTGCGGTGTGACCTTTGCCCGGTCCATGGTGGAGCGGGTGATCGAGGAACGCGCCGCGGGCAATCCGGCACTTGCAGCCGAGGTTCGCGCCCGCGTTGCCGGGGTGATTGGCGACAGTCTGCGCGATCTGGTCCCCGGTTCGACCAAAGCCGCCGAGGTAAAGGCGCTTTTGCAGGCCGAAGGTCTGTGGAGCCAGTATCTGGAGGTTGGCATCGGCCCTGATGCCGAGGTGTTCACCAAGGCCCAGCCGATGGCGGCGGTAGGCTATGGCGCGTCGGTCGGGCTGCATCCGATCAGCAAATGGAACAACCCCGAGCCCGAGGTGGTTCTGGTGGTCAATTCCAACGGCCAGATCGTCGGCGCCACCTTGGGCAACGATGTCAACCTGCGCGATGTCGAGGGACGCTCGGCGCTGCTTTTGGGCAAGGCGAAAGACAACAATGCCGCAGCCTCTATCGGGCCGTTCATCCGGTTGTTCGACGCCGAGTTTTCGCTAGACACCGTGCGCGGGCTGGAACTTTCACTGACGGTAAGCGGTGAAGATGGCTTTGTGCTGGAGGGTGTATCCTCGATGCGCCAGATCAGCCGCGACCCAGCCGATCTGGTGGCGCAAACTCGCGGGCGGCACCATCAGTACCCGGACGGTTTTGTGCTCTATTGCGGCACAATGTTCTCGCCCGTGCAGGATCGTGACGGTCCGGGGCAAGGGTTCACCCATCACCTTGGCGATGTGGTGACGATCGCGGCCCCCGAACTTGGCAGTCTGACCAACACCGTAAGACTGGCAACCGAAGCGCCGCAATGGAACTTTGGAACGGGTGCGCTCATGCGCAATCTGGCCGCGCGCGGGCTGTTGTAGCACTAGCCGGGGCTGTCGGAAGACTTGCCTCGGGCAGACGCTGGCGCGCGGCTGGCCCGCAAAGATGAAGAACCGTTTTCTTTTCCGGCATTTCGACACCAGCTCCGATAGCATCCGTCTGGTGGGGACAAGGCAAGCCAAAATAACTGCCGTCGATTGCTGATGCCTATTCCGTCATATCAGCTTCCCCGAAATGGATGACAACCGCGGGCGCCCGCCCTTGGATCAAGGACGCAGCCCTCGAGCATGCGCGGTTCTGCCGATGCCAGATCAGACTTCCGCCCTCTGATGCAGACCACGCACGACTGTGGGGGCAACGTTGCGCAGGAATGTGGCCAGAGAGCCCACCTCGGGCGTCGCCTGCACTTCAGGATGCCACAGGCTTTGATAGCTGATCAGCAGTGGACCGTCGTCGGCTGCGTAGATCATCAGGGCATGGTACGTACCGGATTGCAGCTTTGAGCGGGGCAGAATGGCCGACCCGATGCCAAGATCTGCCCATTCCTGCAAGACGCCTTAGCCGCCTACTAAAATACGCTTCGCCATGATTGCAGACTGCGCAACCGTGACGATCCGATCACCATACCGAAGCCACCATTTATCCGTTCGCCTTGCGGTCCCGGCGAACCACAACACAATCGTAGGGGCCGAGCGTTACTTTTCCGCCCGGGAAAGGCTTTTCGGCGACCGGGTCCCATCCCGAAGGCACCGAAGGAACCTGACATGTTCCGGGCGTGGTATTCATCAAAAACCAAATCTCACGACCCGCCGCTTGTCGAACGACAACCTCAACACCTGGCGGTACATCCGCCAACAGGGGCGCCACACCGGCCGGCACGATCACCTGTTCGACCAGCATTTCGGCCAGTTCGGGGGTCAAGTAAGTCGCGACATAGACCACCTGCCCCAGACCCTGCCGTCGACGGGTGACTGACGGGGATGCATCTAGCCAGCAATCCGCCCAAGTCGCCATAACTTCGGTTCCCGGCAGCAACCTCAAGGATTCATACAGATGACCGGCAGATACAGACGTGTTTCCAAACCGGATGCCATAGCGACGCGATGCGCTGGATGCAGGGAGAGGGGCCGGTTCCACATAGGCACCGGGAACTGGCGAAGACATCGGCGACATCAGACCGCTGGCTCCGGGCGCTGCAAGTCTGCCGAATTCCTCGACCGTCACCCCTGCAAGATTGGAAAGGCCCGCCCCGGGGGCCAAGACCCGATGGATATGATTGTCGGCATCGCGGGTGGCCGTCAGCGCAGACAGGATCAGGGTGCCGCCCTGCTCGACAAAGCGCGTAACGGCGTCGGTCCATGCCGGATCCCAGATCACCCAGTGCGGCACGTACAAAACCTTCAGGGGCGAAAGATCGTCCGACGGATGGATCAGGCCACAGGCGATCGTGTTGTGATAACAGGCGCGGTAAAGGTGAAGCGCGTCCTGCTCTGGCGAGGGCAAGCCCATGGGATGGGATTTGTGCGCCTCTTGCGCATCGAAATCTGCGCCGGCAATGCCGATATCCATCCGCACATGGGTTCCGATCAGATCTTTCTCGATTGCCGCCATATCCTGAAAGAATGAGCGCCCTTCATCGTAGCGACGGCGCGCCTGATCGTCATGGTCGATCAGTCCCATCCAGTAGATTTCAGCCCCGAAATGGGCCGGACGCCAGCGAAAGAACATCAGGCCATCGGCACCCCGGGCAACAGCGCCATAGGCCATGCGGCGCATCTCGCCCGGCTCTGGCGTCATCCCGGCGAAACCGGGCTGCGCGCCCATTCCGCAGGTCTGTTCCGGCACGATGAAGTTGCCCGTCGACGCCCGCGCCTGATCCAGTCGCCACGCTTGCGAGATGGCATGCCCCCCCTCGCGACTGAATTCATCATAAAGCATCGGATAGTTGTTGAAGCCGAGAAAATCCACCTCACGGCCAAAGGCACCCCGGAAATCAAGGTCCGACGTGCCGCCAACGTCATGAAAGACGAACCAGTCGAGATTGGTTGCGCGCATGATCTCGATCTGATCGGTCTGAAATGCAGCGGTAGCCGCAGCCAAAAACCGATGGTAGTCAAGGACATGGGCGGGCGCCGGAAAAGTCGGTGCATAACTGCGGGGCAGATCGATCTGGTCGAATGTCCCATAGGCCAACGCCCAGAAATTGCCCCCCCATGCCTCGTTCAGCTGTGCGATGTCGTTTTGATATCGCAGACGCAGCCAATCCTGAAAGGCGCTGCGGCAGCTTGGCGAATAGCTTTCCGACACAGTATTGTTCAACTCGTTGTCGGTCTGCCAGCCAATGACGCGGCGGTTATCGCGGTAATGCTCGCACATCGCGCGGGTGATGCGGCGGGAATGGTCGCGAAAGACTGGACTGGTCGTATCGGCGTGCTGACGCGAGCCGTGTTGAGCCGACCGCCCCATGGCGTCAATGCGCAAAACCTCCGGATAGGCTTCGGTCAACCAACTCGGCGGCGTGGCCGTGGGGGTGCAAAGGATCGTGTCGATCCCGTGATCGCCAAGCACCGAAATGGCATGGTCAAAAAGGCGAAAGTCGAAGGTACCTTCGGTTGGCTCCCACAGATGCCAGGCAAACTCACCCATCCGCACGCAATTTGCGCCGATATCGCGCAGTCTTTCGGCATCACGCTGCAGAAAGGACGCGTCAACATGTTCTGGGTAATACGCGGCGCCACGCAAAAACCGATCCTGATTGATCGGGCGCCAAACCGAAATGGGTGCTCGCGGTAAGAGGGACATGCTA
>JBKJVF010000207.1:0-17308 GCA_046589965.1 Paracoccaceae bacterium
GTCCATCGCCTGCGTGGTGACGTTCAAGAGGTGGCTCAGCACCCGGCCAATTTCCGAATACAGCACCCGGATCAGGCTGGCGCGGCGCGGAATGACCGTGCCGGTCAGTTTCTCGATCGCCAGACACCAGGCATGTTCCTGATTCATCGGCGCCACATAATCGAGGCGGTCGAAATACGGCAGGTTTTGCAGATAGGTGCGGCTTTCCATCAGCTTTTCGGTGCCACGGTGCAACAGGCCGATATGGGGATCGCAACGCTCCACGATCTCGCCGTCCAGTTCCAACACCAGACGCAGAACGCCATGCGCGGCAGGGTGTTGCGGGCCGAAGTTCAGATTGAAATTGCGAATCTTCTGCTCGCCGGTTTCAAAATCCTTGGACCCGTCATCATAGCTGTTGGTGCGGATATCGCCGTCCATCATGTCGCGTGTTCCCCAACTGCCGCCTTGGCCATGGCCCGGGGCGTGAATTTGTCCCAGCGCACCACGGCGCGCTGATGCCGGCCTTGCCCGATCAGATCGACCCCGTCATGGGCGCGGACGCTGAACCAGATGAACCTGCCGTCGATTTCGGTGATTTCCGTCTCCACCGTGACAGTCAGGCCAGGCGGCGTGGGGGCCACATGATTCACATCGACATGCGTGCCAAGAGAGCCTTCGCCATCTTCATAGAAAGGGGCAATTTGCTCGATGCAGGCCCATTCCATCAGTCCGACCATGTAGCCGGTCGCCAAGACGCCCGGCATCGCCTGAAAAAGCGCGGATTCCGGATAAAGCGCGGGCACACTGTGACCCTGCGTAATCCGGTGCCTAAAGGTCCCTTTCAGGCCCGTCGCAAGCCCGTCTTTCATTTCGCGCCCGGCATGGAAGCCACCTTCTGGTCGCCCGGCAGGATGTATTCTGCACCCTCCCAAGGGCTCATGAAATCGAACTGGCGGTATTCCTGCGGCAGCGAGACGGGCTCATAGACGACGCGCTTGAGCACCTCGTCATAGCGAACCTCGGTATATCCCGTGGTCGGGAAATCCTTGCGCAGGGGATGCCCGCGAAAGCCGTAATCCGTCAGGATGCGGCGCAGGTCGGGATGACCCGAAAAGAGGATGCCGAACATGTCGAAAACTTCGCGTTCAAACCAGTTTGCGCTGGGGTGGATCCCTTGGATCGACGAGACCATATCGGTCTCGCGAACCGCCAACTTCAGACGGATGCGGTGGTTTTGGTACATTGACAGGAAATGATAGACGACATCGAACCGTTCGACGCGTGCGGGGTGATCGATGGCGGTGATGTCGACCAGCGAGGTGAACCGGCAGGTCGGATCGGTGCGCAGAAAATCGACCAGATCCTCCAGATGCGCCAGCGTGACGTGAAGTGTCAGCTCGCCAAAGGCCACGTCGTGAGATTGCACCGCATCGGGGCGACGCAGGGTGATCAGGCTGGCAAGGTCATTCAGGGCTTCGGACATGGACTTACCTTACCATCGTGCCGGTGCGGCGGATTTTACGTTGCAACTGCAGGATGCCGTATAGCAGCGCCTCGGCGGTGGGGGGGCAGCCGGGGACATAGATGTCGACCGGCACGATCCGGTCACACCCGCGCACCACAGAATAACTGTAATGGTAGTACCCGCCGCCATTGGCGCAGGACCCCATCGAGATGACATAGCGCGGTTCCGGCATCTGGTCATAGACCTTGCGCAAGGCGGGAGCCATCTTGTTGGTCAGGGTGCCGGCGACGATCATCAGGTCGGACTGGCGCGGGCTGGCACGCGGGGCGGTCCCGAACCGCTCCAGGTCATAGCGCGGCATCGAGGTGTGCATCATCTCCACCGCGCAGCAGGCCAGACCGAACGTCATCCAGTGCAAGCTGCCAATGCGCGCCCAGTTGATGATATCCGAGGTCGAGGTCAGCAAGAAACCCTTGTCAGCCAGTTCGGCATTCAGGGCGCGGGTTGCCACATCGGCATCGCCGCCTGCGGTATTGGCTCCGGTCGCTATGCCCATGATCTGTCTCCAATTCTGCCGTCAGCCTCGGTCGCGAACGCGGTCATTCCCATTCGAGCGCGCCTTTTTTCCATTCATAGGCGAACCCGATGGTCAAGACCGCCAGAAACACCATCATCGACCAGAATGCCGCCATGCTGATCTCGCCAAAGGCGACGGCCCAAGGGAAGAGAAACGCCACCTCAAGGTCAAAGATGATGAACAAGATCGACACAAGGTAGAACCGCACGTCAAACTTCATCCGCGCGTCGTCAAAGGCGTTAAAGCCGCATTCATAGGCGCTGACCTTTTCGGGGTCGGGATTGCGGACCGCCAGCACAACCGCCGCGAGGATAAGGACCAGCCCCAGACCGGTCGCGACGCCAAGCAGGATCAGGATCGGCAGATATTCCCCAAGCAGGATGTCCAAGCGCGTGCTCCTTCAACTGGCGACAGTGCGGCGAACCGATCACAGGGGTCCGTTTCGCTCGCCAAGGGTTTACTCTGCACCCCGGGCAGGGTCAACCAAAGCCGGGGCAGAAATATGAGGTGCGGCAAGGGGAAGCGGCCTTTCAAGCCGAGGTTTATGCGATCTGGCCCGATCCAGGTGTCCCCTCTGCGGCCCACATGCAGGTTCAGCCGACACACCATGCTTCACGGCGGCCGCCATCATAGGCACGGCCATTCCCACCCGCGATCATGGCACGCGCCACCGACGTCCCGTCAAGGCGTAGCGTGACAAGCGCGCGGTCATAGCGATCACGTCCGTCAAACCCAATTTCGACCTTGTCGGCGGCAAAGATCAGGCCGCGCAAGGCCCAGGTCGCCCTTTGTGCTGCCACAAATTCCGATGCGCAGGCCGGAGAAAACAGTTCCGGCGCGTCAAAGCCCATCAGACGCGCGCGCTCCACCCCGCGCGCGGGGCACCACAGCGACACCGTGTCCCCATCGATCACCGACAGGATGCGGCAGGTGCCATTCCCTTGGCGGGCTGGTTTCAGGGCTGCGTTCACCGCGTCCGCGCCGAGCGGCAGCACAACCAGCGCCAGCGCGCACAGGGCCATGACGGCCTTAAGGTAGAAGATCGGGTCCAAGATGCGCCCGACCGCCCTGCCCCAGCGTGACCTTGGGCGACGCGGCGGCAGGCCCATGCCCCAGCGCGGCGGACGGCGGTAATCACGCGAAAACGGGGTGACGGTGGTCCTGGCGCGCCGCTTTGCCATGGGCAGGCTATTGGGTCAGCGGCAGGGCGACCGGTTCTGGGGCCTCTGCCTGCCCGACCACCATGACCTCTGCGCGGATGATCCTTGCGATCTGGGCCACATCTTCAGGCGAAAACGTCAGGGGCAGGCGCATGTCGATCAACCCGGCCAGCACGCGGTCGGTCTGCGGCAGGGGGTCCGGACTGGCATAGGCCCAGTGCGCGTAGCGGCTGGTAAAGGCCACGGGATCGGATGCGCCGAACCATTTCAGCTCCACCCCTCGTGCTGCAGATCGCGCAACCAGTGCCGCGACGCGCACGGGGTCCCAGCCCGGCAAAGTGAACTGGAACGACGATCCGACATAAACCTCGTGCGTTGGGCGCGGGATCAGCCGCAGCCCGAGGGTATCGGCAAGCCCCGCCTCCATTGTGCGGTACAACGCGCCCCAACGCGCCCGTCGGTCGGCAAGTGTCGCCAGTTGCGGGCGCAAGATCGCCGCGCGCAGGTTGTCCATGCGGCCCGAGATGTTCGGCACATCCAGCCGCAGTCGTTCAAAAACCTCAGGATCGGGGGCGGCGCGGTGGCGCGCATAAAGCATGTAGGACCCCGACAGCAGCACCGACCGCGCCGCCAGTTCGGCATCATCGGTCACCAGAAACCCGCCCTCGCCGGAATTCATGTGCTTGTAGGTCTGGGTCGAATAACACCCGATCACGCCATGCCGCCCTGAAGGCACCCCGCGCCAGGTGGCCCCCATCGTATGGGCGCAATCCTCGATGACCTTGATGCCCATGCCGTCGCAGATCGCCATCAGCGCGTCCATATCGCAGACATGGCCCCGCATGTGGCTGAGAAGCAAGACCTTTGCACCGCTCGCCCGCGCCTGATGGACCAGATGATCAAGATCAATGGTCAGGTCCTCGGTGACCTCGACAAAGATCGGCCTTGCCCCCACGGATGCAATCGCGCCCGGCACCGGGGCCAGCGTAAAGGCGTTCGAGAGGACAGCGTCGCCCTGCCCCACCTGCAAGGCCCGCAAAGCCGTGGCCATCGCATAGCCCCCGGACGCGACCGCAAGGCAATACCTGGCCCCCGTCAGGGCGGCAAATTCCTCTTCCAGCAGCGCGGTTTCGGCGACCTCTCCCGGGGAAGTATTATAACGGTGAAGGCGGCCATGGCGCAGCACGGCCATCGCTGCCTCGATCCCCGCCTCGGGGATGGGTTCTTGCTGGGTAAAGCTGCCGGTAAAGCGTTCCATCTGATGCCTCAGTTCGCGGCCGTCCGCCGCACCACCGCAAGATAGAGCGCGAGTGTCGCCAAAAGCAGCCCTGCCGCCAGATAAAACGCGATATTGGGCGATGGTGTGCCGCGCGCCTCTTGCATGAAAAACCCGAAAACCTGCGAAAACAGGATGGTGCCGATCAGCATGGCCACATTCATCACTGCCGAGATACCGCCCTGCAATTCCCCTTGCGCATCTTCGGGCACGGCTTTCGACATCATCGCGACAAGCATCGGATGCACGAAGCCTTCGGGTCCGTGAATGACCATCAGGACCAGAACTGCGGCTAAAGACCCCGCCAGCCCATAACCCAACGCCACCACGACGGCGATGACGAGACCGAACACACAGACCCGCCATTCGCCGAACCGCGCCACGGCGGGTCCGGTGAGGGCACCCTGAAAGACCGCCGTGATGATGCCGAATGCCGCCAACGAAAGGCCGACCATCGCCTCGGACCAGCCAAACTTGGCCATGCCCCAAAAGGGCCAGATCGCGGGGTAAACCGCTGATGCTGCGAAATAGACAAAAAGGACCGCGCAGAGAGGAAGCACCCCTTGGTAAAGCCGGAATACCTTGAACGCACCAAAGGGATTGGCGCGGCCCCATTCGAACGCCCGCCGCTTTTCCGGCGGCAAGGTTTCAGGCAGCACAAACCAGCCGTAGATCAGGTTGATCCCCGATATCGCCGCAGCAACAAAGAACGGGACGCGCGAACCCAGTTCTCCCAGCAATCCCCCTATCGCCGGGCCTAGGACGAACCCGACCCCAAAGGCGGCCCCCACCATCCCGAACGCCTTGGCGCGGCCCTCGGGTGGCGTGACATCGGCGATATAGGCGTTTGCGATCACATAGGACGACCCGCAGACACCCGCGATGACGCGGCCCACGAACAGCCAGAACAGCGTGGGGGCCAGCGCCGAAAAGAGATAGTCGAGCCCCAACCCAAAGATCGCCAGCAACAACAAAGGCCGGCGACCAAAGCGGTCGCTCAGATTGCCCATCAGGGGACTGAACGCGAACTGCGCCAGCGAAAATGCCGCGAACATCCAGCCGCCGACAAAGGCCGCGTCGCCCAGATCCATCTGCCCGACCTCGGTGATCAGGGCAGGCAGGACAGGCATGATCAGGCCAAAGCCCACCATGTCCAGAAAGACAGTGATCAGCACGAAGGTCACGGCATGACGTGACGCGGCAGGGGTTGCGGTGACTTGCATGGGGCGGGACGCTAAGCCCGCCATAGAGCAGTGTCAAACCACGGGATTATGACACGAGCCGGGCGGCGAGGTCGGGCAAGTCGTCAAAATGGTCCAACAACGCTTCGGGGTTCAGGCGGGACACGCCCTGCCCTTCGGGACCGAACGTCACCAGTGCCACGGGAACTCCGGCGGCAAGGCCTGTCTTGCGATCAGTTTCGGTGTCGCCCACCAGCATGGACCGCGCGACCGTCCCGCCTGCGCGTGTCACCGCAGCGATGTACGGGGCCGCGTCAGGTTTGCGCACCGCCAGCGTGTCCGCCCCCACCATCGCGCCAAAAAGGTCGAGTATCCCCAGACGGCGCAACAATTCCAGCGCCAGACCTTCGGGCTTGTTGGTGCAGATCGCCACCGCATAGCCCTGTTGCCTGAGTGTTTCGACCGCCGCGACAGCCCCGGGATAGAGCGTGGTATGGCGGTCCAGACCGTCGGCATAAGCGGCCAGAAGGTCGGGATAGGCGCGGTCGACATCCGCCTCGGTCCATGCCAGCTCCAGCCTTGAGAATCCCAGGCGCAGCATCGCTTTACCGCCATGAAAGGCGGTCAGCGTATCGCGCCCGTCAAGCAGGTCCCCGTGCCCAAGTGACTGAAAACAGGCATTGGCCGAGGCAAGCAAATCTGCCGACGTGTCCGCCAGCGTCCCGTCCAGATCAAAGACAACTGTGCGCATCGGCATCCCACATGTAACGTCGCGTGAAGGAACCGCCCCTTGCGGCCCCTGCGGCTGTGGGTAAAACGTGCGGCACAAGATGAAAAGAGGGCACATGCAGGTATCTTTGATCATTCTGGCGGCAGGCCAGGGCACGCGGATGAATTCCGACCTGCCCAAGGTGCTGCACCGGGTCGCCGGTGCCCCGCTTTTGATCCATGCCATGCAGGCTGGTGCCTCGCTGGAACCACAACTCACGGTGATCGTGGCAGGTCACGGGGCAGACGCCGTGGCAAAGGCCGCGCGCGACCATGATCCGGATGTGCTGATCGCCTTGCAGGACCAGCAGCTTGGCACGGGCCATGCGGTGGCCCAGGCCCTGCCGCTGCTGGCAGATGCCACGGGCAGGGTCATCGTGCTCTATGGCGACACACCGTTCCTGACGCCTGAAACGCTGGAGAAAATGGCGGCCTCGGTCACGGATGTCACCGTGCTTGGATTTCACAACACCCAGAATCCGCCCCGCTATGGCCGGCTGATGATGGACGGCAATGAACTGGTCAAGATCGTTGAATACAAGGATGCCACTGCCGATCAGCGGGCCATCACCTTGATGAATTCGGGCGTTATTGCCTGTGACATCGCGGTCCTGCGCGACCTTGTGGCGGGGCTGTCGAACGACAATGCGGCCGGCGAATATTATCTGACCGATATCGTCGCCGCCGCCCGCGCGCAGGGGCTGTCGGCCACGGCAGTGACCTGCCCCGAGGCCGAAACGCTTGGCGTCGATACCCGCGCGGGGCTGGCCGACGCCGAGGCGATCTTTCAGGCCCGCGCGCGCGCCGAGGCGCTGGACAACGGTGTCACCATGACGGCCCCCGACACGGTCTTTTTCGCCTATGACACCTATGTGGGACGCGATGCGGTGATCGGCCCCAACGTCATCTTTGGCCCCGGGACCACCGTCGAGTCCGGCGCTGTGATCGAGGCTTTTTGCCATCTGACGGGCTGCCACATCAGCCGGGGCGCGACCGTCGGTCCCTTTGCCCGCCTGCGTCCCGGCGCAGAGCTGGCGGAGGATGCGCATGTCGGCAACTTCGTGGAGATCAAGAACGCGATCCTGGGTGAAGGCGTCAAGGTCGGCCATCTGACCTACCTTGGAGATGCCGAAGTGGGCGACCACACCAACATCGGCGCAGGCACCGTCACCTGCAATTATGATGGCGTGATGAAGCATCGCACGGTGATTGGCAAACGCGCCTTCATCGGGTCGGCGACGATGCTGGTGGCGCCGGTCTCGGTGGGGGATGGCGCATTGACAGGATCGGGGTCCGTGATCACCGAAGACGTGCCCTCCGGCGCTGTTGCAATCGGGCGCGCGCGGCAGGTCACGAATCCGGGTCTTGCGACGAAATTGTTCGAAAAGTTAAATTCCATCAAAGCTTCAAAGGGTAAAGGTCAGTAATAATGTGCGGAATTGTAGGGGTACTGGGGAATCACGAAGTGGCTCCACTTTTGGTCGAGGCACTGAAACGACTGGAATATCGCGGTTACGACAGCGCGGGGATTGCCACCGTCAACAAGGGCAAACTGGATCGCAGACGGGCTGTGGGAAAGCTGGTCAACCTCAGCGACCTTCTGGTGCATGACCCCCTGGCGGGACGGTCAGGCATCGGGCACACCCGCTGGGCGACGCATGGGGCGGCGACGGTCGTCAACGCCCATCCCCACAAGGCGGGCCGGGTTGCGGTCGTGCATAATGGCATCATCGAAAACTTTCGCGACCTGCGCGCCGAACTGGCTGCAGCTGGTTATGCTCAGGAATCCGAGACCGACACGGAAACCGTCGCGCTCTTGACGCGGCTTGGGCTGGACCAGGGCCTGACCCCGGTCGAGGCGGCGCGCGCCACCTTGAAACGCCTGCACGGGGCCTTTGCCTTGTGCTTTCTGTTTGATGGCGAGGACGATCTGATGATCGCCGCCCGCAAGGGATCGCCCTTGGCCATCGGGCATGGCGACGGTGAGATGTTCGTCGGATCGGACGCCATCGCGCTGGCGCCAATGACAGACCGCATTACCTATCTGGAAGAGGGCGACTGGGCCATCGTGACCCGTGCGGGGGCGCAGATCTTCGATGCCGCCGACCGGCTGGCCAACCGCGCCGAAACCCGCATCCAGATCGACAGCACCCGCATCGAAAAGGCGGGCTACAAGCATTTCATGGCCAAGGAAATCGCCGACCAACCGGTTGTCATCGCCGATGCGCTAAAACGCTATACGGGGGTGGATGGCACGCTGAACCTGCCGGCGGGGTTGGATTTCACGGGTGTCGAGCGCGTCACGCTGGTCGCCTGCGGGACCGCGTCCTTTGCCTGCCATGTCGCGAAATACTGGTTCGAACAGATCGCGGGCCTGCCCTGTGACATCGATATTGCGTCGGAATTCCGGTATCGCGAACCGCCGCTGTTGCCAAAGGGTTGGGCGCTTTTTGTCAGCCAGTCGGGAGAGACGGCCGATACCCTTGCCGCCTTGCGCTATGCCCAGGGCAAAGTGGGCAAGATTGTTTCGGTGATCAACGTGCCCTCGTCCTCCATCGCGCGGGAAAGCGACCTTGCTTTGCCGATCCATGCGGGGGTGGAGGTGGGTGTCGCCTCCACCAAGGCGTTCACCTGCCAACTGACAGTGCTGGCGCTGTTGGCGATCAAGGCGGGGCTTGACCGGGGTCGGCTGGATGCGGCCGGGGTGGCTGGGCATGTCGCCGCCCTGAACGCCTTGCCGGGGTTGATGAACCACGCGCTTGCGCTCAGCCGGCCGATTGCCGCGATCGCGGATGAGTTGGCAAAGGCGCGGGATGTCTTGTTCCTCGGGCGCGGGCCGATGTATCCCATGGCGCTTGAAGGCGCGCTGAAGCTTAAGGAAATCAGCTATATACATGCCGAAGGTTATGCGTCGGGCGAGTTGAAGCATGGGCCCATCGCGCTGATCGACGAGGCCGTTCCGGTCATCGTTCTGGCACCGCGCGATGCGCTGTTCGACAAGACGGTGTCGAACATGCAAGAGGTCATGGCTCGGCATGGGCGGGTGCTGCTGATATCAGATGCTGCCGGTGTGGCCGAGGCGGGTGACGGGGCCTGGCGCACGCTGACCATGCCCGAGGTTGCCCCCCAGTTCGCCCCCATCCTTTATGCGGTTCCGGCGCAGTTGCTGGCCTATCACACGGCCATTGCCAAGGGGACGGATGTAGATCAGCCGCGCAATCTGGCGAAATCCGTGACTGTGGAATAGCGCGCGCTATCTGCATCGGGGACCCCTGAACGGAGCCTGCGATGATGCGCGACACCCTTGCCCTGCCGAACCGCCGGACCTTTCTGGTGGGTGCGACTGCCCTGTTGCTGGCAGCCTGCGCCGGGGTGCCGCCGGACCCGACCCCGCCGACGATCCCCGTGACCCTGACCGAGGCGTTCGTCGGGCGCAGCACCGGCACGGGCCTTTTCCGCGTCTGGCTGACGGGGGATGAGCGTCGCTTTACCGCGCGTCTGAACGGCAGCCTTTCCAATGGTGGCAACCGCCTGACGGTCGTCGAGGATTTTGTCTATGACGACGGCGAAAAGAACCGGCTGACCTGGGTCTTTGACCGCACAGGCCCGAACACCTGGACGGGCAAGCGCGAAGATACCGTGGGCCTGGCCCAGGTGGTGGAGGCGGACGGGGTGATCCGGCTGACCTATACGGCAGACTTCGCCTCGCCATCTGGCGTAACGCGGCTGGGCTTTGCGGATGTGATCTATCGGCGACCCGACGGGGTTGTGGTCAATGACGCGGTGGTTAGCCGGGCGGGCGTTCCCGTCGCGGCGGTGCAATTCGTGATCCAGCCGCGCTAGGGCCGGTGGTATCGGCACACTGGCACGGTTAGGGTGGCGAAAATCTGACCGAGGCGCTGATGACCGACCCCTTTGCCGACCTGAACGCGCTTGCCGATCCTACCCGCGCTGCCGAAATGGCCGCCTATCACAAGTTTCCGCGACCCTATCTTGGGGTTTCCGTCCCGGCCATCGAGGATCTGACCGACCGTTGGCGCGCAGAACGATCCGTCGAGGATCGGGTGGCGCTGGCCGCAACCCTTTGGGACACCAACATTCACGAGGCGCGCGTGGCGGCGGCGAAATTGCTGACCCAGGCCCGTTTGCGCCCAGATGACGCGGCCTGGGCGTTGATCTGCACTTGGGTGCAACAGTTCGACGCGTGGGCCATTGCAGACCATGTCTGCAAGGCCGGAGAGCGGCGGTTGCTGGCGGACCCGTTGCGGATTGATGCGCTGGAGGGTTGGATTGCGTCACACAACATGTGGGTGCGGCGCGCGGCCCTGGTGATGACCCTGCCCTGGACCAAGCAGAACCACCCCAAGCCCGGCGAACTGGCGATCCGCGACCGGGTGCTGGTCTGGGCTGCCGATATGGCCGATGACCGCGACTGGTTCATCCAGAAATCCATCGCCTGGTGGGTGCGCGATCTGTCAAAACATGATCCGGATCGCGCGGCCGCGTTCCTGGATATGCATGGCGCGCGGCTGAAGGCTTTTGCCCGCATCGAAGCGGCCAAGTACCTCAAACCCTAGATTTCAGATGGTTTGCTCTGGAGGCGGGTACCGGAATCGAACCGGTCTTCTCGGATTTGCAATCCGGTGCATAGCCTGCCTGCCCACCCGCCTCAGAGCATCGGTTCCTTAGGCCCAAGGCCCCGGCCCGTCAAGCAGATGATGCCTGATGCGCCGGGGCAAATGCCTTAGCCGGTCACCTCAGACAACAGGACCACGCGCTTTTCCGCCACCGATTTCAACGCCGCCTCGGCCAGCGCCAGCGCCATCAGGCCATCTTCGCCCGATGGTTCCGCCTTGGCCTTGCCTTGCATTGCGGCAATGAATGACGCGATTTCAGCGGCATAGGCTTCGGTATAGCGGGTCATGAAGAAGTCGTGCAGCGGGGGCCGGGTATAGCCTGCGCTGGTGGCGACCTCGATCGATACCGGGCGCTGGTTTTCGGCAACCGCCGCCCCTTTGGAGCCATGCACCTCGATCCGCTGGTCATAGCCATAGGTGGCGCGGCGCGAGTTCGAGATGACGGCCATCTTGCCGGTGGCGGTCTTGAGCATGACCTGCACACTATCGCTGTCGCCTGCCTTGCCGATGGCCTTGTCGACCAGCACCGAGGCCATAGCGCTGACTTCGGTCACTTCTTCGCAGAGAAGGAAGCGTGCCATGTCAAAATCATGGATGGTCATGTCGCGGAATATTCCGCCAGAACGGGTGATGTAGTCGATGGGCGGCGCGCCCGGGTCACGGCTGGTGATTGTGACCATCTCCACCGTGCCAATCGTGCCTTTGTCGATTTCTGCGCGGACAGCCATGAAATGGGGGTCGAACCGGCGGTTGAAGCCGACCATCAGCACCGCCTTGGTATCGCGCACGACCTTCAGACAAGATTTCACTCGCGCGAGGCTAAGGTCGATGGGCTTTTCGCAAAAGATTGCCTTGCCGGCCTTGGCAAAGGCCTCGATCAGGTCGGCATGGGTGTCGGTGGGCGTACAGATCACCACCGCGTCGATATCCTTGGACGCCAGGATTGCGTCGATTGACCGGACCTCGCAGCTATATTGATCGGCAATGGCCTGCGCTGCCGGGGCCATCGCGTCGGCCACCGCCACCAGCGCCGCATTCGGATCGCTGCTGACTGCCCGGGCATGCACCTTGCCGATGCGCCCAGCGCCCAAAAGCCCAAATCTGACAGTCATCATGCTCCTTGCTCCGGGCTTGTCCCGGCGATGTTTGGGTCGAACTCAGCCTGCCCCCCGGGGCATTGCAAACTTGCAGCACGACATATCGCACGCCCCTCGGAAATGGAACATAAATTCTATTTCATCAAAGGTCCGTGGCGGCGCAAGTCACGCCGCAAACCGCGTCTTTGTCACCGCAGGCCGGTGCGGCGCCGGACTTGGGCGGGTTGGTCGTCACGGGACAGATCGGCGAGGATCGGGCAATCTGGCCGCGCATCACCGTGGCAGCTGTCGGCAAGGGTCCGCAGCGTTGCCACCATTTCCTGCATCGCTTTGATCTTGTCATGCAATTCGTCGATCCGCTGGGTCGCCAGATGCTTCACGTCCGCGCTGTGCCGCGAGGTGTCGCGCCAAAGCGCCAGCAGTTCGCTGATCTGATCGACCGGAAACCCCAGGTCCCGTGCGCGCCGGACAAAGCGCAGCATCTGCACCTCGCGGTCGCCATAGATGCGGTAGCCTGCATCGGACCGCCGGATCGCCGGGATCAGGCCGGTTTCTTCGTAATAGCGGATCATCTTGGCCGACACGCCAGATGCGGCAGAGGCTTCTCCGATGTTCATGCAGCACCTCCCTGAACAGCAATTTTCAAGCGCGACAGGCGCAGGGCATTGGCCAGCACAAACAGGCTCGACAGTGCCATGGCCCCGGCGGCGAGTGCTGGTGACAGCAAGATACCATAGCCGGGATAAAGGATGCCCGCGGCCACCGGTATCAGCGCGGCATTGTAAGCAAACGCCCAAAAGAGGTTCTGCTTGATATTGGCCATGGTTGTCTGTGACAGGCGGATTGCGGCAGGGATAAGTGCGGGATTGCTGGACATCAGGACGATGTCGGCCGCCTCGATGGCGACATCGGTGCCGGAGCCTACGGCAATGCCGATATCGGCGGCCGCAAGGGCGGGCGCGTCATTGATACCGTCACCGACAAAGGCAAGGGTGCCATGCGCCGCGGCGAGTGCGGCTACCGCATCCCGCTTGGCGCGTGGCATCACCTCGGCCCGCACATCATAGATGCCAAGATCGCGCGCGACGGCCTCGGCCGTGGCACGGGCATCGCCCGAGATCATGGCGACCCGCAAGCCACTCGCCCTCAGCGCCGCGATCGCCGCCGCAGCGCCAGGACGCGTCGTGCCGGCCACCGCAAGGACTGCCGCCAACTGGCCGCCGATGGCGACATGGAGCACCGTTTTGCCCGCGCCGGACAATGCCGCTGCGCCCGCCGCCAATGGGGAAAGATCAATGCCCTGATCCCCAAGGAACCGGGCCGAGCCGATCTGGACGGACTGCCCGTCGACCTGACCTGTGATGCCAAGCCCCGCCTTGGCCTTCACGCCCGTTGCGGCAGACAGCGTCAGACCTTCGGCTTTGGCGGCATCGACCAGCGCGCGGCCGACAGGATGTTCGGACCGCGCCTCCACAGCCGCCACGGCCGCCAACACCGATGCGCGGTTCTGGCCTGCTGCAACGGCGACATCTGTCAGTACGGGATGCCCGATGGTCAGGGTGCCGGTCTTGTCAAACGCCACGACCTTGACCTCGGCCAGCCGCTGCAATGCGTCGCCCCGACGGAACAGGATGCCAAGCTCCGCACCCCGTCCGGTGCCCGCAAGGATCGAAGTCGGCGTCGCCAGCCCCATCGCACAAGGGCAAGCAATGATCAGAACCGACACGGCATTGACCAGCGCAAAGGACAAAGCCGGGTCCGGACCAAAGATCATCCACACGATCCCGGTCAGCGCGGCCATCGCAAGCACCGCCGGCACGAACCACAAGGTCACCCGGTCGACCAGCGCCTGGATCGGAAGCTTGGACCCTTGGGCATCCTCGACCATGCGGATGATTTGCGCGAGGACCGACGCGGCACCCGTCGCGGTGACCTGCATTGTCAGGGCGCCGGTCTGGTTGACAGTCCCACCGACCAGTATGGCACCCGGGCCAACCTCGACCGGCACGGGTTCCCCGGTGATCATCGCGGCATCGATCCAGCTGCTACCTTCGGTCAATGTGCCGTCCGCCGGGATCCGCTCACCCGGACGGATGTCGACAAGGTCGCCGGGGCGCAGGTCGGCAATCGCAATCTCGGTCACATCGGCCCCGCGCCGCACCCGCGCCGTCGCGGGCTGAAGACCGACGAGGGCGGCGATGGCCCCGGCGGCCCGTCCCTTGGCGCGGGCCTCAAGATAGCGCCCAATCAGGATCAGCGTCACGATGACTGCGGCAGGTTCGAAATAGACGTTGGCCATGCCTGCGGGCATCACCTGTGGCAGGAACACAACCACCACCGACACCGCATAGGCGGCCAGCGTGCCCAGCGCCACGAGACTGTTCATGTCGGGCCTGGCGCGGAGTAGTGCAGGTATACCTGTCACATAGAACCGACGTCCCGGACCCAGCAGCACAAGGGTTGTTAGCACGAACTGGATCAGGTTGCTTGCGCCCATGCCGATGGTGCGATGGATCAGATCGTGTACCGCGGGGACCATGTGACTGCCCATTTCCAGCGCCACCACGGGCACGGTCAAGACTGCCGCCAGGACCAGATCGCGCCCAAGGCCTGCGATATGTGCTGCCTTGCGGTTCGGGGTGGCGGTGTCGCGGACGGCTCCGGCATCCTCGGCATGGTATCCGGCTGCGGCAATCGCGGTGATCAGGACGGAAGGGTCGGCAAATCCACGGACTTGGGCACGTTCGGTCGCAAGGTTGACGGTCGCGCCCGTCACACCCGGCACGGCGCGCAAGGCCCCTTCAAGTCGCGCCACGCAGGACGCGCAAGTCATCCCCGTGATCGCCAGATCAGTGACCGCCTCGGGCACCTTGTACCCGGCATCGGTAACCGCTGCGACAAGGACCTCGCGCGACACCGGCGCGCCGAGGGTGATATCGGCGCGTTCCGTTGCAATGTTGACGGATGCCGAGGCGACGCCCGGGACGGCCATAAGGGTGCGTTCCACCCGCCCGGCACAGGACGCGCAATGCATACCCTCGATCTGCAGGTGCAAGTCGGCCTGTAAAGCGTGTTTGGCGGGCGGGGCGGTTAGAGCGTTCATCGGGGGCTTTCACCTTTGCAGTGGCGACAATCTCGCCAGTATCATGACATGCAGATGGGGCTTCCCATCGTAGGAAGGTCAAGGCCCATATCACAGTTTTTTTGCGGTTCGCATTTGGTTTTCCACACCCCATGGGCCCATCACCTGACAACGGAAAAACGAATCGATTGCGGCGGAAAACAGATCACATCTGGACGCGAAACCGCCTGAGATCGCGGTTTTCGCAACTATCACATCTACTAATGGCGCATTAGCAATGTCAAATTATCCTCACCTGTCTAAAAAGACACGTCCTTAAATGCAGCTATGCAGAGTGTCCGCGTCGTGAGACTTTTATGGTCATGAAGGTTGGATGTCGCGGGATGTACACGCGATGTTGGTAACGAGGAGAGCTGGGTTCCGGTTATGAGTGCAGGTGCTATGGTGATGTGTGAACTAAACTGCAGGCCGGAATTTCCGGCCCTAAGACAGCCTGACGAAATGCGTGGCTTCACGGCGCGCGAAAATTTGAGTGCCCGACTAGACCTGTTTTCGGTTATATCCAAGAACGGAAAACCGACCGTCCCATTTGCCGAGCTTATCATCCTGCTGGGCGTTCTGGCACTCGTCTTCGGCTAGCGCGGGGGCTGATTGCCCGCATCCGGATCACCGTTGCGCAGCACGATCCTTGATGTTGCCAACCTGCGGCGGCGCATCAGCCAGGCCACTCCGATCAGATCTACAATGCCCACCAGCGCGCGGCGCGTGTTGTTGTAATTCGACTGGCCCGCATGGCGTTCGGCGTGGGTTACATCCATCACCATCACCTGCAGACCTTCGCGCTTGACCATGGCGGGCATGAACCGGTGCAAGTGGTCGAAATAGGAAAGTTCCAGATAGACCGCGCGGGGAAAGGCTTTCATGCCGCAGCCGCTGTCGCGCACGCCGTCGTGCAAAAGCGCGTTGCGGATGCCATTGGCAAGACGCGAGCCGATCCGCTTGGACCATGTGTCCTGACGGCGCAGCCGCTGTCCCTGCACCAGGCCCAACCGCGGGTCGGCATCCGCCACCAGAAACGGGGCGACCAGGTGCGGCAGGTTCGACGCCGGGTTCTGCCCGTCCGCGTCCAGCGTCGCAATGATGCGCCCGCGCGCCGACTTGATCCCGCTGCGCAAGGCTGCCGACTGCCCGCAAGACGCATCGTGCCGGATCAGGCAAAGGCCGGGGATCGTTTTTGCCAATGTCCGCACCGTGGCCTCGGTCGCATCGGTGGACCCGTCATCGACCACGATGATCTCATGCGGTATCCCGGCCAGCGCGTCGGTGATGTCGCGCAGGACCATGGGAAGGTTGGCTGCTTCGTCCTTGGCAGGAAGGATGACAGAAACGTCGGGGACAGGCGCGGACATCAGGGTTGACCCTTTTCGACGCGGTAAAGGCGATATGGCTTGCCTTGGAAATCACGACCAAGGATCAAGGTCAAACCCTGTTGCGACAGTTCCCCCCGTGTGACGACGATGCCGCCGGGATGGGCCGTCATCCAGGTCTCGCGGTCTTGATCCGACGTCAGGACCGTCACCGGTCCGGTCAGCCGACCGGCAAAGGTGAACTGACCCGCATAGTCGGTGTCGGTTGTGGCAAGGCCAGATGCTTCGCCGTCCTTCATGACTGCCGCAATCGGTCGCGGATCATCGCCTGCCCAGATCAGGCTCTGCAGCGTCAGGTGCAGCACCACAGCCGTCATGGGTGCCGCCAGCGCCAGAACAAGCACAGGGCGGTCAAAGCGGATGACAAGAACGACCAGTCCTACGACGACAGCCAGCACAAGCGCCAGCATCCAGATCGGCATCGTGGCGTCGTTGACAATGGCATCCGGCACAAAGCCCAGAAAGATCGCGACCGCCGCAGCGGCCACGAGCAGCGCCGGTCCGACTAGGACAGCCTTGCGCCACCACGTTGTCCGCACAACCACCATGCCGGACAAAAGCAGCGCCAGCGCGGGCAGTTCGGGCATCAGGTAATGCATCTGCTTGCCGCTGATCAGGCTGAAGGCGACAAATGCCCCGGTCGCCCAAACCAGTAC
>JBKJVF010000243.1:0-2668 GCA_046589965.1 Paracoccaceae bacterium
CACGCTGGGCGGTCTGACCACCCCCGAAATCGCGCGGGCGTTTCTCGTCAATGACATCACGATGGGACTGCGCCTGTCGCGAGACAAGGTCAATATTGCCGCCGCAGGGATCCCCTACATCGTGCCAGGCCCCGAAGAATGGCCGGGTCGCCTCGATTCCGTCCTGACGGTGATCTACCTGATCTTCAACGCAGGCTACACCATCGGCCCCAGCGCCGACCGGGACCTGTGCATCGAGGCGATCTATCTTGCCCGCATGGTCGACGCGCTGCGCCCCGGCGAGGCCGAGGTGGAGGGTTGCCTTGCGCTGATGATCCTGACCCATGCGCGACGCGCGGCGCGGCTGAACGGGGACGGCGAAAGCATCGCGCTAGCAGATCAGGATCGCGGCCTGTGGGATCATGCGGCCTTGGCCGATGGTCTGCGGGTCCTTGACGCCGCGATGGCGCGCCGCCACCCCGGACCTTTTCAGATCAAGGCGGCCATCGCGGCCTGCCATCATCCGCAGGGGTCCGATTGGCCGCAGATCGCACATCTTTACCGCGGACTGATGCAATACGAGCCGACATCCGTCGTGGCCCTGAACCTCGCCGTGGCACTGGCCGAGGCTGACGGAGCGGAGGCGGGTATGGCCGTTCTGACCCCGCTTTCGACAGAGCTTGCAGACTACCAGCCCTTTCACGCCACGCGGGCAGAGCTGCTGGGGCGGACTGGCCAAACCGAAGCCGCCCTTGCCGCCTATGACAGGGCCATCGCCCTGGCGCCCTCATCCGCTGATGCGCGACTGCTGGGGCAAAGGCGCGCCCGCCTGCTGCACGGTTAAGCAGAAGCGCTTAATTCCTTCAAAACAAAAAAAAGGCCGAGCATGAAGCTCGGCCAAGGTCCAACAGGGAGGTATGAGCGAAAGAAGAGTAACTCACTCCCTCGCTCATGATCATAGTTAGTGCGCCCCGCCCAAATTTTCAACATCCGCCATGCTGCGTGCGCAGCATTTCAGCTATGCGCGTATTGCATGGCTGCTGGCGTGGCGCCCGACGGATTGCGGTCCCGACGGTCAGTCCTGCTGACGCTTACGATAGGTGAAAATCTCTTCGGTGACGAATTCTCGGAACGCCGCGACCCGCTTGGAATGGCGCAATTCTTCGGGATAGGCGAGAAAGACCGGCACCTCGGCGGATTCCACATCCGGCAGAACGCGCACAAGATGCGGGAAGTCTTCGGTGATGTAATCGGGCAGCACACCGATCCCCAGATGACTGAGCACCGCCTGCAAGACGCCAAAATAGTTGTTGACCGTCAGGGTTGACGGAATGTCGTGGCTCATCAGTTCGGCCACCATCAGGGCACCGGCCGCGACCTGCGGCGTGCCCGCGTGCTGGCAGATCAGCCGGTGTGCTGAAAAATCGTTCATTGTCAGGGGGGTGCCGTTATCGGCCAGATATTCCGGCGTCGCATAAAGCCGCATCCGGATGTTCATCAGGCGCTTGCGGATCAGGTCAGCCTGGGTTGGCTCCTTCATGCGGATCGCCACATCAGCCTCGCGCATCGGCAAATCCAGTACCCGCTCTTCCAGCATCAGGTCGATCTTCAGGGCAGGGTATTTCTTGTAAAGTGCTGGCAGGCGCGGGGCCAGCCATAGCGTGCCAAAGCCGGTCGTCGTGGTAACGCGCAGCTCGCCCAGCACCTCATCCTCAGAGTCGCGGATGCGGGCGGCGGTGGCGTCCAGCCGCTTGACCATCTGCTGGGTCGCATCGAACAAAAGCTCTCCCTGTTCGGTCAGGATCAGCCCGCGCGCATGGCGGTGAAACAGCGTCACAGACAGGCTTTCCTCCAGCGCGCGGATCTGGCGGCTGACAGCCGATTGGCTCAGGTGCAGCACGTCGCCCGCATGGGTCAGACTGCCACGCTCCGCGACCGCGTGAAAAATCCGCAGTTTGTCCCAATCCATCGTGAACTCCACCTGACTGTCAGTCGCCACCAATACCTTGGGGCTATCTAGGCACAAACCATGCGTGTGGGAAGACATTGCTCCCGATCACGGCAGAACTTGCCTCGACGGGTGGCCAATCCGGTGCCAAAGCGCGCGCGTTTCGGGACCGTCATTGCCGTGTCACGCTTCTGTGGCACGTCTTGCGTCAGGATTTGGGGGAATTCAGATTTGCAAAACACGGCAGACGCCACGTCCGACGTCACCCGCGACATCACCTATTCCACGTCTGGTCTGACGGTCGCCAGTCGCAGTGTGATCCGCCTTCTGGAAAATTCCACCGGTCGCCGATCCTTGATCCGCCGCGCGCGCGGCTACGAGGACGAGGTCGCCCGGGGACGCAGCTTCTGGCAGGTCATCCCCGAGAAATTCGGCCTCAGCCTCGACATTGTGGGCGGCAGCCTCGATCATATCCCGCGCACGGGTCCCCTGATCGTCACCTCCAACCACCCTTATGGCATTCTGGACGGGCTGATGCTTGGCCACCTGCTGGACGCAAGACGCGGCGATTTCCGCATTCTGGCCAATGCCGTTTTCAAGCGGGCTGAGGCGCTGGACCGCGTCCTGCTTCCGATATCTTTCGATGCTACCAAAGAGGCGACGCGCTTGAACCTTGAAAGCCGCGCCACCGCGCTGACCTATCTGGGGCAGGGCGGCGCCATTGGCGTGTTTCCGGGCGGC
>JBKJVF010000014.1:0-3299 GCA_046589965.1 Paracoccaceae bacterium
GCCAGTTCGCGGGCGCGGTAGGCGACCGACCCCGCCAGCCCCTCGACCCGGATCAGCGTTTGGGTGTCGGCGACGGTGCGGCCCACATCCAGATGTGCAGCACCCGACACGTCATAGGGCGAACCCATGGCCCGGCGCAGCATGGGCAGCGCCACGTCGGACGCAAGACCCGGAATGCGCAATGTCGCCTCTGCGTCCGGACTGGCCTGAAGCTTGAACGCGACTTCAGTCAAAACCCCCAAAGTCCCGCGCGATCCGGCCATCAGTTTGACCAGATCATAACCCGTGACGTTCTTCATCACGCGACCGCCGTTCTTGATGATCGTTCCCCGACCATCGACCATCCGGACCCCGATCAGGCTGTCGCGGCAAGCCCCGACCTGGACCCGACGCGGGCCTGAGGCATTGTCCCCCACCACTCCGCCAATAGTGGAGATACCTTCACGCCCCAGCAGGCTGCGCTGATCAGGAATTTCGAACGGCAGGCGCTGGTTTTCGCCCGCAAGTGCCGTCTCGACATCGGCCAGCGGCGTGCCTGCCCGCACGACCAATGTCAGAGCGCCCGGCTCGTAAAGGGTGATGCCGGTCATGCCGCCTGTCGCCAGCGCCTCGCCCGCAACGTCACCCATGGACCGGGTCCCGCCGCCACATATGCGGAAAGGACCCCGCGCATTGCGGATCACCTCGGCCAGTTCGTCTTCGGTCCCGGGTTGCAGCACTGGGGCTTCCTCTTGAGGGAAAATATGTTCGGGGGTCTGGGGGCACACAGTCCCCAGCCTTCGCTTGGTCAACTACGGCGGCTGTCGGTCAGCGCCAGTGGAAAAACCTTGGCGGGGTTCAGCAACCATTTGGGATCAAACACATCCTTCACCCGCATCTGCGCCTCCATGTCGTCGGTCGAGAACTGCACACCCATCAGGTCGCGTTTTTCGATGCCGACGCCATGTTCGCCTGTCAGGCAACCGCCCACCTCGACGCACAGCTTGAGGATCTCGGCGCCCAGTGCTTCGCAGGTCTCCAGATCGCCGGGTTTGTTCGCGTCATAAAGGATCAAGGGATGCATGTTGCCGTCGCCTGCATGGAACACGTTGCCGACGGCCAGCCCGTATTGGGTGCCCAACTCGCCAATCCGGCGCAGGACGTAAGGCAGGCTCGACACCGGGATCGTGCCGTCAAGGCACATGTAGTCCGAGATGCGGCCGATCGCGCTGAAGGCGGACTTGCGCCCCAGCCATATCTTTTTCGCCTCGTCCTCGGACGCGCTTTCGCGGACCGCGACGGGGTTGTGGGCCGCAGCGATGTCCTTGATGCGCGCAAGCTGTTCGTCAATCTCTGCCGGGCTGCCCTCCACCTCGATGATCAACAGGGCCTCGCAATCGGGGTATCCGGCATGGGCGAAATCTTCGCAGACGCGGATCAAGAGGCGGTCCATGAATTCGATGGCAACGGGCAGGATGCCGGACTTGATGATGGCGCTGACGCAGGCGCCTGCCCCTTCGCTGCTGTCAAAGCCCATCAGGACGGGCCGCGCGCCTTCGGGTTTTGGCAGGATGCGCAACGTCGCCTCAGTCACCACGCCCAACTGCCCCTCGGACCCGCAGATGACGCCAAGTAGGTCGAGGCCCGGCGCATCCATCCAAGGGCCGCCCACCTCCACCACGGTGCCATCCATCTGCACCAGCGTGACGCCCAAAAGGTTGTTTGTCGTCACCCCGTATTTCAGGCAATGCGCGCCGCCCGAATTCATCGCGATGTTGCCCGCGATGGCGCAGGCAAGCTGGCTTGACGGATCGGGGGCGTAAAAGAACCCTTCGGCCTCTACCGCGCCGGTGACGCTCAGGTTGGTGCGGCCTGACTGCACACGGATAAACCGGCTGTCGTAGTCCGTCTCCAGCACCGCATTCATCCGCGCGACGCCCAGGATCACGCAATCGGCCGTCGGCATCGCGCCGCCCGCAAGCGAGGTGCCAGACCCGCGCGGGACCACTGGCACGCCGAGCTCCCAGCACACACGCAGCGCGGCGGAGACCTCCGCGGTGGAGCGCGGCAGCACGACCGCCAGCGGCGGACACCGATAAGCGGCGAGACCATCACATTCATAGGCCAGGGTTTCGACCACATCATCGATCACCGCATCCGCAGGCAGTACAGCGCGCAGGCGGGTGACGATTTCGCCCTTGCGCGACAGGACCAGGGCGTTGGGGGGCGGCATGTCCATGGGAAACGTCCTTTGCACTATTGGTAAAAGATTATTACCAATTTATCCCACTGGCAAGCGCAAACCCTGCGGCATAAGCTCCTATGCATGGAAACACTGATGGACCACATGCGCGCGCTCGGCCCGTTTTCGGTCACGGACGCCGTGGCGGTCGCGTTCATGCTGCTGGCCTGGGCCGGGATCGGCTGGCTGATCGAGCACCCCCCGGCCCGCCGCCCGTCCGTCTCGATGCTGATGCAGCAATATCGGCACGACTGGATGGTTCAGTTCGTGACGCGGGTGCCGCGGATTTTTGACGCCACGGTGATCGAAAGTCTGCGTCAGGGCACCGCCTTTTTCGCGTCGGCCTGCCTGATCGCCATTGGCGGGGGCGTCGCGTTGATCGGCAATGCGGGCACGCTGACGGGCCTTGCCCAGCGCTTGTCGCTGGAGGCCGAAGCCGGGGAAATCCAGTTGCGGGTGCTGCTGGTCCTGATGTTTCTGGCCAATGCGCTGCTGAAATTCATCTGGTCGAACCGGTTGTTCGGCTATTGCTCGATCCTGATGGCAGCGGTGCCGAACGATCCCGACGATCCCCTGGCCCTGCACCGCGCCGCACAAGCCGCCGAGGTCAACATCACGGCGGCCAAAAGTTTCAACCGGGGTTTGCGATCCATCGATTTCGGGCTGGCGGCACTGGGCTGGCTGCTTGGCGCGCCCGTCCTGATCCTGACCACCGTGATCGCGGCATCGGTGCTGCTTCGGCGCGAATTTGCATCACACTCCCGTCAGGTCATGTTGCAGCGCGACCGCCCTGCGGGTCAGACCACGGCAGACTTGCCCCGGCGTCCTTCGTAAAGCCAGGCCGCGATCGCCAGTGACGCCGCCAGCAACAGCGCCAGCCATGCGGGCACCAGGGGTGCGATGTCGATGTCTTCGGTGACATAGGCGCCGCGCGGCGCGATGCCGATCCAGCCGCGCCCCGATGCGGGCCTACCGTCCCTCACGGTGCGGATATCCGGCACGCCGTCCGCGACGCGCACGACACCACCCCGGCTGGCCGAGACCATGGGGGCAAGATCGACATCCGACGCAATGGTCG
>JBKJVF010000089.1:0-8927 GCA_046589965.1 Paracoccaceae bacterium
CGTGCCGATTGTCGTCGGCCTTGCCTGTGGGCTCTTCGCGGGCCTGATCAATGGGTTGCTGATCGCCTATACCAAGATCCCACCCTTTATCGCGACACTGGGCGTGATGGTGTCGGCACGGGGTGCTGCGCGCTGGTGGTCGAACGGCCAACCTGTCAGCTTTCCCACCGAAAGCTATGGCACCCTGGCGAATGGCGACCTTTTGGGCGGCATGACCTTTGGTCTGCTAAGCTGGGATGGCCAGAACCCGGCGGTGATCTTTGTGATCCTGGCCATCCTTTTCCATGTGATCATGACCTACACGCTTTATGGCAAGCGCAGCTATGCCATCGGTTCGAACGAGGCGGCGGCCCGCATGTCGGGCATCAACGTCGATCGCCACAAGGTGCTGGTCTATGCCATTGCGGGGCTTCTTGCGGCCGTTGCGGCGATCCTTCTGACATCAAAGAACCTGACCGCGCAGGCCGGCATGGGGGTGATGTACGAACTTGACGCCATCGCCATGGCAGTGATTGGCGGGGTCAGCTTGGCGGGTGGGCGCGGATCGATCATCGGCACCGTACTCGGGGCCGCGATCTTTTCGGTCATCATCTCGGGGTTCACCTCGATCCGACTGGACGCGTACTATCAGGAAATGGTCAAGGGTGCCATCATCGTGGCCGCTGTCGTGTTGGACCAGTGGCGCCAAAAAGCACGGACACGGGGGTAAGGGTATGAGCGATATCGTTCTGGAAACACGTGGCCTGACCAAGCATTACGGCGGCGTGCACGCGCTGGTAGATGCGAACTTTGTTCTGCGCGCGGGCGAACATGTGGCCGTCGTTGGCGACAACGGGGCGGGCAAGTCGACCTTTGTGCGCCAGATCACGGCAGTGGAACAGCGAACCTCGGGCGAGGTACATTTTGACGGGCGGGCGGTGTCGTTTTCCGGCCCCCTTGAGGCACGCGAAGCGGGGATCGAGACGGTGTTCCAGACCCTGGCGCTGGCCGATGATCTTGACGTGCCTTCGAACCTGTTTCTGGGGCGCGAGATGTTCAAGTTCCGCCTCGGGCCGTTTTCATGGTTGGACCGGAAAGCCATGCGCAGCCGCACGATGGAAGCACTGGCAACGACGGCGGTGAAGATCCCCAATGTCGACAACCCGATCCGCAACATGTCGGGGGGTCAGCGGCAATGCGTGGCAATTGCGCGCACCGCGGCCTTTGCATCGAAACTGGTGATCATGGACGAACCTACAGCGGCCTTGGGCGTGCAGGAAACCGCGCAGGTGGAAAACATCATCCGCGGTCTGAAAGAGCGGGGCATCCCTATGGTCTTGGTCAGTCACAATCTGCGGCAGGTGTTTGATTTGGTGGACCGGATCGTCGTCTTTCGCAGGGGTCGGATCGTGGCCAGCCTGCGCCGGGATGAAACCGATGGAAACGACATCGTCAGCTACATCACCGGGGTGAAGGGCGCGACCGAGGGGGCCTACGTCTGACGGTTACTGTCGGCGCTGCCGAGGTACACGGACTAGGGTGGTCCAGTGATCAGGGGCCGCGAATTTGTTCGCGCCGTCAGTGGAAATCTCGACTCGGAAACAGGACCTTGGCCTGATCGCGGGGATGGCGCGCGCGGGCGGTGCGGGCATCGCCGGTGGGGTTGCGCGCCTCGTCCGCGCGGCCCATGGTCGGGTCCATCGTGGTTGCCAAGGGGTGCCCAAGGCCCATCAACCGGTCCGAGATGTCCTCGACATGGTCTGCGATCAGGTGGATGACCTCGCCTTCGCGCTCTACCCGGCCGGTGACGCGCAACAGCCGTCCGCCGATCACCGCCCGGCGATAGCGGTCATAAAGGCTGGGCCAGACGACGACGTTGGACACGCCCGTTTCATCCTCCAGCGTGATGAAGATGACGCCGGATGCGGTTCCGGGGCGCTGGCGGGTGATGACAAGGCCACAGACGGTGATCTGCCGCACCCCCTTGCCGCGCCCGTTCACCCGCTCCGTGGGCAGATCGGCATGGGCGGTGATGTCGGGCATTCCGGGGCGCAACAGCTCCATCGGGTGACCCCGCAGCGACAGGCGCAAGGCCAGGTAATCCTCCACCATCTCCTCGCCCAGCGTCATGCGGGGCAGGGTGACGGCAGGCTCCACGCCGCCCTCGCCATCCAGCCCGTGATCAAAGAGGGGCAAGGGTTTCGGCCCCTGGATCGCGCGCACCTGCCACAGCGCATCGCGGCGCAGCAATCCCACAGTGCCGAACGCATCCCCCTCGGCCAGCCGTTCCAGTGCGGGGGGTGCCACCCCCGCGCGACGCCACAGGCTGGCGACATCGGGATAGCCGTTGCCGCGCGCGGCGACGATCCAAGCCCCGTCCTCTTCGCGCAACCCCTTGATCTGGCGAAAGCCAAGCCTCAGCGCCAGCCGACCATCGGCGCGGTGTTCCAGCGTGTTGTCCCAGTCTGAATGATTGACCGACACGGGCCGCACCTCCACCGCATGCTCGCGCACGTCGCGCACGATCTGGGCGGGGGCATAGAACCCCATCGGCTGGGAATTGAGCAGCGCACAGGCAAAGATCGCCGGGTGATGGCATTTCAGCCAGGCCGAGGCATAGACGAGCAACGCGAAACTCGCCGCATGGCTTTCGGGAAAGCCGTATTCGCCGAACCCCTCGATCTGGTCAAAACAGCGGGTGGCGAACCCCTCGTCATAGCCCCGCGCTAACATGCCGGTCATGAAGCGGTCGCGAAAGGTGCCGATGGTGCCCATGCGCCGGAAGGTGGCCAGGCTGCGGCGCAACCGGTCGGCCTCATCAGGGGAAAACCCCGCGCCGACGATGGCGATCTGCATCGCCTGTTCCTGGAACAGGGGTACGCCATAGGTGCGCCCCAGCACCGCCTGCAAATCCGAGGACGGCATGTCCACCGCCTCCTTGCCCTGACGGCGCTTGATATAGGGATGCACCATGCCGCCCTGAATGGGCCCCGGTCGGACAATCGCCACCTCCACCACCAGATCGTAAAAGACACGGGGGCGCATCCGGGGCAGAAAGTTCATCTGCGCACGGCTTTCGACCTGAAAGACCCCGATCGCATCGGCCCGGCAGAGCATGTCATACACGACCGGGTCCTCTTTCGGCAGGCTTTCGAGGCTCATCGGCAGGCGGACATGCGACGACAGCAGGTCAAAGCATTTGCGGATGCAGGTCAGCATTCCCAAGGCCAGCACATCGACCTTGAGGATGCCCAAGGCGTCGATGTCGTCCTTGTCCCATTCGATGATGGTGCGGTCCTCCATCGCGGCGTTTTCGATGGGGCACATCTCATCCAGCCGCCCCTTGGTGATGACGAACCCGCCGACATGCTGCGACAGATGACGCGGAAAGCCGATGATCTCGCGGATCAGGCGCAGGGTCAGGGCGAGGCGCGTGTCCTGCGCATCCAGCCCAGCCGCCGCGACCGATTGCGGATCGGGCGGCTTGCCGTGCCAGCCCCAGCTTTGGCCCGCGATCAGGGCAAGGACGTCCTGCGACAGGCCCATCACCTTGCCCACCTCGCGGATCGCGGCGCGGCTGCGGAAATGGATCACGGTGGCGGTGAGGCCCGCACGGTGGCGACCATAGGTGTCATAGATGTGCTGGATCACCTCTTCACGCCGTTCATGTTCGAAATCGACGTCGATGTCGGGCGGCTCTCCGCGCGCTTCGGACATGAAACGTTCGAACACCATGGAGATGACGCCGGGCGGCACCTCGGTGATGCCAAGCGCGTAGCAGATCACCGAATTGGCGGCTGATCCGCGCCCCTGGCACAGGATCCCGCGCGACCGGGCAAAGCCCACGATGTCATTGACGGTCAGGAAATAGGCGGCAAACCGCAGCTTGGCGATCAGGGCCAGTTCCTTGTCGACCTTGGCTTGGGTGTCGGCCGTCAGGCCACCCGGAAAGCGGCGGCGTAGCCCTTCGGCCACCAGCCGGTTCAGCCGGTCTTGCGCGGGTTCGCCTTGCGCCACCTCGTCTGGGTATTCATAGGACAACTCGGACAGGCTGAAGGCGCAAGCGTCCGCGATTTCCACCGTGCGTTGCAGGGCCGCCGGATAGCGGCGGAAAAGACGCGCCATCCCTGTCCCCGATTTCAGGTGCCGCTCGCCATTGGCCAGCGCGCGGCGGCCGATCTGGTCGATGGTGGTGCCGGTCCGCAGGCAGGTCAGCACATCGGCCAGTGCCCGGCGCGCGGCGCGGTGCATCAGCACATCGCCGACCGCGACCATCGGCAGTCCGGCACGCTGCGACATCGCGGCCAGTGCATCAAGGCGCGGCTGGTCCTGCCCGTCATAGCGCGGGGCCGCCCCCAGAAAGACCCGGCCCGGATGCACCCGTGCCACCGTGTTCAGGCGCGCCGGGGGCAGGGCAGCTGTCAGCGGATCGGGCGGCAGGGCAATCAGGATCATCCCCGTGGCTGCGGCAATCATGTCGGCTTCGGTCAGGTTACATTCACCCTTGGTGGTGCGGCGCTTGCCAAGGCTCAGCAGGCGCGACAGCCGCGCATAGGCGGGTCGGTCCATCGGCAGGGCCACCCATTCCACCGGGCTGTCGGTCAAGACCAGCCGCGCGCCGATGATCAGTTTCGGCAGGCGAGCCTGAAAGGGCAGCATCATCGGCGCTACGTCATCCACATCCTGACGGCTGGAATGGTCCATCCGCGCATGAGAGCGGATCTTGATAGCCGCCTCGGCCGCCTCGGCTTGCAGGCGGGCGATTTCCTTCAAGGCGCTATACGCCCGCACCACGCCTGCCAGCGAATTGCGGTCGGTGATGGCGATGGCGGTCAGGCCAAGCTCGGCCGCGCGCGTCACCAGTTCTTCGGGATGCGAGGCGCCAGTCAGAAAGGTGAAGTTCGATGTCACGCACAACTCCGCATAGGCTGCCTTGTCGCGCTGGGGGGTGTCCTTCATGCGAATTCCCCTTGCACATACCAGGCGGGGGATTGCGGGGTGTGGTAGAGCCACAGACGACGGCCCTCACGCGTGTCCACCCGCCAGTAATCGCGCAAGCCCGTGCGCCACGCAGGATCGTCGAACCACCATTCGGGGGTCAGCCGTTCGGGGCCCGTGGCGCGCGCGGTGGCCAGCGCCATGCGTCGCCAGCGAAACCGTGCAGGGGGGTCGCCCCCCGTGGCGTCTATGCGTTCGGGGGGAAACAGGATCAGCGGGCGGCGGTCGGTCGCGGACCAGCCGTCCGGTTCCGCCACGCTGAAGGTCATCGGCGCGATGAGGTAACTGCGTTCGGGGATGTGGCTGTCGGCGGGCAGAAGCCGCAGCACGTTTTCGAACCCAAGCCGGTTGCCCAGCCTTGTCACCAGATCGGCCAGCTTGTCCTGACCCTTTTCCTCTGCCGCAGTCAGCTGTACCGCAAGCATGGGCTCGGTCAACGCGCCCACCAACCGCATCCGGTCGATGCCAAAGCCCGCCTCCACCTCGGCAATCGCGGCGCGGAACAGGGGCAGGATGCGGGCGGGATCGCGCATCGCGCGGGCAAGGCCGATCTCCACCACCACCTCGGCATGATCGACGCGGCGCAGTTCCAGCCGCAAGCGCCGCGCGCCCATGCCCTGCAGGGTCAGCGTCTCGCACAGCCGGTCCAAAAGGCGCTGCAACCCCGCCTCGACATCCGCCACCAGCCCGATGGGTTCGGGCAGGGTCAGGCGCACGGCGAAATGGGGTGGGCCCGTCTCGGCCGAGACAGGTTCCCGCACCGCCCCCAGCGCCTGATCGAGGCGCAGCATCAGGCTTGGGCCGAACCGCCGGGCCAGGGGCGCACGGGGCACCAGAACCAGATCGCGGATGGTGCGTAGCCCCAGACGGGCCAGCGTGGCAGAGGTGTCGCTGCCGATGCGCAGGGCGACAACGGGCAGGGGACCGATGGCCTCCAGTGTGGTGCCGGGTGCCGCCATCCCGCCACCATGCCGGGCCAGCGCATGGGCGGCCCCGACCGTGTCGGCAATCCCCGTCCGCGCACTGATCCCCGCGCGACCCAGCCGTGCCTGGAGATCATCCAGCAGCGCCGCCTCGCCCCCGTAAAGATGCGCCGATCCCGTCAGATCGACCATCACCCCATCCAGGCCATCCCGCGCGACCCAAGGCGCATAGCGCCCCATCCACCGCGCCAGCGAGGCCAGGAACGCCGCCTCGCGCGGCAGATCGGATGGATGCGTCACAAGGTCCGGGCACAGCGCCCGCGCATCGGCAAGCGGCATGCCACGCCGCAGACCCCGGCCTGAGGCGGCCCCGTTCAGGCAATGCAGATGATCGGCATTGCCCGCCCGATGGGTCAGCGCAAAAGGCCCCTCAAGGGGCCGGATCCGCAACCAGCGCTCGCTCGCCAGTCTTGGAAACCACACGGACAGAACGCGACGTATCATGCCAATGAATGGTCCATTTTCCAGATGTTCCTTTTTTGTTCCTGATAAGCGCCCATTCCTGCAGAGTCGAGTGGCGTTCATCCCACAGCGGCGCACAGTGCCAGCGCGTCTCGACCGCGTTGCTGCCCGCACCTTCGCGGATCAGCAAAAGACCCAAGGTCCGCCCCGTCTCGGCCGCCAGTTGCAGGCGCCGCCCGGCCGTCAGCGACAGCGGTTTGGAGGGCGCGGCAATGACCATGCCGACCGCGCCGGATCGCAGCACCTCTTCGACCGACCAGAGCAGGTCCGTCTCGCCGCCCGCGCGCAAAAGCATCAGCCGTGCCGGTGACAGGATGCGGGCAAGACCTGCCGGCAGCAGCCCCGTCGCCTCATGCGCGGGGGTGATCCAGGCGATGGGGCCGCTTGTTCGTGCCGCCTGCATCAGCGCAAAGGCCACCGCACCGGGTCCCGTCGCCTCATGGACGCGGGCAGGGACTAGGGGGGGTGGGGCATCAGGATCGGGGCGCATGAAAAGAACATAAATAGAACATCGTGTTTGGCAATGGCAAAGACTCTGCAATATGGCGGACATTGTGCGAGGTTTCTGTCGGTCGCCCCAAGCCCCATGCTAAGCCCCATGGCATCGGCAAAAAACTGGGCGTATAGAGCAAGCGCACCGGTCCTGACCGCGCCCGCCAAGGGCCTGCAGCCACGACACATGGCGCAAAGCGACAATACCGAAGTCATACCATCGTCGGGTTGGACGCAAGGGATGGCCATCGCAGGGGCAAACGAGGCAGTCACATGACGCAACATGCAATCTGGCTTGGCGTGGGCTTTCTGGGCCAGGCCCTGTTTTCGGGACGGTTCCTCGTCCAATGGCTGGTCAGCGAGGCGAAACGCGAAAGCGTGCTGCCGGTCGCGTTCTGGTGGCTGTCGATCAGCGGCGGCATCACCCTTCTGGTCTATGCGATCTATCAGCAGGACCCGGTCTTCATCACGGGTCAGGCCTTTGGATTGCTGGTCTATACGCGCAACCTCTTTCTGATCCGCAGCAAACGCAAATCCGACAGGGCAGGGGCGACGCCGGACGTCGATTTATGACCGCACCATCAGGACGGGTCACAATCTGGCTGGCGCTGGCGCTTTTTGCCGTCACGGTCGTGGTTCTGGTCCTGTTGCGCCCGCTGCTGCCGGTTGACGAGACGCGCTATCTGACCGTCGCATGGGAGATGTGGCAAGGCGGATCAAAGCTGGTGCCCCATCTGAACGATGCGATTTATACCCACAAGCCGCCGATGCTGTTCTGGCTGATGAATGTGGTCTGGTCGGTGATCGGGGTCAACGAATTGGGCGCGCGGCTGGTGGCCCCGGCCTTTGGTCTGGCCAGCGTCGGACTGACCGCGATGCTGGCGCGCAAGCTGTGGCCCGACACCCCTGATCGCGCTGGGCAGGCCGCGTTGATCTTGGCCAGCAGCGCAGTCTTTGTGATCTACGGCTCGGCCACGATGTTCGACACCATGCTGACGACGGCCACGCTAGCCGCGATGCTGACACTGGTGGCGATGCACCGCGCGCCGGGCCTTATGCCGACCTTGGGGCTGGGTGCCGCGCTGGCCTTGGGGGTCTTTGCCAAGGGGCCTGTGATCCTGGTACATGTGCTGCCGGTCGCGGTTCTGTATCCGCTTTGGGCGGACCGTGCGACGCGTGTCGACCTCTGGCCGTGGTATCGCGCCGTCGGGCTGGCCATTCTGGTGGCGCTGGCGCTGGTCGCACTGTGGCTGGGGCCCGCGTTGGTGTTGGGCGGCGAGGAATACCGCACCGACGTCCTTTGGCGCCAAAGTGCCGGGCGCATGGTTGCATCGTTTGATCATGACCGCCCGGTCTGGTTTTTTGCAGTTCTGCTGCCGGTCTTTGTCTGGCCCTGGGGGTGGAGCCGTTCTGCGCTGGCATCCCTCGCCCCGCGGCGCCTGATTGCGGAGGAATCCTCGCGGCTGGTACTGGTTTGGGCGACCGGGGCATTTGTCGCCTTCAGCCTGATCAGCGGCAAGCAGATGCATTACCTGATGCCCGAGATGCCCGCGCTGGCGCTGCTATTGTCCGCCATGGTCGTTGCGCGACAAACGTGGTGGCGCAAGGCTGTCCTAGTCGGACCGGCGCTGCTCGTGGCCGGTGCCGCGGTCGCGATTTTTCTGGGCTTTGTGCCGGATGCCATTGTCAACGACGCCACGATGCCGATCTGGAATCTGGGTCTTGTGCTTGGTTTGGTTGCCGGACTGGTCGCCCTTGTCATCCGCCTCGACCGCCCGGTGCTGATGCTGGTGCTTGCGGCCCCGATGACGGTGGTGGCCCTGCACCTGACGCTGCACAGCCTGATCTGGGCAGGCGATGATCCGCAACCGATTGCGGCAGTCATGAAGGACGGCGAAGCATCTGGCCTTGCCACAACCGACACCGACTATGCGGGGCAGTTCACCTTTGCCGGTCGGCTGACCGGACCGGTGACGGTCCTGACGTCGGATCAAGACCGCGAGACCTGGATGA
>JBKJVF010000211.1:0-8299 GCA_046589965.1 Paracoccaceae bacterium
ACCAGTCGCGCGGCTGCGTGACCGGGGTCCCCGCGATCCGGCCAAGGCGGGCCGCCGTCAGGGCAAGCGTGTCACCCGCCTGTCCAAGGTAAGGGTTCACGGCAACGCTTGACGCAAGCGGGAACAACGGCGGAATCGCGCGCGCGCCCGCATTGGCCGCAGATATCACGGCCTCGCTCGGCAGTTCGGCAAGTTTCTGGCGATGGATCATCATGTGGGTGGACCTTTCAATACGCTCAAGCGGATCAGGAATTCGGCGTCTTTGACCAGTTGCCCAGCAACCGGTCAAAGACTGCATTGGCATAAAGCCCGTTGGTCAGATGCACGCGCAGACCCGCAGAAGCCGGGTGATGCGCCCAGAGCGGGAACAGCGCCTGCGCCACCGCGACAAGGCCAAAGCTGACCACCGCAAGAACGATCAGTGCCCATTCCAGCGGTCCGGGAGCGGGCGTCTCAGGCAGACTGCTGGCGGTCAGCGCCTCGGCCCCGGCTTGCAAGGCAAAGTATAAAAGCGAGGCTGCCAGCGCATAGATCACGGTCGCCCGGGTCAGCGCGCGGGGGGCGGCCCCCGCCAGACCCTGGGCGATCAGATAGGCCACACCGAAGATCAGGATTGCCCCAAGCGCGATTGCCTGCGGCGACTTGGCCCCGTGCCCGAAGGCAAGACCAAAGCCCACCGTCAACAGGGCATAGATCGCCAGCGCCACCACAAACGCCTGCCCGACTTTGGCCCCAGACGGCACTGCGATGGGGCCGGGTCTGCGGACCAGCGCCACCGCATCCACAGCGCCCCCCGAGGCAAGGAAGGCATGCGCCTTGTAAAGCGAATGCGCGACGATGTGCAGCAGCGCCAGCGCGAAGAGCCCAAGGCCGCATTGCAGCACCATGAAGCCCATCTGCGCCACGGTGGACCAGGCCAGCGAGGTTTTCACCCCGCTTTGCGTCAGCATCACCATGCCGGCAAAGATCGCCGTGAACCCGCCCAGCATCACCAGCACAGCCAGGACGCCGGGCGCTGTCAGCATCACATCGGCAAAGCGGATCATCACAAACCCGCCCGCGTTGATGACACCGGCATGCAGCAGAGCCGATACCGGCGTCGGCGTTTCCATTACCTCGGTCAGCCAGCCATGCGTCGGGAACTGGGCCGATTTCAGAACTGCTGCCAGTGCGATCAGGCCAGCGGCCCAGACTGACGCAACCGGGGCCGCACCCGCCCGCGCGCCATCGAGGATCGCCGCGATATCACCGCTGCCAAAACCGCGCCACAACACCAGTGCAGCCACGACCAGCACCAGATTGGACAGCCCCGACGTCACCAGTTTCTTGAAAGCGGCACGCCGCGCCTGCACACGCTCGCGGTAAAACAACAGCAGCTGGTGCAGGCTGAGACTGGTTGCGATCCAAGCCAGCACCAGTTGCACCAGATGCCCCGCGGTCACCAGCAGCAACACGGCCGCCAGGGTGGCGCACATCCAGCCTATGAATGCGCCCTGTCGCGCCTCGCCGTCGACATAGGTGCCGGCATAGCGCAGCACCACCCAGCCGATAAAGCTGACCAGACACAGCATGACGGCGCTGATCACATCCAGTCGCACCGACAGACCCGGCATCAGACCGGCCGTCACCGACCCATGCACGATCAACAGGGTTGCAGCGCCGGCCGCCACGATCATCGACACGATCCCGGCCGCCTCAGCCGCCCGGGCAACGCCGCTTGGCCGACGACCCGGACGCAGAAAGCCGAACGCGGCGCACAGGATCAACAAGAGGGGGGCGAGGTAGATGATCAGGGCTGCGCTCAACGTCGTGGTCCCTTCAAGGAAAGCGTTCGCCTTGGTCATAGCGGTGGCGCAGAAGGCTGGGAAATACATTGTTTGCATCAAATCGTTCTGTTAAAACGAACGGATGAGCGACCTGAATTACCATCATCTGCGTCTGTTCCGGGCCGTCGCCCATGACGGCAACCTGACCAGAACAGCTGAAAAGCTGAACCTGTCGCAGTCGGCAATTTCGGTGCAGATCCGCAAGCTGGAAGACCGTCTGGGTCATCCGCTGTTTGACCGGCGCGGGCGGCACCTGCATCTGACCGAAGCGGGACTCATCGCATTGGATCATGCCGATGCAATCTTTTCCGTGGGCGATGAACTGGTGGGAACGCTGCGGGGCGCGGGGCGCGGAATGCAGGTTCTGCGGGTCGGGGCCCTTGCAACACTGTCGCGCAATTTTCAGATCGGATTTCTGCGCCCTGTCCTTGGCCAACCCGACAGCGAAGTGATCTTGCGCTCGGGCAGTCTGACCGAATTGTTGCACGCGCTGGAAACGCTCAATCTTGATGTAGTGTTGACCAATCAGCCGTCCCAGCGCGATACGACGACCCCCTTTGTGTCGCATCGGCTTGCCGAACAGCCCGCAAGCCTTGTCGGCACCGCGCAACGGCTGAAAGGCAGCGATGATCTGGCAAGGCGGCTGGCCACTGAGCCGATCATTCTGCCCGGCACCAACAGTTCGATCCGGGTCGGATTTGATGCGCTGGTCGCCCGGTTGGGAGTGCGGCCCCATATCGTCGCCGAGGTGGATGACATGGCGATGATGCGCCTTTTGGCACGCGAGGATGTGGGCCTTGCGGTCCTGCCGCTGATCGTCGTGAAGGACGAGTTGGAGCAGGGGTCCCTTATCGAAGCCAACCGACTGCCCGGCATCAGCGAGACATTCTACGCCGTCACCCTAGACCGGCGCTTTCCAAACCCGCTGCTGCAGCGGTTGATCACGTCGGGCCAAGGCGGCTGACGCAAGCGGCTTCAGCGATCCTTCGCAGCATCTGTTTGAAAGTTGGATCACCAGGCACGAGGGCGGCAGTTCGGGCCTTGCCCCCCGCCCAAGCAAAAAGCGCCCCGGAGGGCGCTTCTTAAGCAACTGATCTTGCTTGTCCAAACTGGAGCGGGCGAAGAGATTCGAACTCTCGACCCTAACCTTGGCAAGGTTATGCTCTACCCCTGAGCTACGCCCGCACCGGACTGGATGGCGGGGATGTATAAAGGGACGCAGCACTTCGCAAGGGGAAAATTCGGTGACGCAAGATTTTGCCTCACGAATGCTGTGCCGTGCAGGTCCGACGCAACCACGCGCCCGGCGGTTTCAGCCCAGGCGTTGCGACATCCGTGTCCGTGGGCCAGTCCTATTCAAACTCCACCAGCAAATCCTTAGCGTCGATCTGGCTGCCGGGATGGACATGCACCGCCTTGACCGTCGCCGCCCGGTCAGCATGCAGGCCGGTTTCCATCTTCATCGCCTCGATTGTCAGCAACAGATCGCCGGCCCGCACCTTTTGCCCCGCAACCACGGCGAGGGAGGCGACAGAACCCGGCATGGGGGCGCCGACATGCGCGGCGTTGCCCTCCAGCGCCTTGGGTCGGGCGGCGGTCTTTGCTTTGACAATGCGGTTCGGCACGCGGATCACGCGCGGCTGACCGTTGAGTTCAAAGAACACTTTGACTTCGCCATCCTCGGTCGTCTCGCCCACGGCCTGCAGCCGGATTTCCAGCGTCTTTCCAGGGTCGATTTCGGTGGTGATCTCGTCCCCCGGGGCCATGCCGTAAAAGAATGTCCGCGTCGGCAGCGCGCGCACCGGCCCGTAAAGACGGTGGCGCGCGCGATAGTCCATGAACACCTTGGGGTACATCAGGTACCCGTTCAGGTCCTCGTCATCCACCGTTTCGTCATCCGCCTCTTCCTGACCAAGCAGCAGGTCGGCCGCCAGTTTCTTGCGCACCGCCTCCAGGTCCACCGGGGGCAGGGTCTGGCCCGGGCGGGCGGTCAGCGGGGCCTCGCCCTTCAACACCTTGGCCATGATGCCCTTGGGCCAGCCACCATGCGGCTGGCCAAGATTGCCCTTCATCATGTCGACAACACTTTCGGGGAACGCCACGTCCATGTCGGCGTCTTCGACCTGCGCGCGGGTCAGGCCCTGCGCCACCATCATCAACGCCATGTCCCCCACGACCTTGGACGAGGGCGTCACCTTGACGATGTCGCCAAACATCTGATTGGCATCGGCATAAGCCTGCGCCACCTCGGGCCAGCGTTCCTCCAGCCCCAGCGACCGGGCCTGCGCCTTGAGGTTGGTGAACTGCCCGCCAGGCATCTCGTGCAGATAAACCTCGGATGCCGGGGCGGGCAGGCCGGATTCAAAGGCCGCATACTGCGCCCGCACATGTTCCCAATAGTTGGAAATCGCACGAATCGCGCCGATATCAAGGCCCGTATCGCGTTCGGTATGGCGCAACGCCTCTACGATCGACCCAAGGCAGGGTTGCGAGGTGCCGCCCGAAAAGGCGTCCATCGCTCCATCGACCGCGTCAACCCCGGCATCGCAGGCGGCCAGGATCGTGGCGGCCCCGGCCCCAGAGGTATCATGGGTGTGGAAATGGATCGGCAGGCCCACCTCCTGCTTCAGCGCCTTGATCAAGATGCGCGCGGCATTCGGCTTCAACAGCCCCGCCATGTCCTTGAGCCCGAGCACATGCGCACCAGCGGCTTTCAGGTCCTTGCCCATCGCGACATAGTATTTCAGGTCATACTTGGGCCGGGCAGGGTCCAAGAGGTCCCCGGTATAACAAATCGACCCTTCGCAGACCTTTCCGGACTCCACCACAGCATCCATGGCGACCCGCATGTTTTCAACCCAGTTGAGGGAATCGAACACCCGAAACACGTCGACACCAGTTTTCGCGGCCTGAAGTACGAAAGATCGAACAACGTTGTCGGGATAGTTGGTATAGCCAACCCCGTTCGATGCGCGCAGCAGCATCTGCGTCATCACGTTGGGCATGGCCGCGCGCAGGTCGCGCAGGCGCTGCCAGGGGCATTCCTGCAGGAACCTGTACGCGACGTCAAACGTCGCCCCGCCCCAGCATTCGACGCTGAACAGTTGCGACAGGTTGGCCGCATAGCTTGGGGCCACACGGATCATGTCGATGGACCGCATGCGCGTGGCCAGCAGGCTCTGGTGCCCGTCGCGCATCGTGGTGTCGGTGATCAGGACCTTTTTCTGCGCCTTCATCCAATCGGCCACGGCCTGCGGGCCCTTTTGTTCCAGCAGATTGCGCGTGCCCATCGGCGGTTCCGCTTTGGGCGCGGGCGGCTTTGCCATCCGGGCCTCGGCTGGGGGCAGGGGGCGGCCTGCGGTCTCGGGGTGCCCGTTGACCGTAATGTCAGCGATATAGGTCAGGATCTTGGTCGCCCGATCCCTGCGTTTCTTGAACAGGAACAGGTCAGGCGTCGTGTCGATGAATTTGGTGGTGTAGGTGTCGTTCAGGAATGTCTGGTGCTTCAACAGGTTGATCACAAATTCGATATTCGTGGCTACACCGCGGATGCGGAACTCGCGCAGGGCCCGGTCCATTCGCGCGATGGCCTTTTCCGGCGTCTGTGCATGGGCGGTCACCTTGACCAGCAGGCTGTCATAGTACCGCGTGATCACGCCACCCGCATAGGCCGTGCCGCCGTCCAACCGGATGCCGTTGCCCGTGGCAGACCGGTACGCCGTCAGACGCCCGTAATCGGGGATGAAGTTGTTCAAGGGGTCTTCGGTCGTCACGCGGCATTGCAATGCGTGCCCGTTCAGCATCACATCCTCTTGCCGCGTGATGCCCGTCGCCTCGGCCAGCGTCTTGCCTTCCTCGATCAGAATCTGCGCCTGCACGATGTCGATGCCGGTCACCTCTTCGGTGACGGTATGTTCGACCTGCACGCGGGGGTTCACCTCGATGAAGTAGAACTTGGACGTGTCCATATCCATCAGGAACTCGACAGTACCTGCGCATTCGTAATTCACGTGGGCGCAGATCTTGCGGCCCATCTCGCAGACCTCGGCCCGCTGTTCGGCAGTCAGATAGGGGGCAGGGGCGCGCTCCACCACCTTTTGATTGCGCCGCTGCACCGTGCAGTCGCGTTCCCACAGGTGATAGATGTTGCCATGCTTGTCGCCGAGGATCTGCACCTCGACATGGCGCGCGCGCAGGATCATCTTTTCCAGATACCCCTCGCCGTTGCCAAAGGCGGCCTCCGCCTCGCGACGACCCTCGCGGACCTTGGCTTCGAGTTCTTCTTCATTGTTGATTGGCCGCATCCCGCGCCCACCGCCACCCCAGGACGCCTTGAGCATCAGGGGATAGCCCACTTCGGCCGCCTGACGCTTGACCAGCGCCATATCTTCGCCCAGCACCTCGGTTGCCGGGATCACCGGCACGCCTGCCGCCATCGCGACCCTGCGCGCCGAGGCCTTGTCACCCAGCGCGCGCATGGTTTCCGCACGCGGCCCGATAAAGGTAATGCCCGCCTGATCGCAAGCTTCGACGAAGTCAGGATTTTCCGACAAAAGCCCATAGCCGGGATGGATCGCGTCCGCGCCCGCCATCTTGGCCACGCGGATAATCTCTGCGATCGACAGATAGGCGCCGACCGGCGACAGGCCTTCGCCGATCCGATACGCCTCATCCGCCTTGAAGCGGTGCAGGCTCAGCTTGTCTTCTTCGGCAAAGACCGCGACCGTTTTCTTGCCCATCTCGTTGGCGGCGCGCATCACGCGGATGGCGATCTCGCCCCGGTTGGCGATCAGGATCTTCTTGAATTCGGTCATAGACGGAACACTCCGGAGCAGGGGGCTGACCACCGCAGTTTAGGGGTGCTGCGATGCAGCGCAAGCCCGACTATCAAGATCTTGCAAATCTTCGTGACCGATCAAGACGTCAGCCGCATGCAATGCCGTTGATGTCAGCCCTTGGCTTTGGCAACAAAGAGCCATGCCATCATCAGGGTGCCGAGTACCGTGACAAGGGATCCCGGTGCCACAATCGCGCTGACCCCGGTTTGCGTGACCTGATATTTGCCAATCACCAGAATGATCACCCCGACCTGATAGATCACCAGTTGCGGCATGGCGAGCTTGCTGCCGCCCATCGCCGGCCAACCGCGATGAAACAACCCGAACATAGCCGACACCACAAATCCCAGCAAACCGGCATGGGCATGGGCATTTGAATGCATGGTCAGGTCATTGATGCCAATGTAGATGCCGAAAACCATCCCGCACAAAAGCCATACAAACGCGATGAGAATGTAAAGCCGATCAAGTGCCATAAAGACCTCCTGAAGATGACCAAAAGCGGTCCCGCGATGCAGACACCGGCCGCATCTGAAGGGGAACGTATTATATCGGGAGGCGAAAATATACTGGCCTTCTGATGTTGCAAAGGCGGGATTCCAAAACCGGGTCCGCGTCGGGATCCATAGTGGAACACCGGCTTTTTCATCCAGCTGTAGCACGTTTGGTTCAGGGATCGATATCGATCCAGATCAGCCGTTCACGCCGGGCCCGCCGCCGTCGCATCAGGCGTGCCTGGTGTGCGGCCCGCGCGCGCTGGACGACCTAAGCTCCGTCCAGCGCGCGGCAGTTGAATTGCTGGATGGCCCCGTGCTGATGCTGGCCGGGGCCGGATTGTCTTAAGAATTGCGCTACCGATGCGATGACCGGGCGCCCAGTTTACTCTGCAGGTCAGATGATCCGCAGCACGTCGTCATAAAGTAGCTCCAGCGATCTGACGCCCGAGACCGTCAACACATCGCCATCGCCGAAATCGAAGATAACTTTGGACCCGACGACTTCTGCGTAGGTATCCACGAACGTCGCTGCATCCTCGATGCCTTCCCAATAGGTGCCATCAAACACCAGCGTGTCGACGTCATTGACGAAATCCATGACGCGATCTGCACCAAACCCATCGACAAAGATAAAGTTGTCTTCGCCTAGGCCGCCGGTCAGCCGGTCAATGCCCGCATCGCCCGATAGGTCGTCATTGCCGTCGCCTCCGGTCAGCCGGTCATCACCGTCACCGCCCGACAGCGTATCGTTGCCAATCCCGCCTGCCAGCCGGTCGTTTTCGGACCCGCCATACAGTTCGTCATCTCCATCGCCGCCATCAAGGCGGTCATCGCCTTGATCGCCCGACAACATATCATTGCCAATTCCGCCTGCCAGACGGTCATTTTCGGACCCGCCATACAGATCGTCATCCCCGTCGCCGCCATCAAGGCGATCTGCGCCGGCGCCACCGGATAGAGCGTCATTGTCCGCTTCGCCGTAAAGCTTGTCGTTGCCTATTCCGCCGTCCATCGAGTCGTTCCTGGCACCGCCGACCAAGAAGTCGTTGCCTGCGTCACCCAGGAGCGTATCTTGCCCCTCGCCGCCATAGGCCTTGTCATTGCCGTCGCCCCCTGAAAGCAGGTCATCGCCCAGATC
>JBKJVF010000108.1:0-8729 GCA_046589965.1 Paracoccaceae bacterium
CGCGCAGCCAATTCCGCCATCGACAAGGTCACGCCGCAGTTTGACGAGGTCGTGGCGTTGCTGGCGGCCTATGGTGCGACCGACCTTCTGTGCTATCGCGGCGCGGAACCTTCTTTGCGCAAACGTCAGGATGCGGCCTGGGACCCATTGCTGGACTGGTCCGCCAGCGCGCTTGGCGCATCCCTGATCGTGACCACCGGCGTCATTCCTGTGGACCAGCCCGAAAGCAGCCTGGATCGCCTGACCGCATGCCTGCAAACGATGACCCCGTTTCAGATCGTGGCCGCCCATGACCTGATCGCAATCACCGGATCATTGATCCTCGCCCTTGCCGTCACGGACCGCTTTGTCGATCCGGAGGCCGCTTGGCTCGCTGCCCGGATCGATGAAAAGTGGCAATCGGAACTCTGGGGCGTGGACGAAGAGGCAGCCCATGCCGAGACGCGTCGCCACGCGGATTTTCTGCAGGCGGAGCGATTCTTTCGATTGTGTGGGTAACAATCCGTCCCATGGCTGCACAGCAACAAGGCAGCTTTGCCCGGATATTGGGCTAATTGACTGATTTGCAGGCATGTTTTCGGTATACTTCGGTTTCGCTTGACGTTTCAAAGCGCTTTCGCGGAAACTGGCCGACACTGGGAGAAGCATTTCTCCAACAGTTTTCGCATCTGCCGCAACGCAGGGCTCAAAAAACGCCGTCCCAAAGGGCGGTCACTCAGGAAGAGGTAAGAATGAACAAATCCGTAATCCTTGGCACATTGGCGGCGACTTTGCTGACCGTCGGTGCCGCACAGGCTCAGGCGACGCTTGAGGCCGTCAAGGCGCGTGGCGAACTGCTTTGCGGCTCAAGCACCGGCCTGACCGGCTTCGGCGCGCCGGACGCCAATGGGGAGTGGAGCGGGCTCGACGTTTCGGTCTGTCGCGCCATCGCTGCGGCAGTTCTGGGAGATCCGACAAAGGTGAAGTTCGTGCCGCTGACCGGCGAAACTCGCTTTACCGCCCTTGCATCGGGCGAGGTCGATCTTTTGTCGCGCAACTCCACCTGGAGCTTCTCTCGCGATACCGAGCTGGCCTTTGATTTCGTGGCGGTCTCCTATTATGACGGCCAGGGCTTCATGGTCAAAAAGGACCTTGGCGTTGCCTCGGCCAAGGAACTCGACGGCGCGACGATCTGCATCCAGACCGGGACCACGACCGAATTGAACCTGGCGGACTTCGCCAAGACCAACAACGTCAATTACACCCCCGTCAACGTGGCCGACGACAACGAAGCCGCACGCCAGTACCTGGCCGGGGCCTGTGACGCCTACACCACCGACGCCTCCGGCCTCGCTGCGGCACGCGCTTCGTTTACCGATCCGGAAAACCACATCATCCTTCCGGAAATCGTCTCCAAGGAGCCGCTCGGCCCGGTCGTTCGCCATGGCGACAACAACTGGGGCGACATCGTGCGTTGGTCCTATTTCGCGCTGCTGATCGCCGAAGAGAAAGGCATCAACAAAGCGAACCTGGCCGAAATTGAAGCCGCCGCAACAGCCGATGCGAACTATGACCCCGAAGTGCGCCGCTTGCTTGGCCTCGATGGGGAAATGGGCGTCAAGATCGGCCTTGGCAACGATTTCGCCAAGAACGCCATCATGGCGGGCGGCAACTACGGCGAAATCTTCGAAGCAAACGTCGGCACCTCCACGCCGATCGGCCTGGCGCGCGGTCTGAACGCGCTCTGGACCCAGGGCGGCCTGCAATACGCTGCACCCTTCCGGTAATCTGAAAAGTCGGGCGCGTCGGGAAACCGGCGCGCCCAACGCCTGCCTGCGGCCCGCGACCGGGATGGACCCTGTGTCCCCGGCTTGAAAGCCGCATTACATGGCGCAGGTATTTCTTTGGGGGAAAATCCGACATGGCCATGGCCACCGACTTGCCGAAAGGCGGCTTTCGACTTTCGATGCTCGTCTACGATACGCGGTTTCGCTCACTGACCATCCAGGTCATCGTGATGATCCTGTTCGGGCTGGTGCTCGCCTGGCTCCTGAACAATGTGGCCGAGAACCTGGCCGCCAAGGGTCGCCCGTTCAACTACGGCTTTCTGGCTAGCCCGTCAGGCTACGATATCGCCCAGACGCTGATCCCCTATGACAGCAACATGAGCCATTTCCGCGCCCTGCTGGTGGGGCTTTTGAACACGCTGGTCGTGGCCATCGCCGGCTGCATCCTCGCGACCTTCATCGGCGTCTTCGTCGGTGTGCTGCGCCTGTCCAAAAACTGGCTCGTTGCGCGCCTGATGACCGTCTATGTGGAGATTTTCCGTAACATCCCGGTGCTGTTGTGGATCCTCGTGATCTTCGTGCCACTGACCGAACTGACGCCCTCGCCCAATGCGTTCAAGCTGACCCCCGCGATGGAGGAATCCGGCGCCTTGCCGGCTGCGACGATGGCGATTTTCGACTCGGTGGCCTTCACCAACCGCGGGACATACGTGCCCTCGCCGATTTTCGAGCGTCCCTTTGGCAGCGTCGCCCTGGGCGCGATGTCGATCAACCTGACCTTTCTTGCCGCCGTCGTTGCGATACTGCTCGGCTACCTTGCAGACCGCACGATCCGCCGCCGCGCCTCTGCCGTGCAAGAGGCGACAGGGATCCGCCCGGTGACCTGGTGGGCGCGCCTGCTTGCCCTTTTCGGCCCGATCTTCGTGGTGCTGGTGGCTGCGGGGTTCCATCTGGATTTCCCCCAGCCACCGACGCGCTTCAATTTCGAAGGCGGGTTCCTGCTGCCGCACCCGTTCACCGCGCTGACCATCGCGCTGGCGCTCTACACCGGGGCCTTCATCGCGGAAATCGTGCGCTCGGGCATCCTCGCCATCTCGCGCGGGCAGTCCGAAGCGGCCTTTGCCTTGGGTCTGCGTCCCAACCGCACGATGAACCTGGTCATCCTGCCGCAGGCGCTGCGGGTCATCGTGCCGCCGCTGATCAGCCAATATCTGAACCTCACCAAGAACTCCTCGCTCGGCATCGCGGTCAGCTACATGGACCTGCGCGGCACGCTAGGTGGCGTCACTCTGAACCAGACCGGGCGCGAACTGGAATGTATGCTTCTGATGATGGGCATCTACCTGACGATCAGCCTCACGATCTCGGCCGTGATGAACATCTACAACCGCTCTGTGCAACTGAAGGAGCGTTGAGATGGAAAACTTTGCCCGCACAGAAATGCTGCCCGCCCAACTGCCGCCCTCCAATGAGCGCGGCGTGGTCCGTTGGCTCCGTGAAAACCTGTTTGCCGGACCGTTCAACACGATCCTGACCCTGCTGGGACTGCTGATCGTCTATTACATTATCCGCGGCATCGGCCCTTGGCTGATGAACTCCGTCTGGAATGCCAACTCGATCCAGGAATGTCGCGCCATCATCACCCAGAACGCCGGAGAGGGCGCGTCCGGTGCCTGCTGGGCGCTGATCCGGGCGCGGTGGAACCAATTTCTCTTTGGCCTTTATCCGCAGTCGCTTTATTGGCGCCCGGTGCTGGCGCTGGTCCTTCTGTGCGTCGCAGCGGCACCGGTCCTGTTCCTGAAACTGCCGCGAAAGCTCTTGTGGTTTACGATGCTCTACCCGGTCGTCGCCTTTTTCCTGCTTTGGGGCGGGTCGGTCTGGACACCTCTCGCCGCGGTCACAGGGCTGGTTATCGCCTTTCTTGTGGTACGCTTTGCCTCAGGGACGGTCGGCGCGCCGGTTGCGGCGGGCATCGGCCTTGTCGCGGCGGCGTTCTGGTGGGCCTATGCCGATGCTCCGGTGGTGGAGGCTCTGTCCAACACCCTGCCGCTGTCCCTGCAATCGGTTGATTCAGACGAATTCGGCGGATTCCTTCTCGCCTTCGTCATCGGCGTCACTGCGATTTCGTTTTCCCTGCCGCTCGGCATCCTGCTGGCACTCGGCCGGCAATCGGATCTGTTCATCATCAAGATCATCTGCGTCGGCTTCATCGAATTCATCCGTGGTGTGCCCTTGATCACACTACTCTTCACCGCCTCGCTGCTCCTGGGCTACTTTCTGCCGCCGGGGACGAACTTCGACATCATTCTGCGAGTCATCATCCTCGTCACCTTCTTCGCCGCCGCCTACCTGGCTGAGGTCATCCGCGGCGGCCTTGCCGCCCTGCCCCGGGGCCAGTACGAGGCGGCCGATGCGCTCGGCCTCGACTACTGGCAGGCACAGCGGCTGATCATCCTGCCGCAGGCGCTGAAGATCTCGATCCCGTCCATCGTCTCCACTTTTATCGGGCTCTTCAAGGACACCACGCTCGTCTCGTTTGTGGGCCTCTTGGACCCCTTGCGCGGCATCACGAACGCCGTGCGCGCCGACATCAACTGGAAGGGCGTCTACTGGGAGCCTTACATCTTTGTCGGTGCCATCTTCTTTGTCATCTGCTTTGGGATGTCGCGCTATTCGATGTATCTCGAAAACAAACTCAAAACCGACCACCGGTAAGGATCAGACATGGCTCAGGCCCAACAGATGCAGGTTTCCGACGAGGTCGCCGTTGAAATCGCCGCCATGAACAAATGGTACGGCACCTTTCACGTGCTGCGCGACATCAACATGGTGGTGAACAAGGGCGAACGCATCGTCATCTGCGGCCCTTCAGGTTCGGGAAAGTCCACCCTGATCCGCTGCATCAACCGGTTGGAAGAACACCAGTCCGGACGTATCGTGGTCGACGGGACCGAACTGACATCGGACCTGAAAAACATCGACAAGGTCCGGTCCGAGGTCGGGATGGTGTTTCAGCACTTCAACCTCTTTCCCCATCTGACCATCCTCGAAAACCTCACCCTCGCGCCGATCTGGGTCCGCAAGACCCCCAAGCGCGAGGCCGAAGAGGTCGCGATGCATTTCCTGAACAAGGTGAAGATCCCCGAACAGGCCAAAAAGTACCCCGGTCAGTTGTCCGGCGGCCAGCAACAGCGCGTCGCCATCGCGCGGTCGCTGTGCATGAAACCCCGCATCATGTTGTTTGACGAACCGACCTCCGCCCTTGACCCTGAGATGATCAAGGAGGTGCTGGATACGATGATTGAACTCGCACAAGAGGGCATGACCATGCTCTGTGTGACGCACGAGATGGGCTTTGCCCAGGCCGTCGCAAACCGCGTGATCTTCATGGATCAGGGCCAGATCGTGGAACAGAACGAGCCGAAAGAGTTCTTCAACAATCCCAAAAGCGAGCGGACGAAACTCTTCCTGTCGCAGATTCTGGGCCACTGACCGCCATAATAAATGCCCGGGCCACTTCGCACCATCGGCGGATTGGCCTTGGCTTTGTTTGTGGTCGCCTATTACGCCATCGGCATGGTGTTCATTTTGGGAGAGCCTTCTCCCAGTGGCTACAATTGGTCTTTCGCGGTATTCGGCATGTTCGGAATATGCGCCCCGCTGATCCTCTTGGGCCTCCATCTTGCTTTCTTTGGCCCCGGCAGGTCCATTAGGGCAAGAAAGCTGATGGTTGCGGCTCTGGTCTGCACGCAGACGGTCGGACTGATTGGAATGGCGCCGTGGCTGTTCGAAGATGCTGCGCGCCCCACTGCCGCCAACGTTATCTTTTCCAGTCTGTTGTCGGCCTGCCTGTTCGGCTGGCCTATGGTTGTATCCCTGATGCACGCGCTGATGAAGGGCGACTGACGTGCCATCGCGCCCGCACTAGAAAGTGTGCGTGACCGGCAAGGCCTCAGCCTTTTGCCTTCGCCTCCGTCGCCGCCTTCATCCGTGCCAGCAACTCTTCCTTGCTCGGACGCGCGCCTTTGACAGGCTTTGCATCCCCCTTCGCACCTTCCTTGTTGTGCGGCTCGTGCTTGCCAAGTTTGGGGTTGCCCGATTTTCCGTAATCCATGGTGATCGCCTTTGTCTCGTATCGCGTTTACATGCAGATGCCCCAATCCCCGGCACAGCGCAAGCGCTGGCCAGAATCGGATCGCCTCGGACTTGCGTGGTCAAACCTTACCGGCTCGTTAACAAGAGCCTGTCAAGTATTTGAAATCATTGACGCCCGAAAGATGTCCCACCATGGGACATGCTCAGGCCACGATCTCGCGCGGGATGATGAAATCGACCAGGATGCCCTGACCGAATCCGACCTCGGCCCAGCTGTCAGCGACGAAGTCGACGACCAGCGTGGCCCCTGTTGGATAACGGGCAAAGTCGGGGTTGGGCACGGCCTGCGCCACCAGCCGCCCCGCAAATTCCGCGATGCCGGGATTGTGCCCGATCATCATCACGGTGCCCCCATGCCCGTGCCGCAACACCGCCAGCATGACGTCAGGACCCGCATGATAAAGCGCCGGCTTCAGTTCCAGCACCGGCGAGCCGGGCAATGCGGGTGCGATCCCGGACCAGGTCTTGCGGGTGCGCAGGGCGTCTGAACAAAAGACCTCATCGGGCACATAGCCCCGGCTCGCCAGCCATTGGCCCAGATCGGCCGCCGCCGCCTTGCCCCGATCGTTCAAAGGGCGGTCATGATCCAGCACCAGCGGATCGTCCCAGTTGGATTTGGCGTGGCGCGTCAGGATCAGCCGCTTCATCTGTGAAATTGCCTCATGTGATAGGCGGAATGCTCCGCCATCCTTGCATAGGTCTGGGACAGCGGGCAAGCGCGCCGCACGGCACATCCCTGCCCCATGCAATCCTGCCCCGGCGCGCTGTCCAGATAGCTGTGACACCGCGGCACGTCATAGCCCGCGCTGGTCAAGGCACCCACCGGGCAGGCGGTCAGGCAGGGCTTGGCACAACTGTCACAGGGACGCACCATCGCACCCGGCAGTGCCACAGCCTCTTTCAACGCCAGCGCGCCCCGAAAGCTGACCATCAGCCCTTGCTCCTCATGCACCAGCAACCGCACCGGGCTTTCCCACACGGTTCCGCTGCGCAAAGCCCAAGTGTAAAAAGGCTGCCAGGGCGGACCACCAAACGGAAACAGCGCCTTGGCCCCCAGATCACAGGCGATCCTGCCGATCACTCGCCGCGACCAGCGGTCGATGGGATCGGGGCCACCCCATTCGGGCTGCGCCTGCACATGTGCCCAGTATCCGGGTTCTGCCGGTCCGATCAGCACCAGCGTCCGGGTGTCCTTGGGCAGATCGAACTCACCCTCGCAAGCAAACCCGCCCAGCACCTGCAGCCGATGAGGGGCCAGCCGCTCTGCCAATCCCACAAGCGTCACATCGCCCAACCGCGGCCCTTTCTGACTGCCCAAAATCAGCGCCGGACGCGCGGCTTGACCCTTGGTTCGGTTGACCGGATCTGTGACCCCGCGCCATGGTCGGTGAACAACTCCAACAGGCAGGCATTGGGGATGCGCCCGTCAAGGATCGTCACCGCCCGCACGCCCTCGGCCAGTGCCTTCAGCGCGGTTTCGGTCTTTGGGATCATGCCGCCCGCGATCACGCCATCTGCGGTCATCTGACGGATCTCCTCGGGCGTGATGTTGGTCATGACTTGCCCTGCGGCATTCTTGACCCCCGCCACATCCGTCAGCAGCAGCAACCGGTCCGCCTGCAACGCCCCGGCAATTGCCCCCGCCGCAGTGTCGCCGTTCACGTTGAACGTCTCGTTATCGGCCATGCCCGTCGCCACAGGTGCCACCACCGGGATAATACCGGCTGTGTAAAGGTCGCGCAGGACCTGAACGTTCATCTCCACCGGCCGTCCGACAAAGCCAAGTTCGGGATCGTCCACCTCGCAGACCATCAGGTCGTCATCCTTGCCGGAAATCCCGACGGCGCGGCCCCCGGCATCCATGATCGCCTGCACGATGCGTTTGTTGACCAGACCCGACAGGATCATCTCCACGACCTGCACCGTGGCCTTGTCCGTCACCCGCTTGCCGCGCACGAATGTCGACTTGATGCCCAACTTTTCCAGCATCTCGTTGATCATCGGACCGCCGCCATGCACCACGACGGGGTTCACGCCGACTTGTCGCATCAGCACGATGTCGCGCGCGAATTCCGCCATCGCCGCATCGTCACCCATGGCGTTGCCGCCGAATTTCACGACCACCACTGCATCGCCATAACGCTGCAGGTAAGGCAGCGCCTCGGACAGCATCTTGGCGGTGTTCATTGCGTCTTGCATGGTCAAGGTCTGCTGTTTCATCGGGGCGAACTCCCAAGTGTTCATGCCCGATTAGCGGCTTTGTATGGTCATGCCAAGACAAAGGCTGCGTGATCTCTACCATCAGCGCCAAGTCGGACAGGCGCGCCAGCCATTTGTCCGAACTCAGCGCAGTCTCATTCGGACAGGGTGTTATGTGCGCCTTGCCGCTTCCTAATGATAAACCTAAGGTATTCGCAAAGGGGACCCAACATGGCCGATCAGAAGACCATTGTCCTGACAGGGGCTAGCCGGGGCATCGGCCATGCGACCGTAAAGCGATTCGGGGCCGAAGGGTGGCGCGTGCTGACCTGTTCGCGCCAGCCGTTTGATCCGCGCTGTCCTTGGCCGGGGGGCGAGGACAACCATATCCAGATCGACCTGGCCGATCCGGGCAAGACCATCGAGGCGATCGAGACGATCAAGGCAAAGGTCGGCGGTCTGGTCCATGCACTGGTCAACAATGCCGGGATCAGCCCCAAGCGGCCGGGGGGCGCGCGCCTGTCCACGCTCGACACTGACCTCAGGACTTGGGGGCATGTGTTTCACGTCAATTTCTTTGCCAGCGTCATCCTGGCGCGGGGGCTTCAG
>JBKJVF010000192.1:0-9708 GCA_046589965.1 Paracoccaceae bacterium
GGGCTTTACCACGGCGTCCAGCAGATCAACCAGGCGCAGATGGACCGCTGGAGCCTTGTGGCGACGCTGAACTATCTGTCCCATGACGCCGAAGCCGCGATCATTCTGGCCAAGAACGCGCATTACAACACCGAAAAGGGCCGCAAGACGATCTCCCAGATGGTGACCGTCGCCGACCTGACGCGGACGGCCTTCATGAACGGGGACCTCTCCACCGTGATGAGCCCCCGGACGGTGCTGAACTGGGCCCAGAACACCGAGATTTTCCGCAATGTGGGCTATGCGTTCCGGCTGACCTTCCTGAACAAATGCGACGAGCTGGAGCGGCAAACGGTGGCCGAGTTCTACCAGCGCTGCTTTGCCGAGGAACTGCCGGAAAGTGCGGCCAGCATGGCGATGAAGTGATCGCCTCACGATCCGATTGACGACTGCACGCCGGCTGATGGCGTAGCGTCCGCACATCACTGTGAAAATGTTTTCTTTTCGCCCTAATTTTGGGCGAATTTCGTGACCTAATGTCCAGATCATGGGCGTTTGGAAAACCAGTTTCCGGACCATCCTGCTGGGTCTCGCCATGCTGACCCAGGCATCTGTCGCCTTGTCCGACACCGCCCCCGATCTGCGCACCTTTGCCGTCTGCGCGGGGCGGTATTCCGCGCTGGTGGAACATCAGTGGATCGTGGATAGCCCGGCTTCGGACATATCGTCGCAAAGCCGTGATGCGATGCTGGAACTGGTCGCGGCGGTGATGCCGAAAGGAATGGCCAAAACCGCGATGGGCTGGCGGATCGAGGCAAAGGTGGCGCAGCGGGCGCTGCTGGACCGGGCCTATTTTGCGCAGGATACAGCCGCAGAAAAAAGGTCGGCGCAGCTTTTGCAAGCCTGCGCCGACCTGATTGGTCTGTCCTAGATCAGGCCTTGGCCGCCATCGTGGCACCCGCCCACCAGACGACGTCGTCCAGCGTGGCCTTGGCCGATGGCAAAAGTGCGGCTTCGATGTCGGCCAGATTGCCTGAACCGCCCATGCCGGGATGCACTTTCCAGAAATCGCCGCCGCCGATGTGAACGGCGTTGCGCACTGGCACCATCTGAAGTTCCACCGCAATGCCGCGCAGATGCTCCAGCGCGCGGGCGCCGCCCATGCTGCCATAGGCAATCGCCGCCATCGGCTTTTTCGCCCATTCGACATAGGCTTGGTCCAGGGCGTTCTTCAGCGCGCCGGTGACTGAGTGGTTATACTCGGCCACAACGAAGATGTAGCCGTCAAATTCGGCGATCTTTTTCTGCCAGGCCACAGCTGCGGGGCTCGATGAAGGCACGTAGGCGTTCGACGCCGGTTCATCAAACATCGGCAGGGCAAAGTCGCGAAGGTCGACGATTTCGACATCAAGGCCCCCATGTGCCTTGGCCTGCGCCAGCATCCACTGAGCGGGAATATCGGCAAATCGGGTGGTGCGGGTCGACCCGATGATCAGGGCAATTTTCGGTTTCGTGGCCATGGGAGGTATCCTTCACACTATCGGCATTCACTCTGCGCCTTATGTAAGGAGACCTGCTCCCGGGCCAATTCCGCGCTGTCGCGCCGGGCCTGTGCGTTCCTGCACGGATGACTTGCCCCCGCCCCGCCGCAGTGCTTTATCTGCATCATGACCAAACCCACCGACAACCCCGCTGATCCGTTCAAAAAGGCGCTGGCCGAGGCCACACGCACCATGGCGGATGATCCCGACATGACGGTGACCTTTTCGGTCGATCCCGCAGGCATGTCCGCCGAAGGCATCCGCCTGCCCCAGGTCAGCCGCCGCATGACCCGCGACGAGGTGCTGCTGGCCCGTGGCACGGCCGACGCCTTTGCGCTCCGCCGCAAGTTTCATGACGAAGCGACGGCCGCCCGCTATGTCCCGACAGGTCCTTTGGCGCGCGATATCTATGAGGCCATGGAAACTGCACGCTGCGAGGCCGTGGGGGCCCGCGCCATGCCGGGAACGGCCGGAAACATCGATGCCAAGATCGCGCATGAGGCAGATCGCAAGGGTTACGCCCAAATCCGCGAACGTGCCGATGCGCCACTGGCTGTGGCTGCGGGCTATCTGGTGCGGCAACTGGCGACAGGGCGCGACCTGCCCGCTGCTGCGGCCAATGTGTCAGACCTCTGGCGCGGGTTCATCGAAGATCAGGCCGCCGGCAGCCTTGGCGACATCGACCACGCGCTGACTGATCAGGCCGCCTTTGCGCGTCTGACCCGCAAAGTGATCGCCGACCTTGGCTACGGCGACCAGCTTGGCGATGACCCCGACGCGCCGCAAGACGACGACATGGGCGACGATGCCGAAGAGGATCAGGACAGCCCCGACAGCGCGGGCGATCAGCAGGACGAGGGCGAGGACAACGAAGCATCGCCTGAACAAAGCCAGGAAGATCAGCAGGACCAGTCCCAAGCACAGGTCTCGATGGAAGACTCCGCCGATATGGAGCAGGGCGACGAGGCCGAACTGCCCGAGGGTGAGGCCCCGCTGGAACCGCCGCCGCCCGCCGCCTATTCCGATGCCGATCCGAACTATACCGTTTACGCGACTGATTTCGATGAAGAAATCAAGGCCGAAGAACTGGCCGAACCGGCCGAACTGGAACGTCTGCGCGCCTATCTGGACCAACAGCTGGAACCCCTGAAAGGGGCCGTCAGCCGCCTTGCCAACAAGTTGCAGCGCCGCCTTCAGGCCCAGCAGAACCGGTCATGGGAATTTGATTTGGAGGAAGGCACACTCGACGCTGGCCGCCTCGCCCGTGTTGTGGCCAATCCGACCACGCCGCTGTCCTTCAAGCGCGAAAAGGACACCGAGTTTCGCGATACGTGCGTGACGCTGCTGCTCGACAACTCCGGCTCCATGCGGGGGCGGCCGATTTCCATCGCCGCGATCTGCGCGGATGTGCTGGCCCGCACGCTGGAACGCTGCTCGGTCAAGGTGGAAATCCTTGGTTTTACCACCCGCGCCTGGAAGGGCGGGCAATCGCGGGAACGCTGGTTGGCCCAGGGGCGCCCGCAGGCCCCCGGCCGCCTGAACGACCTGCGCCACATCATCTATAAATCCGCCGATGCGCCGTGGCGACGAGTGCGGCCAAACCTTGGTCTGATGATGAAGGAAGGTTTGCTCAAGGAAAACATCGACGGCGAGGCGCTGGAATGGGCGCACCGGCGACTGAATGCGCGGCCCGAGGCCCGCAAGATCCTGATGGTCATCAGCGACGGCGCGCCGGTGGACGATTCAACTTTGTCGGTCAACCCCGCGAACTACCTGGAAAAACACCTGCGGGATGTGATCGCGATGGTCGAACGTCGCCGGGCGGTGGAACTGATTGCGATCGGCATCGGCCATGACGTGACGCGCTATTACCAGCGTGCGGTCACCATCACCGATGTGGAGCAGCTGGCCGGGGCAATGACCGAACAGCTGGCAGGCCTGTTCGAGGTTGACCCTAAAAAGCGCGCCCGCGCGCTGGGGATGCGGCGGACAGGATAGAACAGTCGTGCCCTGGCGCGGACCGGGGCCTTGATCCACACCTCGCGGACGGGACCAGACCCATGTTTCAGACCTTTGACAGCCCAGCCGCACCCGATCAGGGCCCGCCTCGCCTCGCCGCCCTGCGCAAGACTTTGGCCGAACAGGGCCTTGCCGGTTTCATGATCCCGCGCGCCGATGCCCATCAAGGCGAATACGTCGCCGCGCGCGATGAACGCCTTCAGTGGTTCACCGGGTTCACCGGGTCTGCGGGGTTCTGCATCGTCCTGCCCGCCATTGCGGGCGTCTTTATCGACGGGCGTTACCGGGTTCAGGTCAAGGCCCAGGTTGACCTCGGCCATTTCACACCGGTCGCCTGGCCAGAAACCAAGCCTGCCGACTGGATCAAGGACAAACTAAAGGCCGGCGTAATCGGATTTGACCCCTGGCTACATACCAAGGATGAGATCGAGAAACTTCAGACGTCACTTCAGGATTGCGGCGTAACCCTTTTGCCAATATCAAATCTGGTGGATGCGATCTGGCCCGACCAACCAGCACCACCGCAGGGTCGTGCCTTTGCTCACCCGGTTGCGCTTGCCGGGGAGGCGAGTGCCGACAAACGGGCCCGGCTGGCTGAAACCCTGCGCGCGGCGGGGCAAAAGGCTGCCGTCATTACCCTGCCCGACAGTCTGTGCTGGCTTTTGAACATCCGTGGCGCGGATGTTCCGCGCAACCCGATCCTGCACGGTTTTGCGATCCTGCACGATGACGCGCGGGTCACGCTTTTTGCCGACCCGGGCAAGTTCGATGCGGATTTGCGCGATCACCTTGGCCCCGAGGTCGCGCTTGGCCTGCCGGACAGCTTCGTTCCGGCCTTGCGGATGTTGGCTGGTCCTGTCCGCGTCGACCGCGGGACCGCACCCCTTGCCGTATCGCAGGAATTGGAGGCCGCGGGCATCGCTGTCCAGTGGGGCGATGATCCGTGCCGCCTGCCCAAAGCCTGCAAGAACGCCGCCGAGATTGCTGCCACCCGCGAGGCGCATCTGCGCGACGGTGCGGCCATGACCGAATTTCTCTGCTGGCTCGACGATGCGGCCCCCAAGGGACAGCTGACCGAAATTGCCGTCGTTTCGGCGCTGGAGGGGTTTCGCCGGGCGACAAACGCGCTGCACGACATCAGTTTTGACACCATCTGCGGCTCAGGACCACATGGTGCGATCATGCATTACCGCGTGACCGAAGCGACCAACCGGGCAGTCCGTCAGAACGAACTGCTTTTGGTCGACAGCGGCGCGCAATACATCGACGGCACCACCGATATCACCCGCACCGTCGCCATCGGCGATCCGGGGGACGAGGCGCGGCACTGCTTTACCCGCGTCTTGCAGGGAATGGTCGCAATCAGCCGCGCGCGCTGGCCCAAAGGGCTGGCCGGGCGCGATCTCGATCCGCTGGCGCGTGCGGCGTTGTGGATGGCGGGCATGGATTTCGACCATGGCACTGGGCACGGCGTCGGGGCGTTCCTGTCGGTCCATGAAGGTCCGCAGCGCATTTCCCGCATATCGGACGTGCCGCTGGAATCTGGCATGATCCTGTCCAACGAGCCGGGCTATTACCGCGAAGGCGCATTTGGCATCCGGATCGAAAACCTGATCGTTGTGATCCCCGCCCCCGCCCTGCCGGGCGCAGACGATCGTGTGCAACTGGCGTTCGAGACGCTGACTTATGTGCCGCTTGACCGCCGCCTGATCGTCGGGGCGATGCTGGCGCCGGGCGAACGCGCCTGGATCAACGCCTATCACGCCGAGGTTCTGGACAAACTGGGCCCGCGCCTGTCGCCAGCCGCGCTCGACTTCTGCCGCGCGGCCTGCGCTGCCATTTGACAGATCGCACAGCCGCGCCATATCCAAGGCAAGCCTGACAGGAGCATACGATGGCCGATCATATCATCTTGCAGCCCGCATCCGGCGCGCGTGTCGTGCGCGCGGGCGACACCGTCCTTGGCACGACAGAGCACGCGGTCGAATTGCGCGAAGGCGGCGGCGGGCCGGTGCTTTATGTCCCCCGCGCCGACATGGACATGGCAAAGCTGGAACGCACCACACGCACCACCAGCTGCCCGTGGAAAGGTGTCGCAAACTATTATTCCGTGGTGACCCCGACCGGGCGGCTCGACAATGCAGTCTGGACCTATGAGACACCCAAGGCCGGCCTCGAAGGCATTGCAGGCCATCTTGCGTTCTACCCCAGCGTTACCGTCACGCCGGTCTGACCTCGCCCCGGGCTGAGCCGCGCCTAGGCGGCCACCACCTGCCGGATGCGCGCCACCATCGCGCGCACCCCGTTTGACCGTTGCGCCGACAGGTGCTGGTCCAGCCCAAGCCGGGCCAGCTCTGCCGGGGCGTCGACGGCCAGCACTTGATCCGGGGACAACCCGGCATAGAGCGCATGCAGGACCGCGATCAGACCACGCACGATCATCGCATCGGACTCCCCCTCGAAATCGAACGTGTCGGCGTCCACCAGTGGGCGCAGCCACACCTGGCTTGCACAGCCATCGACCTTGAGCGCAGGCACCTTAAAGCTGTCGTCCAGGGGGGACATTGCCTTTCCCAGATCGATCACATGGCGATACCGGTCCTCCCAGTCGTCCAGAAAGCCGAAGGTTTCGACCAGGTCTTCAAAGGCGGGGGTGGCCATCCGGTGCTCCTGATATCGCTTGTCTGACCTAGTGCGCCGGATGCCCAACGTCCAGTCTGCATCAGTGGCCCGCCGCATCCATCGGGGCGCTTTTCAAACCGTCCGTGCCGGGCTAATGAGGCAAGGCAATGGGAGTGATCGCTATGACCGCACGCTGGGCGCTGGCACTGACCTTGACCTTGGCCCTGGCCAGTTGTGGGGGACTTCGCGACTCTCGCCTGAACCCGTTCAACTGGTTCGGACGGTCCGCCCCGGCAGAGCGGGTCGAGGTCGCGGTTGACCCCGATGCCGATCCCCGCCCCTTGGTCGAGACGGTGACTGACATGCAGGTCGATGCCTTTCCCGGCGGGGCCATCGTGCGCGCCACGGGCCTCACGCCAACCCAAGGCTGGTGGGCGGCGGAGCTGATCGAACTCCCCATCGACGCGGATGGCGTCCTTGTGCTGGAATTCCGCTTGTTGCCGCCGATCACACCCACCGATGTCAACACACCGCAATCACGTACCGTGACTGTGGGGACGTCCTTCAGCGACATAAAGATGGCCAAGATCAGCCGGATCGTGGTGCAGGGCAAAACCAACGCCCGCGCATCAGCGCGGTAACTTCGAGGTTCATGGCAAGCTGAGCGTGGCGGCGGGGCAAACCCCGCCCTACAGCGCGACCACGCGAACCTCGTTGCCCTTTGCGGCCAGGCCGACTTCGCCCCGGCACAGCCGCAGCGCATCATCGCCGAACGCCTCGCGCCGCCAGCCCTTCATCGGTTCCACATCCCGCGCGCCCGCCGCCATGGCGTCCAGGTCCGCCGAGGACGCGATCAGTCGCGGTGCCACACCCAGCGTTTCGGACTTCGCCTTCAGCAGCACGCGCAGCAGGTCCGCAAGGGCGGGGTTCACCTGCATCTGGGTATGGTCATGTTCGGGTTTAGGCAGGTCCTCGGGGCGAACCTCCATCCCGGCCTTGATGGCCGCCATGATGCCTTCGGCAATCTCGGTCTTGCGCCCCTCGCGCAGCAAAAGGCGCGACCGGCCGAGTTCTTCCATCGACTGGGGCCGGGTCGAGGCCAGTTCCAACAGGGCATCGTCCTTCATCACGCGGCTGCGGGGCACGTTCTGGCCTTGGGCATATTCCTCGCGAAAGCGGGCCAGTTCGCGCACCACCGCCAGAAACCGTCCGGACGTCGTGCGCGTCTTGATGCGCAGCCACGCGTCGTCGGGATGAATGGTATAGGTCGCAGGATCGGTCAGGATCCCCAATTCCTCTTCGACCCAAGGTGCACGGCCATTCTTGGCCAATTGTGCGGCCAGAAATTCGTAGATCATGCGCAGATGCGTCACATCGGCCAGCGCATAGTCTTTTTGCGCGTCGCTCAGGGGACGGCGCGACCAGTCGGTAAAGCGGCTGGTCTTGTCGAGGTTCGCCTTGGCGATCCGTTTCACCAGCGTCTCGTAACCCACCTGTTCGCCAAAGCCGCAGACCATGGCAGCGACTTGGGTGTCAAAAAGGGGCTTCGGGAAAGCGTTGCCTTCGACAAAGAAGATTTCCAGATCCTGCCGTGCGGCGTGGAACACCTTGACCGTCGCCTGATGGCGGAACAGGTCATAAAGGGGTTCCAGGCTCATCTGGTCGCCCTCGATCGGGTCGACAAGGACGGCATCGCCGTCTTCCCCGGGCAGCGCCATCTGGATCAGGCAGAGCTTGGACCAATAGGTCCGCTCGCGCAGAAACTCGGTGTCGATGGTGACGTATTCTTCGGACTTCGCGGCGGTGCAAAAGGCGGCAAGGTCTTCGGTCGTGGTGATCGTACGCATCGGGCGCCTTTTTCTGGCGCGGGGTCATCCCGCAGACGTGACAGACCTAGCTGGCAGAGCCGCCAAATGAAAGGCGAAACTGGATTTGGCGCGACAACGCTGTCATGCAAGGGTTACGCAACCGATACTAGGGTCGCGCAGTTTCGTCGCTTTGAAGGTTCGCCACCCCCGTGATGCTGTCGCCCGTCACCCGAACGATCCTTGCGCTTGGTGTCACGCAAGTCGTGGGATACGGCACACTTTACTACGCCTTTGCGGTGTTGGCCAAACAGCTGACAGCTGAGGTTGGCGTGTCGATGCCATTTGCCTTCGGGGCGTTTTCGCTGGCTTTGCTGGCGGGCGGTGCGGTTGCCCCTGTGGCCGGTCGCGCGATTGATCGGCATGGCGCGCGGCGGGTGATGGCGCTGGGATCCGTGGGCGCGGCGCTGGCACTGGTCGCGCTGTCGCAGGCGACGGGGCCTCTGACGCTGGTCGCCGCCCTGATCCTGGTCGAGATGGTGTCGGCGATGGTCCTTTATGACGCGGCTTTTGCGGCGCTTGCGCAAAGTGCCGGGGCTACGGGTGCGCGCCGGGCCATCACGCTGATGACGCTGATCGGGGGCTTTGCCTCGACGGTCTTCTGGCCCGTGACGCATCTTTTGGGTGAGGGTGTCGGCTGGCGCGAAACCTACCTGATCTTTGCGGCCTTGCATCTTTTTGTGTGCCTGCCCCTGCACTTGACGCTGCGGCGGCAGGTGGTGATCAGCGGACCCTCCACAATTGCAGCGACCGGGGCGCTGTTGCCTTCCCATCGACAGGGACGTGCCATGCTGTGGCTGGCGATTGCCTTTTCGCTGGGTGGGGTCGTCTTGTCCGCACTCACCGTGCAATGGGTTCTGGTCTTGCAGGCGACCGGCCTTTCGGCAGCGGCAGCGGTGGTGGCGGGGACATTGCTCGGCCCTGCACAAGTCGGGGTGCGCGTCCTCGACCTGATCTTTGGCGTCCGACAGCATCCGATGACGATGGCGCTGATGTCGGGGGGGCTTTTGGTGCTGTCCTTGGGTCTGTTGCTGGTGATGCCGACCAGCCTTGCGGGGGCGATGATCTTTGCAACCGTCTTCGGCCTTGCCAGCGGGCTGACCAGCATCGTACGGGGCACGGTGCCGCTCGCGCTCTTTGGGGCAGATGGCTATGCCGGGCGGCTGGGGGTGCTTGCGGGTCTGCGGCTGGCCAGCGGCGCATTGGCCCCGTTCGCGCTGTCGCTGGCGCTGGCGGGCCTTGGGGCCGGGGTGACGATCGCGGTGACCTTTGGCGTGGCGCTGGCGGCGATGGTGGCGCTGGCGCTGGTGCCGCGAGGCTAAAGCAGCACGGGCGTCCGGTCCCCGCCCGCAAACCGGCGCAGGACAGCCGGATACAGGCGGTGCTCCATGGGTAGCACACGCGCCGCCAGCGTATCGGGCGTGTCGTCTTGCAGGACCGGCACGCGCGCCTGGCCCAGGATCGGGCCGGCATCCAGATCGGCGGTGACCTCGTGGACGGTGCACCCCGCCTGAACATCGCTTGCCGCAATCGCGCGCGCATGGGTGTGCAAGCCGGGATAAAGTGGCAAAAGCGAGGGATGGATGTTCAGGATCCGGCCTTCGTAGCGGGCGATGAAACCGGGCGTCAGGATGCGCATAAAGCCCGCGAGGCACAGGATATCGGGACGCGTGGCATCCAGT
>JBKJVF010000073.1:0-2326 GCA_046589965.1 Paracoccaceae bacterium
TCTTGGCGTGCTGATGGGGGTCGAGGCGCTGCGCTTTGCCGCGATGGACGCGCAAAGCTACAGCGACGGGGCGACATCGGTCCTGTCTTACCCGATGATTGCGTTGTCGGGGCTGGTAGTCTGGCGGCTGGGCCATCTGCTCCGCCGTCATGCGCGTGCCGATGTGGCAGCGTCTGATGCGGCCAGCTATGCCAACCGGCTGATCGGGCTGATCGGCCGCGCCGCCATCGTCGTCGGTGTCGCGGCGCCGGTGATCGGGGCGCTCGGCTATGTCCCGGCGGCTGAGGCGCTGATTTATCCCGCCGCCTTGTCTTTGGCGCTGGTCGGACTGTTGCTCGCGCTGCAGCGGTTGGTCGTGGACGCGTACGGGTTCTTTACCGGGCGCGAGGACGGCGGCCAGGATGCCCTTTTGCCGGTGCTGATCAGCTTTGGCCTGACGCTGGCGGCCCTGCCGGTCTTTGCGCTGATCTGGGGCGCGCGTGTGGTCGACATGGCCGAACTGTGGACCCGGTTCCGCGAAGGGTTCTACCTTGGCACCACCCGCATCTCGCCGACCGAGTTCCTGTTTTTTGGTGTCATCTTTGCCATCGGATACGGGTTGACGCGGCTCTTTCAGGGCGCCTTGCGCACGTCCATCCTGCCGCGCACGACGCTGGATCAGGGTGGCCAGAACGCCATCGTGTCAGGCGTGGGCTATATCGGCATTTTCCTTGCCGGACTGATCGCCATCAGGTCGGCAGGGATTGATCTGTCCGGTCTGGCGATTGTCGCAGGCGCGCTGTCACTGGGGATCGGGTTCGGTCTGCAGACCATCGTGTCGAACTTTGTCTCGGGTGTCATTCTTTTGATCGAACGCCCCGTATCGGAGGGCGACTGGATCGAGGTCGGCCCCGTGCAGGGGATCGTCAAGTCGATCTCGGTCCGCTCGACCCGGATCCAGACCTTTGACCGATCCGACGTCATCGTGCCCAATTCGGACCTGATCACGGGCCGCGTCACCAACTGGACGCGGTTCAATCTGACGGGTCGGCTGATCGTACCGGTGGCAGTTCCGTTCGGGGCCGACAGTCGCCTTGTCGAACGCCTGTTGCGCGAGATCACCGAAGCCCAGCCGATGGCCGTGCTGACCCCGCCGCCCATCATCGCCTTCATGGGTTTTGGCACCGAGACGATGAATTTCGAAATCCGCGTTATCCTGCGCGATGTGAACTTCAGTCTGAACGTGCGGTCCGACATCAACCATGACATTGCCCGACGCTTTGCGGCGGAAAAGATCGACTTTTCGCACGTCGCGCGAGATTTTCGCCTGCGCGAGGTAGGACCCGCCACCCCAGCCGAGGTTGGGGCCAAGGTCGATGCGCCGCGCCGCGTCAAGGGGGCCGGCGCATGACGGTCCTGCTCTTTCGCGCTGACGCCTATCTGCAAGACGCACCCGCGCGTGTCGTCGGCCACACTGCCGAGGGGGCCGTCCTGATCGACCGGTCGATCTTTTACCCCACAGGCGGTGGACAGCCGGGCGACAGCGGCTGGATCGTCTGGGCAGGCGGGCGCGTGCCCATCGCCACCACAATCAAGGCCGAGGGCGGCTTGATCGGTCTGGTTCCTGCCGAACCCCTTGCCCTGCCGGATACCGGCGCGGACCTGCGTCAAGTGCTGGACTGGGGCCGCCGCTATCGCCACATGCGCATGCACACAGCCCTTCACCTGTTGTCTGTGGTGATCCCGCTACCAGTGTCTGGTGGACAGATCGGATCGGAACGCAGTCGCCTTGATTTCGACATGCCCGACCCGCCCGACGACGTCGAGGCGATCGAGGCCGCGCTGAATGCGCTGGTCGACCGTGACCTGCCCCTGCGCGAGGACTGGATCAGCGAGGCCGATCTGGCGGCCAACCCGGAACTCGTCAAGACCATGTCCGTGCGTCCGCCAACAGGGCAGGGCCGTGTGCGCCTGATCCGCATCGGTGAGGGAGCTGATCAGATCGACCTGCAGCCTTGCGGCGGCACCCATGTCGCGCGCACCGGCGAGGTGGGTCGGGTGGAACTTGGCAAGATCGAGAAAAAAGGACGCCAGAACCGCCGCGTCAGCCTGACATTGGCGGACTGAAGCGCCTGGGCGCCCGTCGGCATCACTCGCCGACGTCAGCGGCGGAGACGTGGCAACAACACCCTTTGCAACAGGATTTTCGCGTCACGGCGGTTCCCCCTTGAACCCGCGCCGACCTTGCGTGTAAACGCGATGCCACGGACAGGTGGCCGAGTGGTCGAAGGCGCACGCCTGGAAAGTGTGTAGGCGGGGAACCGTCTCGAGGGTTCGAATCCCTCTC
>JBKJVF010000040.1:0-20922 GCA_046589965.1 Paracoccaceae bacterium
GCCGTCGATGGCGGTGACAAACCCATCCTCCAGGCACGGCACCTCGCGGATGACAGGGGCCGAGGGCAGACGGTCGGGCCAGCGGTCGGTGAAATCGGCAGGCCCCCCCTGCGCTGTGACCATCCGGCCGAAGCATTCGACGGCGGCGCCCGATTCCAGCGCCTCTTCGATCCGTTGTCCGCCATCCTCCGCGTCCTGCGCGATCCCTGCAAGCGCCAGCACTTCGCCACCCAAGCGCACGGTCAGGTCCCACAGCGCCACGTTGACCGATGTGCCGGTCAGCGTCTCCATCACCTCGATCACCTCCAGCGCATTGCCCGCCGCCGTGGCCAGGGGCTGGCTCATGTCGGTGATCAGGGCGGTCGTCATGCATCCGGCCCCTTGTGCGGTGCTGACCAATGCCCGGGCCAGTGCCTCCGCATCCTTCATCGTTTTCATGAAGGCGCCCGACCCGACCTTGACGTCCAGCACCAAAGCCTCCAACCCGGATGCCAGTTTCTTTGACAGGATCGAGGCGGTGATCAGATCGATGCTTTCCACCGTCCCCGTCACATCGCGGATCGCATAAAGGCGGCGGTCGGCGGGGGCGATTTCCGCGCTGGCCGACACGATGGCGCAACCAACATCGCTCAACTGGCGACGAAACTGGTCCTGCGTCAGGCCGGTTCGAAAGCCCGGGATCGCCTCAAGCTTGTCCAGCGTGCCGCCGGTATGACCCAGACCGCGGCCCGAAATCATCGGAACGTAAGCCCCGCAGGACGCCAGTGCCGGGGCCAACAACAGCGAGATGCAATCGCCGATCCCGCCCGTGGAATGTTTATCCACAACCGGACCCGGCAGGTCCCAGTGCATGACCTGCCCTGAATCCCGCATCGCCCGCGTCAGGGCCACCCGTCCCCCATCGGTCAAGCCGCGCAGCACCACCGCCATGGCGAAAGCCCCGGCCTGGGCATCCGTCACCTCACCCGATGCGAGCCCCTCCGCGAACCAGCTGATTTCGCTGTCGCTCGGCGTCGTACCATCGCGCAGCTTGGTGATGATGCTGCGGGCATCCATCACGCGGGGTCCATGTCCGCCGCCTTGAACCCGCCGGGCAGCATGTCGGCCACCGTCATCGTCACCTGCGCACCTGCCGTTGTGGCCAAAGTCACCACAACATCCGGCCCCGCAAACTCCGCAATCTTTTGGCGACAACCGCCACAAGGCGGAACCGGACGCGGGCAATCCGCGATCACCAGAATTTCGGCGATCCGCGTCTCGCCGCCCGCGATCATCGCGGCAATTGCCCCGGCTTCGGCGCAGGTGCCTTCGGGATAGGCGGCGTTCTCAACGTTGCAGCCGACAAAAACCTTGCCGCCAGCACCACGCAACGCAGCGCCGACCTTGAACCGGGAATAGGGCGCATAGGCCATGTCACGCACCGCCGTCGCCGCCGCAAGAAGTGTCATTGCATCCCCGTCCTGTCCTGAACTCTTGCTAAAGACATTGGCCATGCCGCGCCGGTTATGCAAGCGAACGCACAGAAAGGCGCCCGGGTGATTGCCTTCCTCGGGCGCAGGGCAAGACGCCAGCGCAGGCCCTTGATGCTTGCAGCGGCGCGTTCTGAATGATCTGATGGCGCCAAGCTGGCCAGATGCGGTACGTGGCAATCCGCAGACAGGTGGCCGCAGAAATATGGTTCAAGGCTAAACTACTTTTGGCCTAAGGGGGCAAGTTGTCAGATCAACGGCAGGATGCGGCACGGCAGGCGGCACTCGACTATCACGAATTTCCCAAACCCGGTAAGCTCGAAATCCGCGCGACCAAGCCTTTGTCGAACGGCAGCGATCTAGCGCGCGCCTATTCCCCCGGCGTGGCCGAAGCCTGCTTGGAGATCAAGTCCGACCCCACGACCGCCGCCCGCTACACCACCCGTGGCAATCTTGTGGGTGTCGTGACCAATGGCACTGCCGTCCTTGGCCTTGGAAACATTGGCGCTTTGGCCTCCAAGCCGGTGATGGAGGGCAAGGCCGTCCTGTTCAAGAAATTTGCCAATATCGACTGTTTCGACATCGAGTTGAACGAACCCGACCCGGTCAAGCTGGCGGAAATCGTCTGCGCGCTGGAGCCTACCTTTGGCGCGATCAACCTTGAGGATATCAAGGCGCCGGATTGTTTCATCGTTGAACAATTGTGCCGCGAGCGGATGCGCATCCCGGTATTTCACGACGATCAGCATGGGACCGCGATCGTGGTCGGGGCAGCCGCCACCAATGCGCTGATCGTCGCGGGCAAGGCATTTGCCGACATCAAGGTCGTCTCGACCGGCGGCGGGGCGGCGGGGATCGCTTGCCTCGAGATGCTGGTCAAGTTGGGCGTGCAACGCAAGAATATCTGGCTTTGCGACCTTGACGGGCTGGTTTACAGCGGCCGCACAGCGCAGATGACGCCGCAAAAGAACGCCTTTGCCCAAGGGTCCACGCCTGCCACCCTGGCCGACGTGATCGACGGCGCGGACCTCTTCCTGGGCCTCTCTGGCCCCGGCGTGCTGACCCCGCAGCTGGTCGCGCGCATGGCCCCCGGTCCGATCGTCTTTGCGCTGGCCAACCCCACGCCGGAAATCCTGCCCGACGACGTGCGATCCGTGGCGCCGGGGGCGATCATCGCCACAGGCCGGTCAGATTTTCCCAATCAGGTCAATAACGTCCTGTGTTTTCCCTTCATCTTCCGTGGCGCCCTCGATGTTGGCGCGACCGAGATCAACAAGGCGATGGAGGTTGCCTGCATCGAGGGCATTGCCGCCCTTGCACGCGCCACAACCAGCGCCGAAGCGGCGGCGGCCTATCACGCCGAAACGCTCAGCTTCGGGGCCGATTACCTGATCCCCAAACCCTTTGACCCCCGCCTGATGGGGGTCGTTGCCACTGCCGTGGCCCGCGCCGCGATGGAAACCGGTGTCGCCACGCGTCCCATTGCCGATCTTGACGCCTACAAACGCAGCCTCGACGGGTCAGTCTTCAAATCCGCGCTGCTGATGCGTCCGGTGTTCGAGGCGGCACGCCAAGTCACCCGCCGCATCGTCTTTGCCGAAGGCGAGGATGAACGCGTCCTGCGCGCCGCCAACGCCATGCTGGAGGAAACAACCGATGTTCCGATCTTGATAGGCCGCCCGGACGTGGTTGCCGCGCGCTGCGAGCGGGCTGGCCTGCCGATCCGGCCGGACCGGGATTTCCATCTGGTGAACCCAGAAAACGACCCGCGCTACCGCGACTATTGGGGCACCTATCACGAACTGATGGCACGGCGCGGCGTAACCCCCGACATTGCCCGCGCGGTAATGCGCACCAACACCACCGCCATCGCCGCGATCATGGTCCACCGCGAAGAAGCCGACGCGATGATCTGCGGCACGTTCGGGCAGTATCTGTGGCATCTGGGCTATGTCCGGCAGGTCCTGGCGCGGGGTGGTTTGCATCCCTTGGCCGCGCTTAGCCTGATGATCCTGGAGGATGGCCCCCTATTTATCGCAGACACCCATATCAATGCCGAACCGACGCCCAACCAGATCATGCAGACCGTGATCGGCGCCGCCCGCCACGTCCGGCGCTTTGGTCTGGTGCCCAAGATAGCGCTTTGCACCCAAAGCCAGTTCGGAAACATGGATACCGGCAACGCACTTCGGATGCGCGCCGCCCTTGAAATGCTGGACCAGCGAGAGCCCGATTTCTGCTATGAGGGCGAGATGAACGTCGACGCCGCGTTGGATCAGGCGCTGCGCGACCGGATTTTCCCCAATTCACGGCTCGAAGGGGCCGCCAATGTCCTGGTATTCGCCTCCACCGATGCGGCATCGGGGGTGCGCAACATCCTGAAGATGAAGGCCGACGGGCTGGAGGTGGGACCGATCCTGATGGGCATGGGCAACAAGGCGCATATCGTGAACCCCTCGATCACCGCACGGGGACTGCTGAACGTGTCGGCGATAGCAGGGACGCCGGTCGCGCATTATGGGTGAGGGAACATAGGGACCTTATACTCAAAACGACCGCCGCAAGGCCATGATCTTGGCGGCACTGCTCGGCCGGGCAGGAGTAACGGTGATGGAGTTCCGTGGCGCTGAATGGCGGCAGTTCGTTGGACTTCTGCCCTTGGCGGCAATCATCGGCTTGGCAATTGCTGGCTTGTCGTCAAATAGACGATTGGGCCGTGAAACGCCCGCCCGGACACGTTTGATTTGCAAAGTCAGGCGGGCGAGCATCGAAAATAGGATACATCCGCGGCATTTGCAAAGTCGTGCGGCCGATTCCCAAAATATATGCAAATTCCCCTCCTCCTGTTTCCGGTAACAGCGTTGCATGGGCGGCCGTTCCTGCCGTAACAACACGGGCAGGAGCGATCAGCGGGGGGAGAACGCGATGACCTATGCGCAGGTGTACGAGCGATGGCAGCAAGACCCCGAGGGGTTCTGGCTGCAGGCCGCTGACGGCATCGACTGGGTGACCCATCCGATCCGCGCCCTGAATTCCACCCGCGCGCCCTACTACGAATGGTTCACCGATACGCAGGTTAACACGTGCTGGAACGCGGTTGATCGCCATGTCCTCGCCGGGCGTGGAAAGCAACCCGCCATTATCCATGACAGCCCGGTGACCGGCACCAAGCACGTCATCACCTACGGCGAGTTGCAAACCCGGGTTGCGCGACTGGCCGGTGCTCTCAAGGCCAAGGGCATCACCAAAGGCGACCGCGTCATCATCTACATGCCGATGGTCCCCGAAGCGTTGGAGGCGATGCTGGCCTGCGCGCGGCTTGGGGCCATCCATTCGGTCGTGTTCGGCGGATTTGCCGCCGCCGAACTGGCCGTACGCATCGACGATTGTACACCCAAGGCGATCATTGCCGCCTCTTGCGGGATCGAACCTTCGCGCGTGGTCCATTACAAACCCCTCCTCGATGCCGCCATCGACATGGCCACCCACAAACCCGATTTCTGCGTGATCTTTCAGCGCGAACAAGAGGTTGCAAAGCTGACCCCGGGCCGAGACCTGGCCTGGCATGAATTCCAGTACGGCGTGGAACCTGCCGAATGCGTACCGGTCGAGGGCAGTCATCCGGCCTATATCCTGTATACCTCGGGCACCACGGGCGCGCCCAAGGGCGTCGTGCGTCCCACTGCCGGGCATCTGGTCGCACTGAACTGGACGATGCGCGCGATATACAATTGCGGGCCGGGCGACGTGTTCTGGGCGGCATCGGATGTGGGCTGGGTCGTCGGGCACAGCTACATCGTCTACGGCCCGCTGATCGCAGGCTGCACCACGGTTGTTTACGAGGGCAAGCCCGTCGGTACGCCCGATGCCGCCGCCTTCTGGCGGGTGATGGCCGAACACCGGGTGCGCAGTTTCTTTACCGCCCCCACGGCCCTTCGCGCCATCAAGCGCGAGGATCCGCAGGGCCTGTTGGTGCGCGACCACGACCTGTCGAACCTGCAGGCGATCTATCTGGCGGGCGAGCGGGCCGATCCTGACACCATTCATTGGGCGCAGGCCCATGTGGGCGTGCCCGTCATCGACCATTGGTGGCAGACCGAAACGGGCTACGCCATCGCCGCCAATCCGCTGGGTTTGGGCGCCTTGCCGGTCAAAATCGGCTCGCCTTCGGTGCCGATGCCCGGATTTGACGTACAGGTCCTGGACGAAGGCGGGCACACGGTCAGCGCAGGCACGCTGGGGGCCATCGCGATCCGCCTGCCGCTGCCACCCGGGACGCTGCCGACCTTGTGGAACGCCGAAGACCGGTTTCACAAAAGCTATCTGTCGCACTTCCCGGGGTTCTACGAGACGGGCGATGCAGGTTATGTCGATGCGGATGGCTATCTTTACATCATGGCGCGCACCGATGACGTGATCAACGTGGCGGGTCACCGCCTGTCCACGGGGGCCATGGAGGAGGTTCTGGCCGGTCACAAGGATGTCGCCGAATGCGCGGTGATCGGGGTCGCCGACGCGCTGAAAGGCCAATCGCCCTTGGGATTTCTGTGCCTGAACAAAGGCACGACCCGCACACCCGAAGATGTCGTGCGCGATTGCGTCGCCCTGATGCGCGACAAGATCGGCCCTGTCGCGGATTTCAAGCGGGCCGTTGTCGTGGATCGCCTGCCCAAGACCCGGTCGGGCAAGATCCTGCGCGCAACCATGGTCAAGATCGCGGATGGTCAGACCTGGAAAATGCCCGCCACCATCGACGACCCTGCCATTCTGGACGAGATTACGTTGGCCCTGCGCAGCCTGGGGTTGGCGCGCGACCCCGGGTCCTGATGTCTAACTCCACGGCCCGACTGGACATTGCAGACCGCTTGGGTAACGTGTGCGGGTTATGAAACAAGATGTCGGCTCTTTGCGCATGACCCCGGCAGCTGCCCCCACGGCTTTGACGCCACTTTTGCACAAGCCAACACTGCTGCATGTGCTGGGTGTTGTGGGCCAAGCGCGCGCCGAGGCATTTCTTGGTCAGGTCCATGCTGATCTGGGATCGGCGCTGCAGACGCTGCGCGCGACTGGACGGTCGCGCGACCAGCAGGCGACCCAGCGCGCCGCACACAGTCTGATTGCGCTTGCGGGAACCTTCGCTGCATCCGAGTTGGAAGATGCCGCGCGCCGCCTGACCACGGCGCTGCAGGCTGGTGGCGACGCGGGGCAAGACGATCTTGTGCTGCATGTCGGAAACCTGACGGCGCGCCTGATAAGCGAACTTGATGATTGGCGGTTGTCCGCTGCCAATGCCCCCGAAAGTTCCGGGCAATGAGCACCACGCCCGCCGCACGGTCTGCGCGCGCCACGACAATCCTCTTGATCGAGGATACGGCATCGCTGCAGATCATCTACCGTGCAATCCTTGAACGCGCGGGGCACACCGTTCATCTGGCCGACAACGCCGCCGACGGCCTGAGGCTATTTCGCGATATAGAATTTGATCTGGTGTTGCTTGACCTGATCTTGCCGGACCGCGACGGCCTTGATTTGATGCAGGAAATGCTGGGCGTGCGGCACGACAGCCGCATCATCGTCATCACCGCCAATGGGTCGATCAACAAGGCGGTCGAGGCAATGCGCGCCGGTGCGACCGAATTTCTGGTCAAGCCCTTTGACGAGATCCGCTTTCTGGACGCGGTACGCAATGCGGTCAAACCCGGCCCCGCGCGCGCCCCCCGCCTGCGCGCGGCACACTTGCAGGATCGCGCCGTTCCCGGCCTGCCCATGCAGACGACCGAAGCAACCTCTGGCACCTTCATCGGGTCCTCGGATGCAATGATCCGCATAAAGTCCAAGATCGCATCGGTCGCGACATCCATGGCCACCGTCTTCATCACCGGCGAAAGCGGCACCGGCAAGGAATTGTGTGCGCTGGCCGTTCATGCCGGATCGAACCGCGCCAATGGCCCCTTCATTGCGCTCAACTGCGGCGCCATTCCGCAGGATCTGCTGGAATCCGAAGTTTTCGGCCATGTGAAGGGCAGCTTTACCGGGGCCATTGCCGACAAGCCGGGTGCGGCGGCAGCGGCGGATGGGGGCACGCTTTTCCTCGATGAAATCTGCGAAATGGCCCCGGCCTTGCAGACCAAGCTGCTCCGGTTTCTGCAAACCTCGACGGTGCAGCCCGTGGGTGCCACAAAGCCCCGCAAGGTGAATGTCCGCATCGTCTGCGCGACCAACCGTGACCCGCTTGATGCGGTGCGGCGCGGGCTTTTCCGCGAAGACCTTTACTACCGGCTTTTCGTGGTGCCGATACACATGCCACCCTTGCGCGAACGCAGCGACGACGTGCTTGAAATTGCCACCGCTGCCCTTGTGCATTTCGCGGCCGAAGAGGGGCGCGCGTTCGGCGCACTTGATCTGGATGTGGCCGAACTTTTCCGGCGTCTGCCTTGGCCCGGCAATGTGCGCCAGTTGCTGAACGTCATCCGCAACATCGTGGTGCTGAATGACGGGACCTTCGTGACCATGCGCATGCTGCCCGACGATCTGGTGCCGCCAGCGGGAAAATGGGCGGGCCCGACCACGGTTGCCGCAGCACAAACCGACGATCTGACCGTTGGGCAACTGGTCGGCAAGACCCTGGCCGAGATCGAACGTGAAGTGGTCGAGGCGACGCTTGCATCCTGCGGGGGATCGGTGCCCAAGGCCGCGCGCATCCTGGACCTGGCCCCGTCAACGCTTTACCGCAAGATCGAAGGCTGGGCCAAAACCTGACAGGCATGGTCGCCCGCAAGGCCGAGCCGATCGCGTCAGGTAAATTGCTCGCCGATCAGCCGTTCTTCCAGCCCGTGGCCGGGGTCAAACAGCAATCGATGCGTGATCGACGGGTCTGACCGCACTTCGACGCTCAGAACGTCGCGCACCGAAGACCGGCTGTCGGCATCCGCCATCACGGGGCGCTTTTCAGCCTCCAGCACTTCAAACCGCACAAGGGCAGATGACGGCAGCAACGCCCCGCGCCACCGGCGAGGCCGGAACGCCGACATCGCGGTCAGCGCCAGAACGTCGGACCCGATCGGCAAGATTGGCCCATGTGCGGAATAGTTATACGCCGTCGATCCCGCAGGTGTCGCCACCAGCGCCCCGTCACAGACCAGTTCCGTCAGCCGTTCGCGCCCGTCCACGATGATGCGCAGCTTGGCCGCCTGTGGCCCCTGCCGCAGCAAGGACACCTCGTTGATCGCCAGCGCATCAGTGACCCGGCCCTTGGTATTCACAGCCCGCATCGACAACGGGTTGATCACCGTCTCCTCGGCCTCGCCAATACGTTCGCTCAGTGCGTCCGCCCCATAGGAATTCATCAGAAAGCCGATGGTGCCGCAGTTCATGCCGTAGACCGGCAGGTCTCGCCTGGTCAGGCTGTGCAGGGTTTGCAGCATGAACCCGTCGCCGCCCAGCGCCACGATAACGGTCGCCACCCGCGCATCCGCCTGGCCATAGCGCGCGGTCAGGGCGGCAAACGCCTCGATTGCGGCGGGGGCGCGGCTGGCGGCAAATCTGATCCGAGCTTCGGGCATGGCGCTCCTCCGGCGGTCAACTTGACCGCGCGCAGAGGCAAACTCAAGCCTAATGCCGGGGTTTCCGACAGTCGTGCCGATTTCCTTCGCGACCGAATATTTCGCACCCTTGTCCAAACCGGTCGTTTTCTTACCTTTCCGGAACCGCGTCGGTGCTCTAGATAGCGCGCATCACCCTTCCCATGCCTCGAGGTCATCCCATGAACGCCCCGCACCGCGACTCCGGCTTTTTCAGCGAACCCCTGTCGTCCCGGGACCCGGAGCTTTTCGGTGCGATGACGGATGAGCTTGGCCGCCAGCGCCACGAGATTGAGCTGATCGCATCCGAGAACATCGTCAGCCGCGCCGTGATGGAGGCGCAAGGTTCGGTGATGACCAACAAATACGCCGAAGGATATCCGGGCAAGCGGTACTATGGCGGCTGCCAGTATGTGGATGTCGCCGAGACGCTGGCGATTGAGCGGGCCAAGCAGCTTTTTCACTGCGGCTTTGCCAATGTGCAGCCGAATTCTGGCAGCCAGGCCAATCAGGGCGTGTTTCAGGCCCTGCTGCAGCCCGGCGACACGATTCTGGGCATGTCGCTGGATGCGGGTGGTCACCTGACTCATGGCGCTGCCCCGAACCAGTCGGGCAAGTGGTTCAAGGCAATTCAGTATGGTGTCCGCAAGCAGGACCTGACGCTGGACTATGATCAGGTGCAGGCACTGGCGACAGAGCACAAACCCAAGATGATCATCGCCGGTGGATCGGCCATCCCCCGCATCATCGACTTTCCCCGCATGCGCCAGATTGCCGACAGCGTCGGCGCGTACCTGCTTGTCGACATGGCCCACTTTGCCGGTCTCGTCGCAGCTGGCCTGTACCCCAGCCCCTTCCCGCATGCCCATGCGGCAACCACCACCACCCACAAGACTCTGCGCGGCCCACGCGGTGGCATGATCCTGACCAATGATGAGGCGCTGGCCAAAAAGTTCAACTCGGCCATCTTCCCAGGCATCCAGGGTGGCCCGTTGATGCATGTCATCGCAGCCAAAGCCGTGGCTTTCAAAGAGGCGCTGGAGCCGGGCTTTAAGACCTATCAGGCGCAGGTGATCAAGAACGCCCAGGCCCTCGCGGATGAACTCATGAAGGGCGGCCTTGATATCGTCACCGGCGGCACCGACACCCACCTGATGCTGGTCGACCTGCGCCCCAAGGGCGTGAAGGGCAACGCCACCGAAAAAGCCTTGGGTCGCGCCCACATCACCTGCAACAAGAACGGCATCCCCTTCGACACCGAAAAGCCGACGATCACCTCCGGCGTGCGCCTTGGCACCCCCGCCGGGACGACGCGTGGTTTTGGCGAAGGTGAATTCCGCCAGATCGGGCGCTGGATCGTCGAAGTGGTCGACGGCCTGGCCGCGAACGGCGAGGATGGCAACGGCGCGGTCGAGGACAAGGTGAAAGCCGAGGTCGAAGCCCTGTGCCAGAGGTTCCCGATCTATCCGGACCTGTAAGAGCCGGGACCTACCCCCATCGTAGGGTGCGCTCCAGCGCACCTTACCTTGCCCCAGCCGTGCGCCTTGCCACACAGGACCGCAAATGTCGCATTCAGGGCCAAAGTCACTGGCCTTTCGCAAACCTTTGAATGACCGCTTCAGTCAGATCAGGCCGGCAGATTCTGCGAATGGATCCCAGTCAGGGTCTCGATGCCAAGCGTATTCACAGCCCTCGGCCATCTCTTCTGCGCGACCTAGACCAAACAGATCAGCAGCCACCGCCAAGGCCATGTCCATTCCTGCCGAAACACCGGAAGACGTATAGAATTTCCCGTCTTTCACCCACCTTGCCTTTCTGACCCAGTCGACGCGCGGCGCAAGATGAACGGTCGCGGTGAAATCAAGCTTGTTGGTGGTGGCCTTTCTTCCATCCAGAAGGCCCGCCATGCCCAGAAGAACCGTCCCAGTGCAGACTGCCAGGACCAGTTCGGCATTTGCTGAGACGTCCCGGATCCATTGCATCAACTCTTCATCTTCCGCGGCAACCAAGGCGGAGTCTCCCCCAGGGATAAACAACAGATCGTAGGCGCGGTCTTCGGCAAGAACCTTGTCGACAGAGATACGCTGTCCGTGTCGGCTTGGAACCGGCGCACGACCCTTTGCGACAGTTATGACCTCAATCTCATCTCGGAAACCTCCGAGCATTTCGATTGGGCCAAAGAAGTCCAGAGTTTGAAAACCCGGAAAGACCAATGCCGCCATTTTTCTCATCAGATCTGCCCTTTGATAGGTCGTAAGACGCCTGAAACGATTGGACTTAGAATTGGAACTAAAACCTCGCTGCACAACCCGGAAGGCGGGTGCCAATGCATGATACCCCCGATTCGCCTCACATGGTAAATACCTCCACTCCCGCCGCGCGTAGAGACGGAAGAAAGTCGCGAGAAAAACCGATCCAAGCCCCAAATCCGACCGATTAACACAGCATTCCCAGCCGCTTGTCCCCCCTTCGTCCCCAGTTCCCCACCCCCCAATGAAACCGCGTTGATCTTTCGGTAACCCCACCCACCTTGACGCCTCCCCTTCCCCGCGGTCACATCCCGCGCATGACCGCCCCAAACACCCGCTCTCTTGAACGACGCATGGGCGACTGGGCCCGCGCCCGCCTGCCCTTCGTCCTTGCTGAATTCGTGATGTTCGTCCTGAAACAGGGCTGGGCCTGCCTTTTTGGCGGGCTTTTGCTGGCGGCGATCATCGGATCAAAACTGGTCTGGAACCCCAATTGGCCGATCCAGCGATATGACGCGCTGTTCCTTTTTGCCATTGCGATACAGGCCCTTTTCCTCTGGACCAAGCTCGAAACCTGGGAGGAAGCCCGCGTCATCCTTCTGTTCCACCTCACCGGAACCGCGATGGAATGGTTCAAGGTCGATGCAGGGTCCTGGGGCTATCCAGAACCGGGCTTCTTCAAGCTGATGGACGTGCCACTGTTTTCGGGGTTCATGTACGCCGCTGTCGGGTCCTACATGGCGCGTGTCATCCGCATCTTCGACATGCGTTTTGCGCCCTATCCGCCGTTCTGGATCACCTTCGTTCTGGCCGCCGCGATCTACATCAACTTTTTCGCGCATCACTTCGGCCCGGACATCCGCTGGGTCCTTTTTGCCGCGACCCTGCTGATCTATGGCCGCACCCGCATCTGGTTTCGCATATCCTCGCACGATTGGTGGATGCCGTTGCCCGTGGCCGCGCTGTTGTCCTCGCTGGCGCTTTGGGTGGCAGAAAACGTCGGCACCGCCACCGGCACCTGGCTTTATTCGGGCCAAAGCCCCGACACTTGGGTCAGTCTTGCCAAGCTTGGCTCGTGGTATCTGCTGCTCTACGTGGCCTTCGTGACGCTGACCGTGGTCACCCGCCGCGCGCTATACCCGCAAGCTTTGCCGCAGGGTCAGACATATCCCCGCCAGACCAGATAGCCGATCACCACAATACCGATCACCAGCACGGCAAAAGCGATCGACCGCAGACTGGACAGCGCATGGGCGCCCCAGCCGCTGGCAACGGGCAGCGCGGACAAATGTTTGATGCAGACATCATAGGCCGAGGTGACCTGCCCGTTATCGATCTGCATCGCCAATTTGGGACTGTTCGCCATGCCCGACGACTGAACAAGGTTGTGTGCCGCCGCACGCACATGACGTGGCAGAAGCCGCCCGCCGCGCTTCAGCTTGACCGCCAGCCCCTTGCCACGGATGGCCAGCTTTTCCTCCATCAACTGCGCGACCCGTTCGGTCATCGCCTGGATTGCCGCGGGGCCCATCATGCGTCCTTTTTGGTTTCAATGCGGTATCTTACGCAGTCCGTCAGCCCGGATCAACATCGCTGGCAAATCCGCAATGGCGGAAGTAGAAACGTTTCATGCTCAGCCATGAAACATTCCCCGCGTCCCAAGACGCCGACAAGCCGCCCTTGCTGATCGTGCATGGCCTCTTTGGGTCGGGGCGGAACTGGGGCGCCATCGCGCGACGGTTGGCCGACCGCCGCGACGTCTGGACCGTGGACCAGCGCAACCACGGCACCAGCCCGCGCGCGCGCACCAACACCTATCCCGACATGGCCGCCGACCTCGCGGAGGTGGTGCAGGCCATGGGTGGCAGGGTCGATCTTCTGGGCCATTCCATGGGGGGCAAGGCCGCGATGCAGCTGGCGCTGACCCGGCCCGACCTCATCCGCAAGCTGATGGTGGCCGACATCGCGCCCGTCGCCTATGCCCACGACAACACGCATCATATTCACGCGATGCGCGGTCTGGATCTGACCGGCCTGACCTCGCGCGGTGAAGCGGATCGCCGGTTGTCCGACATGGAACGCGACCCCGCCTTGCGCGCGTTTTTCCTTCAGTCGCTGGACCTGAAATCGGATCCGCCCCGCTGGCGGCTGAACCTGGATGTGCTTGAGGCGGAAATGCCCACCATCGTTGGCTGGCCCGGCACACTTGGCCTCTTTGACCACCCGACCCTGTTCCTATCCGGTGATCAAAGCCATTATGTCCTGCCCGAACACCGCCCTGCGATCCTGAAGCAGTTCCCCAAAGCCCGGTTTGCCAAGATCAACGACGCAGGCCACTGGCTGCATGCCGAACAGCCCCGCGCGTTCGAAGAGACCGTGCGCGTTTTTCTGGACGCATGATCCCTCAGCCGCGCAAGCTCGCAAAAAAGGCGCGCAGCAACGCCTCCGACGCCCCGGCTGACAGTCCGTCATAAACCTCCGGCACATGATGGCATTGGGGATGCGAAAAGACCCGCGACCCATGTGCAACACCTCCGGCCTTGGGGTCCGCCGCCCCATAGTACAGCCGCGCAATCCGCGCCGCAGAAATGGCCCCCGCGCAGATCGGACACGGCTCCAGCGTCACGTAAAGATCATACCCCGGCAAACGCTCGCTGTCCGCCGCAGCGCAGGCCGCCCGGATCGCCAGTATTTCCGCGTGCGCCGTCGGATCGCGCAATTCGCGCACCCGGTTGCCCGCCTGCGCCACAACATGGCCCTCCGGACCGACGATCACCGCCCCGACCGGCACTTCACCCCGCGCACCCGCTGCCCGCGCTTCATCCAGGGCGATGTCCATGAAAGACCGAAAACCCGCCAACCCTTGTCCCTTCACCTGTTCCCAAATATCCTCGGGGGTTCCGGGGGCGGAAAGCCCCCGGGGGTCTCAGTGCCCTGCCCAGAAAGTCACCGGATGCCCCCGAAAGCAACCCCCGCCAAACCAACCCCTGCAGGCGAACGCATCGCCAAGGTCCTGTCGCGGCGCGGGATCGCCTCTCGGCGCGAGGCGGAACGGATGATCGAACTGGGCGAGGTCTCCGTCAACGGCAAGGTCATCACCTCACCCGCACTGAACGTCACCGACGCCGACCGCATTACCGTCAAGGGCCAGCCCCTGCCGGCGGAAGAAGCCGCGCGCCTTTGGCTTTACTACAAGCCCCAGGGGTTGGTGACATCGGCGTCGGACGAAAAGGGCCGCGATACGGTCTTTGACAACCTGCCCGTAGACCTGCCCCGGGTGATGTCGGTCGGTCGCCTCGACCTCAATTCCGAAGGTCTTTTGCTGCTGACCAATGATGGCGAGTTGAAGCGTCGCCTTGAACTTCCCTCCACCGGCTGGCTGCGGAAATACCGCGTGCGCGTCAAGGGCAACCCGACCGACCCCGACCTTGAACCCCTGCGCAAGGGGATCGAGGTCGAAGGAATGCGGTTCCAGCCGATGATCGTCAGCCTTGACCGCCATCAGGGCGCCAACGCCTGGCTGACGGTCGGGCTGCGCGAAGGCAAGAACCGCGAAATCCGCCGTGCGATTAACGCCATAGGGCTGATCGTGAACCGCCTGATCCGGGTGTCCTATGGCCCCTTTCGTCTGGGTGAATTGCAGCCCGGCGATGTCGAGGAGGTCCGCCCAAAGGTCCTGCGCGACCAGTTGGGAGAAACCGGCGATCCGGCCGAGGAAAAACCCGCCCGCCGCCCCGCCCAAAAGATTGCCAGACCGGCGGGTGCGTCGCCTCGGCGCGATGGTAGCACACCACGCAATGCCGGGCCCGTCGGGACCGACACGAAACCTGTCCGAAAGACCACGGCGGCCAAACGCCTGAAACCCGGCGAGGGGCTTAAACAGCTGAGCGAGGCCTGGGCGCAGGCGCTTAGCCCCAAAGAGGCGGCCGCAGAACGCGCAAGCCGGGGGATCGGTGCAAAACCCGCCAAGACCACCACCGCGGCTCGCCCGTCTCGCGCCGCAAAACCGGCCACGGACGCAGTCAGACCACCGCGAAAGGCGCCGCCAAAGCGTTGATCCCAATGCATCGCTGGGTGGCGGACGCCCGCCTGCCCCGCCTGACAAGACTGGCCAATGGGGGGAATTTCCTGCCAGTTTCCCCACGGCGCAGGCTGGCATGCAGGGTGCGCATCGGATAGTGTTCGGGTCAGCGAACAGGGTCAGGGTGCAGGTGTGTCGGCAAGCGGGATCAAAACCCTGGCCTTTTTTCTGTTGATCGGCCTGATCCTTTATGTCTCCGGCTCGGGGGGCATGTGATGGCGCAAAAATTCGGCGGGAAATTCAGCCCCGATGGCGACCGCCCCGGCATGTCTGCGCCCCGCACCGTTGTTGCCCCTGAACCCAAAATCACTGGCAAGTGGCGCTTGACGGTCCTCTACCTTGCGGCGCTGACCTTCCTTTTTCCCGCCTTTCGCGGCACCCCACGCGAGATGCTGATGGGCCTTGGCGCCGGCGGGCTGATCCTGCTCGCGACCTGGTTGACCCGCGAAGGCCTGCGCGCCCATGCCGCCTATGATGCGCGCAAGGTCGCCCGTCGCCCCGCCTTTCCGCGCAAGATTGCCGGCGCGGTCTTGATGGGTGCCGCACTGATCTTGGGCGGGCTGATCGTCAATATGGCCCCGCTTTACCCCATCCTCTTTGGCCTTGTTGGCGCGGGCCTGCACCTTTTGGCCTTTGGCGCCGACCCGATGGCCGACAAGGGCATGGAAGGCATTGATGCCTTTCAGACCGACCGTGTCGCCCGCGCTGTGGTTGAAGGCGAAAAGCATCTGGCCGCAATGAAGGACGCGATAATGCGCGCGAATGACCGCCAGCTCGCGACCCGCGTCGACCGCTTTGTCGGCGCCGCGCGCAGCCTGTTTCGCACGGTGGAGAACGACCCGGGCGACCTGACTGCGGCGCGAAAGTATCTGTCGGTTTATCTGATGGGCGCGCGCGATGCGACGTCCAAGTTCGCCGATGTCTATGCCCGCAACCGTGACGTAAAGGCCCGCGCCGACTATGAGGCGCTGCTCGGCGATCTTGAAACCACCTTTGCCAGGCGCACGACCGAACTTCTGAAGTCATCCCACAGCGACCTTGATGTTGAAATTGCCGTGTTGCGTGACCGGTTGAAACTGGAAACCTGACACTCCTGTCCCCGTCCCCATTGTGAAAGTGTGCCCCATGTCCGACATCGCCCGCACCGAAGCCGCCGCCCTGCTGACCGAGGTCGAGAAAGTCACCGCCGTCATCCTGCCCGAACCCATGGGCGAGGTCGTGGCCCTTGACGCTGCCCCGGCCACAAAGGCCGCCGAAATCCGCAGGCGCATGACCGAACTGGACCTCGCCAACACGCAATCCATCATCTCGTTCGGTTCTGCCGCCCAGTCCGAACTGCAGGTGATCAGCCAGGCCATGCTGCAGGACGTCAAGAACAAGGATGTCGGCCCCGCAGGCGACAGCTTGCGCAAGATCGTGACCACCATCCGTGGCTTTGCCGTCGACGAGTTGGACCTGCGCCGCGAAAGCAGCTGGTGGGAACGCCTCCTTGGCCGCGCCGCCCCCTTTGCCGAATTTGTCGCGCAATACGAGGATGTGCAGGGCCAGATCGACAAGATCACCGAAGAACTGCTGATGCACGAGACGACGCTGCTGAAGGACATCAAAAGCCTTGACCTTTTGTATGCCAAGACCCTGACCTTTTACGACGAACTGGCGATCTACATTGCGGCGGGCGAGGCAAAACTGGCCGAGGTCGACGGCACCGTGATCCCGGCGAAAGAGGCATCCGTCAAGGCGGCCCCCGAACAGGATCAGGTCATCCGCGCCCAGGAACTGCGCGACCTGCGTGCGGCACGCGACGATCTGGAACGCCGGGTTCATGATCTGAAACTGACGCGGCAAGTGACGATGCAATCCTTGCCCTCGATCCGGCTGGTGCAGGAAAACGACAAATCGCTGGTCACCAAGATCAACTCCACCCTCGTCAACACCGTCCCCTTGTGGGAAACGCAACTGGCGCAGGCCGTCACCATCCAGCGCAGCAAAGAAGCCGCCGAAGCGGTTCGCGACGCCTCCGACCTCACGAACGAACTACTCAAGGCCAACTCGGAAAACCTTCAGGAAGCCAACCGCACCGTGCGCGAGGAAATGGAGCGTGGCGTGTTTGACATCGACACCGTCAAGAACGCCAACGCCACCCTGATTGCCACCATCAACGAAAGCCTCGCCATTGCTGATGAAGGCAAGGCCCGCCGCGCCGCCGCCGAAATGGAGCTGAAAAAGATGGAAGCCGATCTGCGCGATGCCCTGTCGGCCGCACGGGCCAAGAAAACCGGTCTTGGCGACAGCCCTGCCCCAGCCCAAGGATAGAAGATGCACCTGACAAGGACGGTTTGGCGTTGGGGGGGGGCGGTCCTGCTTTTGGCCGCGCTTTCCGCCTGCGCCGACCTTGGCGTCCTTGCGCCGACCCGGGCGCCTCAGCCCGCGACGCCACAATCAGACCAGCCCGTGGACACCCCAAGGTCCGCCGCCGCCCGCGCCTATTATTCCCAGATCCAGACCGCCCTGCTGACGCAAGGGTTGCTGCGCACCGATGGCGGCGGGCGTGACACGCCCTTTGATGCGCGCGTGCTGGCCGAGAACTTCCTACGCATCGCGATGTTCGACGAATATGCCCGCGACGCCGGCGGCCCTGTGCAGCGCGAAACCAAAAGTCGCCTGCGCCGCTGGCAGGACCCGGTCCGCGTCGGCCTGCGGTTCGGCGCATCCGTCGCACCAGCCACCCAAGCCACGGACCGCGCGCGCGTGGCCTCGTATCTGCAGCGCCTGTCCGCCGTGACTGGCCATCCCGTCACCCTGTCTGATGCCGCCCCGAACTTCTGGCTCTACATCGTGTCCGAAGACGAACGCGAGGCACTGGGCCCCACCGTCAATTCGGTCCTTCGCGGATTGTCGCCCGGGGATGTGGCGGGCATTACCGACATGCCCAGATCCACCTATTGCCTGGTCTATGCCCTGTCCAAGGGGTCAAGCGGGGTCTATGATCGCGCCTTTGCGGTCGTGCGCGCGGAACATCCCGACCTGTTGCGATTGTCTTGTCTGCACGAGGAAATCGCGCAAGGGATGGGGCTTGCCAATGACAGCCCCCGCGCCCGCCCCTCCATCTTCAACGACGACGAGGAATTTGCCCTGCTTACGCGACAGGACGAGTTGATGCTCAAGATGCTTTACAATCCCGCCTTCCGCCCCGGCATGACCCTGGAAGAGGCGCGCCCGATTGCCGAAGCCATTGCCAGCGAACTTCTGGCCGGGGAAAGCTGATGGCCTGGCCGATCGACACGACTGAGGCTCACGCGCGTCGCAGCCCTGAGTTTTTGCAAAACGTAACGGAGGAACCATGCCCATTCTCGATTTCCTGACCGGCGAATTCGTCGACGTCATCTCGTGGCTCGACGACACCCGCGATACCATGGTCTGGCGCTTTGAGCGGCGCGGCCAGGCGATCAAGTACGGTGCCAAGCTGACCGTGCGCGAGGGTCAGGCCGCCGTATTCATCCACGAAGGACAGCTGGCAGACGTGTTCAACCCCGGGCTTTACATGCTCGAGACGAACAACATGCCGATCATGACAACGCTGCAGCACTGGGATCATGGCTTTCAAAGCCCCTTCAAGTCCGAAATCTATTTCGTCAACACGACCCGATTCAACGACCAGAAATGGGGCACCAAGAACCCGATCATGGCGCGCGATCCCGAATTTGGCCCGGTGCGCCTGCGCGCCTTCGGGACCTATTCGATGCGCGTGACCGACCCCGGCAAGTTCATGCAGGAAATCGTCGGCACGGACGGCGAATTCACCGCCGACGAGATCAGCTTTCAGGTGCGCAACATCATCGTGCAGGAATTCAGCCGCGTGATCGCCGGGGCCAAGATCCCTGTTCTCGACATGGCCGCGAATACTGGCGATCTGGGCCGTCTGGTCACCACCGCCATCGGCCCGCAGATCGCGGCCTACGGCTTGGGCATTCCGGAATTCTACATCGAAAACATCAGCCTGCCCGAAGAGGTCGAAAAGGCGTTGGACAAGCGCACCTCGATCGGGATCGTGGGCGACCTCAACCGGTACATGCAGTACAACACCGCCGAAGGACTGGCGCAGCCGGGCTCTGCCCTGGGGGCCGGCATGGGGGCCGCGATGGGCATAGGGATGGGCGCCGCGATGGGCGCACAGATGGCGCAGCCCAGTGCCGGACCCTGGGGTGCAGCGCCCGCACCCGTTGCCCCGCCCGCCCCGCCGCAGCCCTCGCCAGACACCGTCTGGCACATCGCCAAGGACGGCGCGACGACGGGGCCGTTTTCCACCGCATCGATGGGTCGGATGGTGGGCGATGGCAGTCTGACCCGTGACAGCATGGTCTGGACGCCCGGACAGGACGGCTGGATGAAGGCGGACGACGTGACCCCGCTGGCACGCCTGTTCACCATCCAGCCACCGCCCGCCCCGGGGACCTGAGGGCTCATCCATGGCCGTCGCGGCAGAGTTCCACTTTCCTTGCGCCAATTGCGGGGCCGACCTGCGCTATGCGCCGGGACAGACGGAACTGACTTGCGACCATTGCGGGCATGTCCAGCCGATCCCTGCCGCGCCCGCGCGCAGCCGCCAGCGCGCATTGGCGGAACTTGACCTTGCGCGCGGTCTGGCCGAGGACCTCGACAGCGACCTGATGGAGGAGATCCGCACGACGTCTTGCCCGTCATGCGGTGCGCAGGTGGAATTCGACGGCGTCACCTATGCCAAGGAGTGCCCGTTCTGTGCCACCCCCGTGGTCACAGATACCGGCACCCAGCGCCATATCAAGCCGCAGGCGGTCGTGCCCTTTGTTCTGACCGAGGATCAGGCCCGCCACGAGATGATCGCCTGGATGGGCAGCCTGTGGTTCGCACCCTCCGCTCTCGTCGAATATGCCCGCAAGGGGCGCGCGCTGTCCGGGGTCTATGTGCCGTTCTGGACCTATGACGCCGCCACCCAAAGCCGGTATACCGGCCAGCGCGGAGAGCATTACTACGAGACGCGCTCGGTCAGCGTCATGGTCAACGGTCGCCGCGAAACCCGCCAGGAACAGGTCCAGAAAACCCGCTGGTATGCGGCATCCGGTCGTGTCGCACGCAATTTCGATGATGTGCTGGTGATGGCATCAAAAAGCCTGCCCGCCCGGCTTGGCAACGAGCTGACGCCCTGGGACCTGACCGCCCTGCAGCCCTATGCGCCCGACTACCTGGCCGGGTTCAGCGCCGAAGGCTATACCATCCCGCTGGCCGACGGCTACCAGATGGCGCAGGCCCAGATGAACAGCGTGATCCAGCGCGACGTGATGGGCGACATCGGTGGCGACGTTCAGCGCATCGACAGCCTTGATACGAACTATTCGGCCGAGACGTTCAAGCACGTGTTGTTGCCGGTCTGGATGGCCGCCTACAAATACAACGGCAAAAGTTTCCGCTTTCTGGTGAACGGCCAGACGGGCGAGGTTCAGGGCGAGCGTCCCTATTCGATCTGGAAAATCGCCTTTGCGGTGCTGCTGGTGCTGGCACTTGTCGCG
>JBKJVF010000124.1:0-10185 GCA_046589965.1 Paracoccaceae bacterium
CAGCGCCATTCGCTGACCCGTGACGGCCGAAGCCTCAGCTGGCGATGATTACGTTGGTGCCCCAGTCATGGCATTTGCGCGCCAGGTCGGCGGGCAAATGCCATGACTGGGGCACCAACGTAATCATCGCCAGCTGAGGCTTGGGCCGTCACGGGTCAGCGAATGGCGCTGGAAGGTTTGGCCAAACCGGCTATGGTCACTGCCCGGATGCCGGGCCCCGAGGGTCACGGCAACACCTCAAGGGCCACCATGACGCGCCACGTGCCGAAAGATGCCGACGAGATCACGCCGGACTGGCTGACCCATGCGCTGCGCGCCGGGGGGGCGGGCGATATTTCGGTCACCGCGGTCAAGGTGGACCGGATCGGGCAGGATCAGGGTTTTACCGGTGGAGCAATTTACCGAATCGTGCCGGATTATCGGGCGGCGGGGTCCGGGCCGGCAAGCCTTGTGGCCAAGCTTTCGCCGGCCGATCCGGTGCTGGCCACGCGGTTCCTTGCCGCCAACGTCCGCGAAGTGGCGTTCTATGACAGCGTGCGCGCACAAGACAATTTGCCCGTGCCGAACTGCCATTTCGGTGCGGTCGATCCTGCGCGTAAAGCAAGCGTGATCTTGCTGCAGGATCTGCAAGGCTTGCGGTCGGTCCGCTTCGCGACAGGGCTTTCGGTCCCCGATGCGGCATCGCTGGTCGATGCGCTGGCCAGGGTCCACGGCACCTGGTGGCAACACCCCGAGCTTGCGGATGTTGACGCGATGGCGCTGTTGGACGATTTCGACCTGGCCGATTGCTGGGCGCGCTATCCGGCCAAGCTAGCTAGACTATTGACGGACGTTCGGCTGCCACGGTCATTCATGGTGCTGGTTGATCATCTGGTGACCAACCAGACACGGATTTTCGGCGACCTCGCGGGGCAGGGCCCGGTGACCTGCCTGCACGGCGATACACAGGCCGACAACGTGATGTTCGATGCCGACGGGCGCGCGATCTTGTTGGACTGGCAGATGACGGGCAAGGGATGCGGAACCTCTGACATCGCCTATGCGCTGGTCAGTTCTTGCACGCCTGCGGTCCGGCGTGCCTGCGAACGCGACCTCGTTGCACGCTATCACCGGGCCCTTTGCCAGCAGGGCGTTGCAGACTACAGCCTGACCCAGTGCTGGCAGGACTATCAGCGCGGCGTGGCGGGCAAGATCCTGATGACGGTGGTCGCGACCGTCCTGTTCGATACTGCGTCGGCCCACAAGATCGCCTGGCGCAGGACCGATCTGGACCGTCTGCTGGCCTTTTGCGCGGATCATGACGTTGGGCCCGCCACCCTTGCCTGACTGGCGCCGCATGTCCGCATGAGGCCAGAACTTTCGGATGGGCGACATTGTAGCCCCGCGCTGGTTGACCGGGGTCGCAGGCCTGATTGCGGTGCTGATCATCGCGCTGAACGTCAAGCTGCTGAGCGACATGGCGTTTGGCTAGGTGGTCAGGGGGGTGTGGTAGGTTCGGAGGGACTATCAAAATTCATCAACTTGAACTACTTGTCGTGGCGAACTGTTTGAAGGCCACGTTTGAATGGGAGAGCAATTCTGATTGTGTGGCGCACCGCTTTGTGCCGCGAAAGTTCACTTATCTCGCCGCGCTGTTCAACGTAATAAGTAATACCAGTTAGACCCCGCCACAAAGGTGAGTGCTTAAGAGCAGGATCGACGTCCTTGCGGATGTTGAAGTAGATCACGCCTAGGGCTCGTTATCAACTTGGGCCAGACACGGTTTTATTCCTGTCTAGCACCCACGTTGTACGACGTTCCGTTCGAGTGCCACATGGCTACGGCGAGAATTTGTAGCGCCAATTTAGCCCCTTATTTTTCCCGCACATCGGCACCAGCAACAAGTTGTGCGCGAAACCAGTCATAGGTCGCGCTGATCCCTGCGCGCAGGTCAATGTGTGCTTTCCATCCCAGTCGCGTCAGCTTGCTGATATCCATCAACTTACGAAGGGTGCCATCGGGTTTTGACGTGTCACAGTCGATATCGCCCGTGAAGCCTGTCACATCCGCCACCATCCGGGCAAGTTCCATTATCGAAATGTCGCTGCCCGTGCCCACGTTGATATGACTGAGCATCGGGTCGGTTTCTGCCTGATAGGTTGCGCGATCAAGGTTCATGACGAATAGCGAGGCCACCGCCATGTCATCAACATGCAGAAATTCCCGGCGCGGTGTGCCACTGCCCCAGATCGTGACCTGATCGGCGCCGTCGTCCACCGCCTGATGAAATCGCCGGATCAACCCCGGGAGCACATGGGAATTTTCTGGGTGAAAGTTATCGCCCGGCCCATAAAGATTGGTGGGCATGACTGACCGGTAGTCGGTGCCGTACTGCCGATTATAGCTTTCGCACAGCTTGATCCCGGCAATTTTGGCAATGGCATAGGGCTCGTTAGTGGGTTCTAGCGTGCCTGTCAGCAGCGCGTCTTCAGCCATCGGTTGGGCGGTGTCGCGCGGGTAGATGCAGGATGATCCCAGTTGAAGCAGTTGCATGACACCTGCCGCATGGGCCTGATGTATAACATTCGCCTGAATCATCAGATTTTCATAGATGAATTGTGCGGGATAGCTGTTGTTGGCAACGATTCCACCGACCTTGGCGGCGGCGAGGATCACCGCATCGGGGCGCTGCGCCTGTAGAAACGCACGCACTGCCGACTGTTCGGTCAGGTCCAGTTCGGCGGATGTAGCGGTGATCACATGATGGATGCCACCCTCTTGCAAATGCCGCAAGATCGCGCTGCCTACCATGCCCTTGTGCCCGGCAAGAAAGATCCGCATCGCTTACCCTTCGAAGGCCAAGGGGCTGTTAAGCCAGTGTTCTCGCAGCAGCGCATGGCGGCGCGCGACGCGCAGATCTTCAGCAACCATTTCTGCACACAACTCTTGCGCGGTGATCAGCGGCTCCCATCCCAGTTTCGCCTTGGCTTTGGCGGGGTTGCCCAGCAGTGTTGCCACCTCAGTCGGGCGGAAATAGCGTGGGTCGATGCGCAATATCACGTCACCCACTTTGATCTTCAGACCCAAGTCGCCGGTCACGGCGGTGACGGTGGCGGTTTCATCCACACCGTCGCCTTTGAATTCCAGCGCCACCCCCAGTTCCGCCGCAGACCAGTTGATGAAATCACGCACGGAATATTGTTGGCCTGTAGCGATCACGTAATCTTCCGGTGTGTCCTGTTGCAGCATCAACCACTGCATCCGCACGTAATCACGGGCGTGCCCCCAATCGCGCAGAGCGTCGATATTGCCCATAAAAAGGCAATCATCCAATCCCGTGGCGATATTGGCCAGCCCGCGGGTGATCTTGCGGGTCACGAATGTTTCGCCCCGGCGCGGGCTTTCATGATTGAACAAGATGCCGTTGCAGGCAAACATGCCATAAGCCTCGCGGTAATTCACGCAGGTCCAATAGGCGAAAAGTTTCGCAACCGCATAGGGGCTGCGCGGATAAAAGGGGGTGGCTTCGGTTTGCGGGGTTTCCCGTACCAGCCCGTAAAGTTCCGAAGTCGACGCCTGATAGAACCGCGTCTTACCTTCCAACCCCAGAAAACGGATGGCCTCTAACAAGCGCAGCGTGCCGATTGCGTCAACGTCGGCAGTGTACTCGGGCACCTCGAAACTGACGGCGACATGAGATTGCGCGCCAAGGTTGTAGATCTCGTCTGGCTGAACCTCTGATATAATGCGCGTCAGGTTTGAACTGTCGGCAAGATCCCCGTAATGCAGGCGGAACAGCGACTTTTCGGTGTGCGGGTCTTCGTAGATGTGGTCGACGCGGGCTGTATTGAACAGCGATGCACGGCGTTTGATGCCGTGCACCTCATATCCCTTTTCAAGCAGAAATTCCGCCAGATATGACCCGTCCTGCCCGGTGATTCCGGTGATAAGTGCTTTTTTCACAACCAAAACTCTATATCCTAATGTTGTCTACTCAACCCATTCGTGGGGTACAGCACCGATTTGCGCCGCCATGTGTCCAAATCCAGAAAATTTTGTCAAAATTAGGTAACTGCATCGTGACAACAGCAGCAAATCATACATAGCATCGCGGATGCCCCCTTCGTTATCACGCCCCTGACTCTCAGTGAAAACACACCGGTTCCCGAAATGATCCAGAAACGCGGCAAGTTCACCGCGCGTCGCGTCAGAGGCCAAATAAATGCCCGAGTCAGGGCGGGTCGCCAATGCATTCTCTGTGGCGTTGATGTAAAATTTGATTGGAACGGACATGCCGAATTTGATGAAGTCGCCGCGGCGCAGCTGAACCCCGGTCATCGGGCATCCCCATTCGGACACGGCGGTCGCAACACGGCTTTGAATGTCATCGCGGATATGCAGTGTCTGGACAAAAAGATCCGCAAAGTTCTGTGTCCCGCCGATCCGTTCGGTCAAGTTGTTCATATATGTATATTGCCAGTCCAGATCCAGAATAAGGAGATCGCTATGATCGTCCTTCAAGTCTGAAATTTCCGCGCTTGCTCTGTCGCGCGGCACATCATACCCTACCACCCGTTGAGTCTGGTAAGACCATGGCGCCGCAGAATTGCTGAAAAGATCCTCAAAACCGGCATGACATTCGGGGGTTTTGTACCATACCGGTGCAAGGGTCCTACCAAGTTGGCTTGCGTAATGTGCGGCCATCACATGGGCTTTGAAGCGGTTGGTCAGGCCCTGCATGACCAGATAGGTCACATATTTCTGGCCATCGCTCCCTATGGGAATATCACGCCGCAGATCGCGGAGCATTCGCCGACGTCGGATGGCTGTACGGGCCTCCTTGAACTGGTCAAGCCCGGCGGTAGGGATAATAGATTTTAATGTTTCACGAAGCGCGTTGATCATCATATACTACTGTAACCGAAATTCCCCAAAAAGCGTGACTTCGGGCGGCAAGATTGCCTGATAAGGCCGGCCGATCAAGTGTTTTTTGCCGTCAGCGGTGTCTTCGGTTGTGGAAGCACCGCGGATCGGTCGGATTGAGCCGCGAGTCGGGGCCTTCCCGGTCTGGCGTCTCCGTTTCTCAGCGCGGCGGACAGACCAGTCGAGCCGCTTTGGTTCATTTTGGAGCGCTTTGGCTAATTTTGGAGCATCATTGATCTTACGCGCATGCCGGAGGCGCTCGCAGGCGACGGATCGCGCTAGCGCGAAGTCCTTTTGGCTCTCGATAAACAAGCCACTCACAAGTCATCCGAGGTGCGGGCAACTTCAGCTTATTGGAGCTCCAAGCATTGGCGGGCGTGGGGCGTGAGATACTAGTAACTGGATCAATTGGGCTTGCCGCAGCGAGACTGCCTGCGCCTAGCGGAGGCACCTTTTTGCGCAACTCCTGTCCAACAGACCCGCGCGCCGTGTTCTTGTTCTTACGCTCATACCCTCGAGCCTTAAGCTCGCTGTTTATGGCCTTGTTGGACAGTGCCGCTGTTCCCTGCTTTGCCGCCCATTCTTGATAGCGTTCTGTGACTGCGCTGGTCGCGACGAAATTTCCGACCACCTTGACTGTCTCAGAAGCTAGGAACTGTGCGAAAAGATCTACTTCATCCATGTAGTCGGACGATGCTGTGAGGATGGTCTTGGGGATTGCGAGCCCATCCTGCGCCTAACATGCTGCGCCGCCGATTGCTCACTGCAAGATCTGGGGACCTTCTTGGTTGCGGAACTTGTCCTCGAGGTTCTTGTCCTGTTTGTCCTCAGCGATAGTTACGTTGAACGGCACGAGAACCATTCTGCCCCTGATCACTACGTCGACGCCCTGCAAGGAAGGTTGATTGTTTCCCACCATAACAACGGTAAATACCGGATCGAAGTCGAAGAAGTCTTGGCGCATCAACCTCGCGGTCAGGCGGTCGCTACCCGTCATCTCCTTTATTCGCGCCTCATTCCAGGTTGCACCCGGCGGCAATTCGCTGCCAACCACAAAGCGCTTGCCCCGCAGGCCGGCGACGTCAGTGGGGTGTTGCTCGAATTTCGAGCTGAGGATTGCCGTCTAAGGCATTCGCCTCGCATAGTCGCCCATGATCTTGAGGAGTACATTGATAAGGACAGATTTTCCGTTTCGTTCAGAGCCGTGGAAGAAGAACAGCTTGTGTTCGGAAACCTGTCCGGTCAGGGCGTAGCCAAACAGACGATGAATAAACCCGATTACTTCTTTGTCATCGTCAAATATGCGGGCCAGGAATTCCAGAAAGAGCGCAGGTTTTTCGGTAGGTGAGGGAGTGACGGACGTGATCTGCGTGATCATGTCCTCGCGCCGGGCTGGCGGCATGATGCAGGATCCATCGGCGCTGAGACGATGCGAACAAAATCTCGAATTAGTGTTAAATGAAAGAGTTTTTCGTCAGGCTTCCAACAGACGCCATCCCATAGGGACCACATACCTTCGATCGCGGAATATCTTGCGTCCTGATCGAATGACCTTCTGCCAAGTTGCAAGGCCAGCGCATCGTGCGACGGGTCGATTGAAGTATATGCCCCAGCGGCGTTCTGATCCGCCTTCAGCCCCGCATTGATCGTCGAAAGAATTTCGTTATCTTCTAGGCTGGCGGTCTTTGCGGCCTGGGTCAACAAGTATGAACGACTTCTGCCGATATTTGCGATGAAGCCACGAACTTACCAAGACCAAAGGCGGCTTTGTTGATCACGTCATTTCGCGTCCCTCCCGCTTTGCGTATCGCGCGTGATGAAGTTCGTAGTCCCGGCAGAGGGAACCCGCATAGCTAACCCGACAGCACCAGTAAGTCAGGCGGTCTTGACGCGATACGCAAAGGCACTTCGCGCTGCGAACATCGACAGGTGGCGCTTGATTGTGCGGCCTGACGGGGAGCACGATGTGATTGTCGACGGCTCCGATAGCCCCCAAACTCAACGCAAGAACGATTGGGACTGATGTGACCCAAAAATCCGCCCGATATCCGAATGCGACTTGGTATCGGGACCGGCACGGCTGCCGCAGGTGGCGCTTCTGAAGAAATGGGATTTCCGCTGAACTTGGCACTGATTGGGGATCGGATGAATTTCAGTTGCGATACAGAGAAGCGGATGATCGTCTTGCAAGCCGTCAGGGTATGGGCGCGTCGCGGACGAAACCCGGGACATTTGCTGATCTCACGGCGAGGTTTTACGCGCTTCATTATCCTGGATTGCAGCCCGCAACGCGAAAGGACTATCGCGCATGCCTCGAACCGCTTCGGGAAAAGTATGGCCTTAAGCCGGTAGGCGAGATCCGGCGATGTCATGTTTTAGAGATCAAAGCCGATCTAGCTGACACACCTAGCCAAGCGAACAAGGTCCTCAAAAGACTATCGCACCTAATGGACCTCGCGGTCGAACTCGAATGACGGTTGGACAACCCTGTGCGTGGCGTAAAGCGGTATCCTGTCGAGGCTGGCGGCTTTCACACGTGGGACGAAGGAAAGATCGCGCAGTTCTATCAAACGCATCGGTTCGGGTCACCCGCCTACCTAACGATGACTCTTATTCTGTACACAGGTGCTGCTAGGGTGGATGCAGTTAAACTCGGTAGGGGCAACGTGAGAAATGGCAGGATTGAATATCGGCGACAGAAAACAAGGAAGAACCCAGACGGCATCGCCGTAAGCATCCCCATACACCCTGAGCTGGGGGCAGTGCTGGAAAGCTTACCGATCGACCCGTTTACCGTTCTTCAGACCAAGCAGGGCAAGGCGACGACGGCAAACGGCATTGGAACGAAGATGCGGCAATGGTGCGACACCGCTAATCTTCCGAACTGCGCTTTGCACGGCCTGCGCAAGGCAATTTGCCGTCGATTGGCCGAAGCTGGAGCTACAGCGCCGGAGATCATGGCAGTAAGCGGACACACCACCCTCGCCGAAGTGCAGCGATATATTGAAGCATTCGGACGTCAGAACGCCGCAGATAACGCGATCTCGCTTTTGCCAAACAGGGCAGAACAAGAACAGAAGTTGGCGAACCATCCAAGAAGGTTTGGCGAAACTCTGCGCAAGCTATTGAAATAATTTAATAAATAGGTGTATTTGGTAGGTCCGGAGGGACTCGAACCCCCAACCAAGGCGTTATGAGCGCCCTGCTCTAACCAGTTGAGCTACAGACCCGAAGCCATGGCTTGCCTAGCAGAACGACGGCAACCGTCAAGCACCTTGGTCCCTGCGTTGCGAAGCGAGCGGGGATGCTCTATTCGGGCCGCATCAGGGGATTCCGCGGCAGGAGACGAGCATGGTTCAGGGGCATAACGGGCTGACCTATGCCGATGCAGGCGTGGATATTGATGCAGGCAACGCGCTTGTTGACCGCATCAAGCCCGCTGCCGCCCGCACGGCACGTCCGGGGACGATGTCGGGCCTAGGCGGGTTCGGCGCGCTTTTTGACCTCAAGGCGGCGGGGTACAACGATCCCGTGCTGGTGGCGGCGACCGACGGCGTCGGGACCAAGCTGCGCATTGCCATCGACACCGGCCACTTCGACACGATCGGCATCGATCTTGTCGCGATGTGCGTCAACGATCTGGTCTGCCAGGGCGCCGAGCCGCTGTTTTTCCTCGACTATTTCGCGACGGGCAAGCTGGAGGTCGACCAGGCCGCCCGCATCATCGAGGGCATCGCCGCAGGCTGTGCGGCATCGGGCTGCGCGCTGATCGGGGGCGAGACGGCGGAAATGCCGGGGATGTATCACAAGGGCGATTTTGACCTTGCAGGCTTTGCCGTCGGCGCGATGGAGCGAGGCGGCGACTTGCCTTCCGGGGTGGTCGAAGGCGACGTGATCCTGGGCCTTGCCTCCGATGGGGTGCATTCCAACGGCTATTCCTTTGTGCGCAAGGTGGTGGAACTGTCGGGCCTTGGCTGGGACGCGGCCTCGCCCTATTCGGACGGCACGCTGGGGCAGGCGCTGCTGACGCCGACGCGGCTTTATGTGCGCCCCGCATTGGCCGCGATCCGGGCAGGGGGGGTGCATGCGCTGGCCCATATCACCGGGGGCGGTCTGACCGAAAACCCGCCCCGCGTGGTGCCGGACGGCTTGGCCTGCGAGATCGACCTTGGCGCATGGCGTTTGCCGCCGGTGTTTCAGTGGTTGGCGCGGACCGCCAATATGGCAGAGGCGGAACTGCTGAAAACCTTTAACTGCGGCATCGGGATGATGCTGGTCGTGGCGGCCGACCAGGCCCCTGCGGTGTCGGCTTTGCTGTCCGGGATGGGGGAAACCGTGATCCCGATGGGGCGCATCGTAGCGGGGCAGGGGGTCATCTATCGCGGTCAGCTGATTTGATCCGTGTCGCCATCCTGATTTCCGGGGGTGGCTCCAACATGGTGGCGTTGGTGCGCGACATGGTGGGCGATCACCCCTGCCGCCCGGTGCTGGTGGCGTCCAACGACCCCGGGGCCAGCGGGTTGGTCAAGGCGGCCGAGATGGGTATCCCGACCGCCGCCGTCGATCACCGCGACTTTGGCAAGGACCGCGCCGGTTTTGAGGCAGCGCTTGGCGCGGAACTGGATGCCACGCGCCCCGATATCTTGTGCCTCGCGGGCTTTATGCGCATCCTGACGCCCGGTTTCATCGCCCGCTACGAAGGCCGGATGCTGAACATCCACCCGTCGCTTTTGCCGCTGTATCCCGGCCTGCACACCCATGCGCGCGCGATTGCGGCAGGCGATGTTCAGGCGGGGTGTAGTGTGCATCAAGTTACCGCCGATCTGGATGCGGGCCCGATCCTGGGCCAGGCGCGCGTGCCGGTCCTGCAAGGCGACACGCCCGATACGCTGGCTGCGAGTGTGCTACCCATGGAGCACCGCCTGTATCCGGCTGTCCTGCGCCGGTTTGCGACTGGCGACAGGACGCCGGTGCTGCTTTAGCCTCGCGGCACCAGCGCCATCGCGATCATTGCCGCCAGCGCCACGCCAAAGGCCACCGCGATCGTCACCCCGGCCCCAAGGCCCGCCAACGCCAGCGACAACGCGAAGGGGGCCAACGCGCCGCTGGCCAGCCGCAGACCCGCAAGCACCCCCAGCCGCCCGGCATAGCCATCGGCCCCGAAAAGCGCGAGCGGCACCGTGCCCCGCACGATGCTGGTCAGCCCGCTGGCAAGGCCGAACACGGTCGCAAAGATCATCGCCCCCGCAAGGCTGGTCGGCATCACCAGCAACAGACCCAAGG
>JBKJVF010000197.1:0-6465 GCA_046589965.1 Paracoccaceae bacterium
TGTCATCCCCGCGCAGGCGGGGACCCACCTTCTTGCTGGTGGAATGCAGTTAAGAATGGGTCCCCGCCTGCGCGGGGATGACATGCGCCATCACGCCCCGCGCGACAGTGCCGCCACACCCGTCCGCGCGATCTCGGTCAGTCCCAACGGGCGCATCAGGTCGGCGAAGGCGTCGATCTTGTCCGGCGTGCCAGTCATCTCGAACACGAAACTTTGCAGCGTCGAATCCACCACATTGGCGCGGAAAATCTCGGCCAGTTGCAGCGCCTCGACCCGGGCCGCACCAGTGCCTGCGACTTTCAACAGTGCCAGTTCGCGCTGTACCGATGGCCCCTCGGCGGTCAGGTCATGGACCTCATGCACCGGCACCATGCGGCGGAGCTGCGCCTCGATCTGGTCGATCACCTGCGGGGTGCCGCGGGTGACGACGGTGATGCGGCTGCGGTGGCCCAGATGGTCCACCTCCGCCACGGTCAGGCTGTCGATGTTGTAGCCGCGCCCGGAGAATAGACCGATGACCCGCGCGAGGACGCCGGATTCATTGTCGACGATGACGGCGAGGGTATGGCTTTCCTCCATGGCGACGTTGGGGTCGCGCAGGTCATAGGCCGAATGGCTGGAGGAGCCTTTTTTGATATTGAGCGGCGACATCGCCTCTCCCTTTCATCTTTGAGAAATATCCCGGGGGTGCGGGGGCTGGCCCCCGCTTCGCCGGATCACACCAGCACCGCGCCCTTGGCCCCGATCACCCCAGCCGTATCGGCATCGCCCAACAACATCTCGTTATGCGGCTTGCCCGACGGGATCATCGGGAAACAGTTTTCATGCTTTTCGACGCGGCAGTCGAAAATCACCGGGCCGTCATAGGCCAGCATTTCCATGATCGCGTCATCCAGATGCTTGGGGTCGTCGATGCGGATGCCTTTGCAGCCGAAGGCGTCGGCGAGTTTCACGAAATCCGGCAGGCTTTCGGACCATGACGACGAATACCGCTCACCATGCAGCAATTCCTGCCACTGGCGCACCATGCCGAGGCGCTCGTTGTTCAGGATGAACTGCTTGACCGGCGCGCGGAACTGCATCGCGGTGCCCATTTCCTGCATGTTCATGAGCCACGACGCCTCACCGGCAACGTTGATCACCAAGGCATCCGGATGCGCGATCTGCACGCCGATGGACGCCGGCAGGCCGTAGCCCATGGTGCCAAGACCGCCCGATGTCATCCAGCGGTTCGGGTCCTCGAACCCCAGGAACTGGGCCGCCCACATCTGGTGCTGGCCGACCTCGGTCGTGATGTAGCGATCGCGGCCTTTGGTCAGCACCTCAAGCCGCTCCAGCGCGTATTGCGGTTTGATCACCGTGGTTGAATTCTTGTAGGTCAGGCATTTCACCGCGCGCCATTCGTTGATCTGGCGCCACCATTTCGCGAGACCATCCTTGTTGGTCTTGGACCCGCGCGCCTTCCACTGGCGCAGGACCTCGGTCAGCACCTCGGCCACGTCACCGACGATGCCCACATCCACGCGGATCACCTTGTTGATGGACGAAGGGTCGATGTCGATATGCGCCTTTTTCGAGCGGGGCGAGAAATCCTTGATCCGGCCCGTGATGCGGTCATCAAACCGCGCACCGATGTTGATCATCAGATCGCAGCCATGCATCGCAAGGTTGGCCTCGTAAAGCCCGTGCATCCCCAGCATGCCGATCCAGTTCTTGCCCGACGCAGGGTAGGAGCCGAGGCCCATCAGCGTGGAGGTGATCGGGAAATCGGTGGCAGCCGTCAGTTCGCGCAGAAGTTGGCTGGCCTTGGGGCCAGAGTTGATGACGCCGCCGCCCGTATAGAATATCGGGCGTTCGGCGGTTTCCATCATCTCCACCAGACGGGCGATCTGATCGGGGTCGCCGACGGTCTTGGGCTGGTAATGCGAGATCTTGATGGCGTCCATCGGGGTGTAGTCGGCGGTGGCGAACTGCACATCTTTGGGGATGTCGACCAGAACCGGACCGGGGCGGCCCTTCATGGCCACATGAAACGCCTGGTGGATGGTCTCGGACAGTTTCGCGGTATCCTTCACCAGCCAGTTCATCTTGGTGCACGGGCGGGTGATGCCGACGGTATCGGCCTCCTGGAAGCCATCGGTGCCGATCATGAACGTCGGCACCTGACCGGTGATCACCAGGATCGGGATCGAGTCCATCAGCGCGTCGGTGAGGCCAGTCACCGCATTGGTGGCCCCGGGGCCAGAGGTCACCAGCGCCACGCCGACCTTGCCGGTTGAGCGGGCATAGCCTTCGGCCATATGGACGGCGCCCTGTTCGTGGCGCACGAGGATGTGGCGGATGTCGTTTTGCTGAAAGATCTCGTCATAGATCGGCAGCACGGCGCCGCCCGGATAGCCAAAGACCACCTCTACCCCCTGATCCTTCAGGGCTTGCACCACCATCCGTGCTCCGGTCATCTGCTTTGACATCGCTCTTCTCCATCTTTCGCGCAACAAAAAGCCCCCGGAGTTTCCTCGGGGGCGCATGGGAACCTGTAAGGGTCAACCGTTACCGGCCCATGCGCGTCCTTCCTACGATGATAAGTACCAGGGCCATCGGCCGTCTCCTTACGTTCGGTTGGAACATTAGGCGGGGATATGAACAGCGTCAACGGGATTTGCAAACAGAAAATGTCGCAATGGGTGGTATTTATTGAACTTTTATTGCGACATGGAGGCCGTGTGCGCAATTTTCGCAAAAAAGCGCCTTACAGCACAGGATATGCGCGCTGGTGAAGGGACGGGCGGGCGTGACGATGCGCCGCAAGGAGCTTACATCGCGCTGACAGAAGATTCGGGCTTTGCCGGATCAGGATGAGGACCACGCCCATGAAGCTATACACCACGCCCGGCACCTGTTCGCTGGCCTGCCACATCGCCCTTTATGAGGCGGGCGCGCCGTTTCAGTCGGTACGCGTCAACCTGCGCGACAAGACGACGGCGGACGGGGACGACTTTCGCAAGATCAACCCCAAGGGTTCAGTTCCCGCGCTGGAGATCGAACCGGGGCAGGTTCTGACCGAGGGCGTGGCGATCATGCAATATGCGGTGGACAGCATTGGCGGGGCAGGGGTCGCCCCTGCGGTCGGCACGATCGAGCGTGCCCGGATGCAAGAGGCGTTGAACTTCATTGCGGGTGAGCTGCACAAGTCGGGCTATGGCCCGCTGTTCCGCCCCGGCATGACGGATGAGGCAAAAGAGGCCCAGTTCGCGGTCATCGATGCGAAGCTTGCATGGCTTGAAGGGTTGATGACAGATGGCCGGGACTATCTGGTGCCAAGCGGCTACAGCCTTGCGGACGGGTATCTGTTCACCATCTCGGGCTGGTCAAAGAACATGGGGCATGACCTGTCAAAGTTCCCCAACATCGTCGCCTTGCGTGAACGGGTCGCGGCACGACCGGCGGTGCAGGCAGCGATGCGCGCCGAGGGTATGGTCTGACGACAGCAAAGGGGGCGGTCGCCCGCCCCCTTTGGCCGATCAGGCCATCAGGGCGAGGTAGCCCACATAGCCCGCAAGCAATGCTGCACCCGCGATACGCGGCAGTCCCTTGAGCAAGATTGCCAGCACAATCAGCAAGGCGGCACTTGCCGCCACCCAGTACATGTCCACCGCCGCAAAGCGGGGATCAGACGGGATGGGGTGGATCACCGCCGTCACGCCCAGGATGCCGAAGAGGTTGAAGATGTTGGAGCCAACGATGTTGCCGACCGCGATCTCGGTCTGCTTGCGCATTGCAGCGATGACGCTGGTGGCCATTTCGGGCAGGCTGGTGCCGACCGCGACGATGGTCAGGCCGATCACGGCCTCCGAGATGCCATAGGTCCGCGCGATTATGGTGGCGCTGTTGACCAGCAGATGCGCGCCGACCACCAGAACGATCAGACCGCCGATCGTCAGACCCCAGGCGACAAGCTGGTTGCCGACGGGCGGGGCGTCATGGGCAGGTTCTTCTTTGCCGCTGACAAAGGCAGTGACCAGAAAGATCGCCAGACCGGCCAGCAGAACAAAGCCCTCGCCACGAGAAACGAACCCGTCCAGCAGCATCCACCAGATCACAAGGGTGGCTGACATCATGAAGATGAAGTCGCGCCAAAGCTTGCTGACCGGGATGAAAAGCGGCGCAATCAGCGCAGAGATCCCCAAAATCAAAAGGATATTGGCGATGTTGGAGCCAAGGATGTTGCCGATGGCAATGGCAGGCTGTTCCTCAAGTGCCGCGTCGACCGACACCATCAGTTCGGGGGCCGATGTGCCGAAGCCGACAACAGTCAGACCGATCACCATGGGAGAGAGCCTGAAATGCCGGGCGACGGAAGACGCGCCTCTGACGAGGAATTCGCCGCCGAAAAACAAGGCCGCAAGGCCGATGAAGAAAAGCAGATAGGTCAATGATACGCTCCCTTTTGGTCCAGTCGGTCGGAAATCAGGCCAAAGTCCCTCCATTGCAAGGGGGCGCATCGAAAGAAAGTGGGGCTGTTGCGGATGTTGGCGTCTTGGCTTGGGTCAGTGGCCGACGGCGCCGATGGTCTTGTCGCGGGGATCATGGCGCAACTGCGGGTCGTCCCCGCGCGTCTGCAGTGACAAGCCAAAAACGGCGATGGTCTGCGCAAGGTCATCGGCGCCGAGAGCCGTTCCACCGACCGCCGGTCCACGGGTTTTCACCCGTTCCCCCATGGTGCAGCGCCGTCCCGAATCCGTTGCACGGCGTCCTTTCCAAAGCCTTCAAACGCGGCACTTGGCATAAGGTTGTCGAATGTGGTAAAGCTTTCTGACCAATTTGTGAAATCCGCATGTTGCGGGCTTCCATCTTGAACGTGTCGCGGAAGTGCCTAGATTTGACGTAATTCTACCTGCACGGGGATAAACCCGGCAGGATCACCAGCGGAGGAGTACTGTATGGATCGTCGATCGTTTTTGACCAAAGCGGCTGTGGGTGGAGTTGGGGCCGCCACGGTCACCGCACTTGCTGCCCCAGCAATCGCGCAATCATCACCAAAGATCACGTGGCGCGTCACGTCGGGTTTCCCGAAATCGCTGGACACGATCTATGGCGCGGCCGAAACAATGGCCAAGTATGTCTCCGAAGCGACGGATGGCAATTTCACCATGCAGGTCTTTCCGGCAGGTGAACTGGTCCCCGGCCTTGAAGCTGCCGAAGCCGCCGCAACAGCATCGGTCGAGGCCGCGCATACCGCAGCCTATTACGACTGGGGCAAGGACCCGACCAACGCTCTGGGCACCACGGTGCCGTTCGGCCTGAATTACCGCCAGATGAACGCCTGGCTTTATCATGGCGGCGGCATCGATATGCTGAACGAGTTCTATGCCACGAGGAACCTTTACTATCTGCCCTGCGGCAATACCGGCGTGCAGATGGGCGGCTGGTTCCGCAAGGAGATCACCAGCCTTGCCGACCTTCAGGGCCTGAAGATGCGGATCGGCGGCTTTGGCGGGTCGATCATCGCCAAGCTGGGCGTCGTGCCGCAGCAGATTGCCGGCGGGGACATCTACCCGTCGCTTGAAAAAGGCACCATCGATGCGGCCGAGTTTGTGGGCCCCTATGACGATGAAAAGCTGGGCTTCAACAAGGTTGCACCCTTCTACTACTATCCCGGCTGGTGGGAAGGTGGCCCGACGCTGTCGACCATGATCAACCTTGATCAGTGGAATTCCCTGCCACCAGTCTATCAGGCAATCGTCAAGACCGCCTGCGAGGCGTCCAATTCGAACATGATGGCAAACTACGACTGGAAGAACCCCACGGCGCTGAAATCGCTGGTCGCGAACGGCGCGCAGCTGCGGCCGTTCCCTGCCGACGTGATGGCAGCGGCCTATGAGGCGTCGATCGCCACCTATGCCGAGATCAGCGCGACCAACGCGCCGTTCAAAAAGATCTATGACAGCCAGCAGGCGTTCAAGAAGGATGCCTATCTTTGGGCTCAGATCGCCGAATACAACTACGACATCTTCATGATGCAACAGCAGCAGGCCGGCAAACTCTGATCCGGTCGGCGGAATGACAAACGGCCCCGGGATCATCCCGGGGCCGTTTGCATTTGGTGAAAGGTCCCGTGACGGTCAGGGGTTGACCGTCGGTGGCTGCAGCACCGGTGCGCCAAGCGTCGGCAGCCCGCCCGCGTCGCCACCCCCCAATGTCTGCAACTGCGGCACGGTAATGGTGACGGTCGACGGGTCGATGACCACACCCTTGTAATGCATCACCATTTCGGGGAATGCGACGACCAGACCGATCATCACCACCTGGATCGCAATGAACCAGACAGCGCCTGCATAGATCTGCGGTGTCCGGATCGGCTCCATCCGTTTGCCGGTGACTTTGTCGACATAGGGCACCTTGGCCGCGACCGAGCGCAGGTAAAAGAGAGCAAAGCCGAAGGGCGGCGTCAGGAACGAGGTTTGC
>JBKJVF010000135.1:0-5387 GCA_046589965.1 Paracoccaceae bacterium
CAGGACCATATCCGCAATAAGCCCGTCGCGGAGGAAGGCCTGCACGATCTGCCCCCCGTCCACATAAACGCGGTCAGCGCCCAGACGACCCAGATGATCCATCGCCGCCTTGGGGTCTAGGTTTGCGAAACCGTCGAGGCTGGTGGCGAAGAAAACATGTCCGGTAGGCATTGAAGTTCGCTTACTGAAAATGCGTGATCCCGTCACTGGCAAGCGGCGGGGCAAGTCTTGTTGGTGCGCAATTTTCCACAGGCGATCATTTTTGCCAAGAGCATGTTCCACTTTTGTTCTCGTGACGTCAAATCGCGTAGTCGTGAAGATCCGGCATGGGCGTCCGGACGATGGGTGTGCACAGCGGAGCATCCGAACGACGCAAGACCCGCTCTCCCCCCAAAACCGACCCTGCCCTGTCGCTCTTTGCCCTTCCCCGCCATCACCCGACCGTTACAAACCCCTGCATGCAAACCCCCGACTACATCATCATCGGTGCCGGGTCCGCCGGATGCGTGCTCGCTGACCGGCTGACGGCGTCCGGCAAGCATCGCGTCACGCTGCTGGAGGCGGGCGGCACGGACCGGCGGTTCTTCGTGTCGATGCCGCTCGGCTACGGCAAGCTGTTCTACAATCCGGCGGTCAACTGGATGTATGCGACCGAGGCCGATCCCGGCCTCAACGGCAACCGCGATCACTGGCCCCGGGGCAAGATCCTTGGGGGGTCATCATCGATCAACGCGATGGTGTGGATCCGGGGGCATCGGGCGGATTACGAGGATTGGGGCGCGGAGAACCCGGGCTGGGGGTGGGATGACAGCCTCGCTGCCTACCGCGCCATCGAAGATACCGAAGCCGGCGCGGATGCATTTCGCGGGGTGGGTGGCCCGTTGTTCATTTCTGCCAATCGCCACGGGTTGCATCCGCTGGTGAAGGACTACATCGCGGCCTGCGGGCAGGCGGGGCTGGCGGAGAACGCCGACTTCAACGGTGCGGAACAGGAAGGCGCGGGCGTCTACCAGATGACGATCAAGGGCGGGCGGCGCAATTCAGTGGCGCGGGCGTTCCTGCGGCCTGCGATGCGGCGGTCGAACCTCGCGGTGATCACCGAGGCGCAGGTGACGCGGGTGATAATCGAAGTCGGCCGGGCGGTCGGGGTGGAGTATCTGAAAGCCGGGCAAAAACAGACCCTGCGCTGTAATGCCGAGGTGATCCTGTCCGGCGGGGCGATCAACTCGCCACAACTGCTGCAACTGTCGGGTGTAGGCCCGGGCGCGCTGCTGCAGTCCTTTGGTATTCCGGTCGTGCGGGAAAACCCAAATGTCGGCGCGCATCTGAGCGATCATCAGGGGTTGAATTACACCTGGCGCATGAAGGTGCCGACCTACAACGACGTGCTGCGCCCCTGGTGGGGCAAGCTGCGGGTCGGGCTGCAATATCTGCTGACGCGCGAAGGGCCGCTGGCGAAATCGATCAATCACGGCGGCGGCTTTTTTCGTACTTCGCCCGATCTGCCGCGCCCCAATATGCAACTTTACATGCAGGCGTTTTCGACATTGCTGCCGCGTGCGGGGGAACGGCCCTTGCTGACCCCTGATCCTTTTTCGGGGCTTTCATTGGGTCTTTCGAACTGTCGTCCCACCAGTCGGGGGCATATCCGCCTGCGATCTGCCGACCCCTTGGCGCATCCGGTGATTACGGCAAACGCGTTTTCCACCAACCATGACGTCGCCGAAATGCTGGCGGCGGTGAAGTTCCTGCGCGAAATAGCATCGCAGCCGGCCTTTGCGCGGATCGTGGCGGAAGAGCTGCGGCCCGGACCGGCAGTGCAAAGCGATGAGGCGCTGATCGATGATATCCGCAGCCGTTCAGGAACCGTCTACCATCCCAGCTGCACGGCGCGGATGGGGCCGGATGCAGCGACATCGGTCGTGGATGCGCGGTGCCGGGTGCATGGGGTGGCTGGATTGCGCGTGATCGATGCGAGCGCCTTCCCGAACCTGATCGCAGGCAACACCAACGCGCCGGCCATCCTGATGGGGTGGAAGGGCGCAGAGATGGTGCTGCAAGACGCACGGTAGGTGGCGGGAGCCTCCGGCGGGGATATTTATGAAAAGGTGAATGGGGGGTTTTCTTGTTGCGCACGGCGTCGCGCGCCGAGTGCCAGGCTTGTGCGCCTATTCGCCCCTCGGGAATCTTTTGCTGTCCTCCAACACGTTCAGATCCATGTGGTTGCGCATGTAACGTTCTGACGCGGCGCGCAGGGGCAGATGATCCCACGGATAATAAGCGCCATTGCGCAGCGCCTGATAGACCACCCAGCGTCGGGCTTGGGACGCGCGCACCTCGGCGTCGTAAGCGGGCAGGTCCCAACGGGCGGCCACTTCGGCGCGAAAGTGGGCGAGGATTTCGGCGGCGCGGGGGTCGTCGCGCAGGTTGGTGGTTTCCTCCGGGTCGCTGGCAAGGTCGAAGAGCTGGTCCGGATCGGCGGGGCAGTGGATGAACTTCCACGCACCCTGACACAGCGCAACCATGGGCGTGATGGTGCCTTCGGCGGCATATTCCATTGCGACGGGCGCGGTGCGGGGGGTGCGGGTGGCAAGGGGGACAAGGCTTTCCCCATCGGTCCACGGCATGATGTCCGCCATGGATATCCCTGCGAGATCACACAGTGTCGGAGTGATGTCGATGGTCGATACGGGCGTGTCGATGTGCTGTGGCGCAAGGACGGGGGCGGCGATCATCAGCGGGACGCGGGATGCGCCTTCAAAGAAGTTCATCTTGAACCACAAGCCATGTCGGCCAAGCATTTCCCCGTGGTCCGACACGAAAAGCACGATTGCCTCTTGTCGGGTGGCGGTGAGGACGCCAAGGATCTCGCCGATCTTGTCATCGATATAGGAAATATTCGCGAAATATCCCTGTCGGGCGCGGCGGATGTGGTCGGGCGTCACGTCAAGCGACCGCCAGTCGCAGGCATCCATCAGGCGCTGGCTGTGGGGGTCCATGTCTTCGTAAGCGAGGGGTGCCGGGGGGGCGAGTTCGGGTGCGCCTTCGTAAAGGTCCCAGTATTTGCGACGCGCGACAAAGGGATCATGCGGATGGGTGAAACTGACCGTCAGGCTCCACGGACGGGGATCGAGGCCGCGTGACAGGTCATAGAGTTTCTGCACCGCCTGGTGGCAGACATCATCGTCATATTCCAGTTGGTTGGTAATTTCCGCAATACCGGCTCCGGTAACCGAGCCAAGGTTGTGATACCACCAATCGATCCGCTCACCGGGTTTGCGGTAATCCGGGGTCCAGCCGAAATCGGCGGGGTAGATGTCGGTGGTCAGGCGTTCTTCGAACCCGTGCATCTGGTCGGGGCCGACGAAGTGCATCTTGCCGGAAAGCGCGGTCTGATAGCCCGCCCGGCGCAAGTGGTGGGCGTAGGTCGGAATGTCCGAGGCAAACTCCGCCGCATTGTCATAGACGCGGGTCCGGTGGGGCAACTGGCCCGACATGAAGGCGGCACGGGCGGGGGCGCATAACGGGCTTGCGGTATAGGCATTGGCAAATCGCACCGACCGGTCCGCAAGGGCGCGCAGGTTGGGGGCGTGCAGGAAATTCGCCGGTCCATCCGGAAACAGCGTGCCGGTCAGCTGATCGACCATCAGGATGAGGATATTCGGGCGGGTCATCGGCAACTCCGGTCTGGCTTCGTTCTGCTGCGGCGCGCATGGGCAGGCTTGCGCAGAATCGACGCTTTTCGCGTGGAAATGTCGATGACTTTCGCAGGCAATCCCGCATCGTCAATGTGTCAGCCGCAACATCACGACGCCCGAGGCCACCATGGCAATACCCGCCAGATGCCCCAGCCGGGCCGGTTCGCGAAGCCACAGGATGGCGATCATGGCAGCAAAGATGATGCTGGTCTCCGCCATTGCGGCGACGATCGCGACGGGCGCGCGGGTCATCGCGTAGAGGATCAGGATGTAGGTGGTCAGCGACATCCCTGCGACCCACATCGCCGGGAAAACAAGCGGCGCGCCGAACCTGGCCAGACGCTTGCGCTGAAACAGCAGGGCGTAAACTCCGATGCCGGTCGCATTGCCCATGTATAGCACGGCCGCATAGCCGGCCGGTGATTGCGACACGCGCACGCCCGTGGCATCGACCAGCATGAAGCCCGAGGTGACAAGCGCCACCGCAAGCGACGGGGCAAGGGCCGCGACCGGCAGGCGTCCTTGGGTGGCGTGGGTTGCGATCATCGCAAGGCCCGCGAACACGGCCAGGACGGTGAGCCATTGGCCAAGTGACAGCGCTTCGCCAAGGAAAAGCGTCGCGCCGAGGGTCGTGGTCAGCACCGCAGTGCCACGCGACAGCGGAAAGACCACCGCCAGCGGATGGGCCTGGTAGGCCCAGCCAAGGACAACCCAGTAAAGCGAGCCAAAGACGATCGACAGCGCCAGCCACGGGAAAGCGGCGGCATCGGGCAAGCCTGTCGCTGCCAGCACCGGCAGCGCAACAAGCCCGCCCATCATCGCCACGATCAGCGCCATGGAGAAGGCGTCGCCTGTGGCCTTGATCAAGGAATGTTGCAGCGCATCCAATGCGGCCGCCGCCAGAACAACCAGCAAGACAAAATGGGTCATGACAATTCAACCTGTGAAAATGGACTGTTACACGAAATGCGGATAGAAAAAATATAAATAAAATCAGTACTATAGTCAGAAAAAATGGCAGGCAGGTGCTTCGATCAAGTCATTATGCGGGGCCTGCCAAGATGATGACGCCTTGGCTCGATTGCTGGCCGCAAGCGTCACAAGTGAGGCGAGGTGCCCGTGGTTGCGTTTGAGATTGGATAAGGCTGCCAAATGCGGCAGGCGCTCGAGACAAGCAGATCATCATAAAAAACCAGATACTGAAAACAGGTCGTTCAATCACGATACCATATCCCATCAGGGACAATCTGCCGAGCTAAAGGCGATCCTGGATGCCGAGGACCCCAGCTACGCCACCTGATCGGGACCACAGATGCTCGACAGATTGTCCCCGATGAGATAGGGTATAGTGATTGGACGACCTGTTTTCAGTTTCTGGTTTTTTATGATGATCTGCTTGTCTCGAGCGCCTGCCGAATTTGGCAGCCTTATCCAATCTCAAACGGAACCACGGGCACCCCGCCTCACTTGTGACGCTTGCGGCCAGCAAATGAGACAAGGCGTCATCATCTTGCCAGGCCCCGCATAATGACTTGATCGACGCACCTTCCTGCCATTTTTTCTGACTATAGTACTGATTTTATTTATATTTTTTCTATCCAAATTTCTTGTAACAGTCCATTTTCACAGGTTGAATTGTCATGACCCATTTTGTCTTGCTGGTTGTTCTGGCGGCGGCCGCATTGGATG
>JBKJVF010000111.1:0-11227 GCA_046589965.1 Paracoccaceae bacterium
TGTTGTCGCCTTGAACTGCTGCTGTCGTCTGCTAAGAATGCAGCAGAGCGATGCAAATCTTGCAGCTGGCGCATGGGGTTCCCGTCCTACTGCTGCAAGATTTGCATCGCTCTGCTGCATTCTTAGCAGACGACAGCAGCAGTTCAAGGCGACAACACTGTCACATGAGATTCGACGCTGCAGTGCGGCGTTCCACTGGCACCCCCAATATACGGAGCTTTCGATGATCCCCCGGACCTTCTCCTCCCTGCCGTCGCTGAACCGCCGCCGTCTTTTGACCGGTGCCGCCGCACTGTCCGGGGCGGCGGCGCTGTCCTCGTTGCCCTTCGCTGCGCGCGCGCAATCAAACTTGACCGTCGGCTTCATCTATGTCGGGCCAAAAGATGATTTCGGCTATAACCAGGCCCATGCCGAGGGGGCCGCCGCAGTCAAGGCGATGGCAGGCGTGACGGTGGTCGAAGAGGAAAACGTGGCTGAGACCATCGACGTGCAGAAGTCGATGGAATCGATGATCAACCTTGATGGCGCGTCCCTGCTGTTCCCGACGTCGTTTGGCTACTTTGACCCCCATGTGCTGAGCATCGCCCCGAAATATCCCGACGTGCGGTTCCAGCACGCGGCGGGTCTGTGGTCCGAAGGCATGCCCACCAATATCGGCAGCTATTTTGGTTATATCGGGATGGGCCAATACCTGAACGGTATCGCGGCAGGCCATGCGACCAAGACCAAGAAGATCGGATTTGTCGCGGCCAAGCCGATCCCGCAGGTGCTGCTCAACATCAACAGCTTTCTGCTGGGTGCGCGGGCAGTGGACCCCACGATCACCTGCCAGGTGATCTTTACCGGCGAATGGTCGCTGGCCGTTAAAGAGGCCGAGGCCACGAACGCGCTGGCCGATGCGGGCTGCGACGTCATCACCTGCCATGTCGACGGGCCAAAGGTCGTGATGGAAACTGCCGCTGGACGCGGTGCATTCGTCTGCGGCTATCACGCCAACCAGTCAGCCTTGGCACCCGAAAAATACCTGACCGGTGCGGAATGGAACTGGGCCGGCGTCTATACCGGCATGGTGCAGACGATGCTGGATGGCGGGACGATCGACAACTTCGTACGTGGCGGGCTGACCGACGGGTTCATCAAGATGTCGCCCCTTGGGCCGGGCGTGCCGGATGCGGGACGCGCGCAGTTCGACGCCACCATGGCCGAAATCATGAAGGGTGGCTTTGCCGTGATCAAGGGACCGCTGAGCGACAATGCGGGCAATGTGATCCTGGCCGATGGTGCCGCACAGGTCGAATCCGATATCGCACTGGAAAGCATGAATTATCTGGTCGACGGCGTCCTTGGTTCAACCTCGTAACGGATCAGGGGCATGACCGATCAGGCCATGACGGGACCAATGGGCGAGCGGGGCCTGGCCACGCTTGCCCGCCGGTCCGAAGCGGTGGTGATCCCGTTGGCGGCCCTGCTGGCGGGGTTTGCTGCGTTCAGCCTGTTTCTCTTGACGCAAGGCAAGTCGCCCATCGACTTTTTCGGATATGTCATCCAGGCGGGGTTCGGCTCAGCGTTTTCGTGGCAAAACACGCTCAGTCGTGCAGCGCCCCTGTTGCTGGCCGCGCTGTGCGTGGCCTTGCCTGCGCGGCTGGGGCTGGTGGTGATCGGCGGCGAAGGCGCGATTGTCTTAGGCGGTGTGGCGGCGGGTGCTGTGGCGCTGCCCTTGGCAGGGGTGGCCCCGGTCATCGCCATCCCCCTGATGGCACTGGCCGCAATGCTGATTGGTGGCCTCTGGATCGGGGCCGCGGGGGCCTTGCGTCACTATCGTGGGGTCAATGAAACCATTGCAAGCCTGCTTTTGGCCTATATCGCCATCGCGCTGATGAACCATCTGGTCGAGGGGCCATTGCGCGATCCGGCCAGCCTCAACAAACCCTCCACCGCGCCTTTGGTCGACGGCCTGCGCGTCGGCAACCTGCCCGGGATGGAGGTGCATTGGGGGCTGGTCATTGGAATCCTCGGCTGCATCGCGTCCTGGGTGCTGATCGAAAAGACCACATGGGGTTTCGCCGCCCGCATCGCCGGGGCCAATGTCCGCGCAGCACAGGTGCAGGGCCTGCCGGTAGGTCGCCTGATCCTGGGTTTCACCGCCCTTGCCGGGGCCTTTGCCGGATTGGCCGGGTTTTTCGAAGTGGCCGCCGTTCATGGGTCGGCCAATGCGTCGCTGGCGGCAGGATACGGCTTTACCGGCATCCTCATCGCGTTTCTGGCCATGCACAATCCGTTGGCAATCATCCCGGTGGCGATCCTGCTGGCGGGGTTCGAGGCGTCCTCGGGCCTGATCCAGCGCCGGATGGACCTGCCCGATGCGACCGTGCTGGTGCTGCAGGGCTTTGTCTTTGTGGCAATCTTGTTGTCGGACACGCTGCATGGCCGGTTCAAGATCTTTGCCCCTGACCGTTGGAGCCGATGATGGAGGGCGATCTGGGTCTTTGGGCGGTTCCCATCGCCATTCTGGGCGGGGCCATCCGCGTCTCCACCCCATTCCTGTTCGTCAGCCTTGGCGAGGTGCTGACCGAGCGGTCCGGCCGCATCAATCTGGGGCTGGAGGGCACGCTGGTCTTTGGCGCGATGGCAGGCTACGGCACCGCCGTTGTCACCGGATCCGCCTGGGCCGGGGTGCTTGTCGCAGCATTTGCGGGATCGCTTTTTGGCCTTTTGCATGGCGTCATCTGTTCACTGCCACGGGTCAACGACATCGCCATCGGCATCGCGCTGATGCTGTTCGGAACGGGACTTGCGTTTTACTTTGGGAAACCCTTTGTGCAGCCCGTCGCCCCGGACCTGCCATCCATTCCATTCGGCTGGTGGTCCGACCTGCCGCAGGTGCAGGCGGCGCTGAACGTCAACGTTCTGTTCCTGATCGGCCTTGCCCTGGCGCTGGCGATGCAGTGGATGTTCCGGTCGACCCGCATCGGGCTGATCTTGCGCGTGGTGGGCGACAGCACCGATGCCGCCCGCGCGATGGGCCTGCGCCCGAACGTTATCCGCACGCTTGCCACCGCGGTCGGCGGCGCCTTTGCCGGGGTCGCGGGCGCGTTTCTGTCGCTGTACTATCCCGGCAGTTGGAACGAAGGGCTGTCCTCGGGTCAGGGCCTGATGGCCGTCGCACTGGTAATCTTTGCCCGCTGGAGCCCGATCAACTGCTTTTGGGCAGCACTTCTGTTCGGCGGTGCGGGCGCCTTGGGCCCTGCCCTGCAATCGGTGGGCGTCACCTCGGGATACTACCTTTTTTACGCCGCCCCCTATGTGCTGACCCTTGGCATGCTGATTGCCACATCGTCCCCGTCGCGCGCCATGACCGGCGCACCGGGGGAGCTGTCCATCACAAAATGAGGCCCGCGATGACCACTCTGCACGCAACCCCCTATGCCTGGCCCTGGAACGGCGATCTGCGGCCTGACAACACCGCACTGGTCATCATCGATATGCAGACCGATTTCTGCGGCAAAGGCGGGTATGTCGACATGATGGGCTACGATCTGACAATGACCCAAGCCCCGATCGCCCCGATCAGCGCGGTCCTCGGGGCCATGCGGCAAAAGGGCTATCACATCATCCACACCCGCGAAGGTCACCGCCCGGACCTTGCCGACCTGCCGCCGAACAAGCGCTGGCGGTCCCAGCAGATCGGCGCCGGCATCGGCGATCCCGGTCCCTGCGGCAAGATCCTGATCCGCGGGGAAGCGGGCTGGGACATCATCCCCGAACTTTACCCCGCCCCCGGTGAGCCCATCATCGACAAGCCCGGCAAGGGCAGTTTTTGCGCCACTGACCTGGAGCTGATCTTGTGCACACGCGGCATCGACAACCTGATCCTGACCGGGATCACCACCGATGTCTGCGTCAGCACCACCATGCGCGAGGCGAATGACCGCGGATTCGAATGTCTGGTGCTGGCCGATTGCTGCGGGGCAACCGACCGGGGCAACCACGACGCGGCGCTAAAGATGGTGACGATGCAGGGCGGTGTCTTCGGTGCGGTCAGCGACAGTGCCACCCTGCTGGCAGCGCTGCCATGACCGTCCTTGGGGCCGACCCTGTCCCGCTTGACCGCGCGCTGGGGGTGCAGACCCTCGGCATGACGATGCGCTTTGGTGGCTTTACCGCGCTGGAGGATGTCTCCATCCATGTCACGCCGGGGTCATTCCACGCCCTGCTGGGGGAAAACGGCGCTGGCAAGTCGACCTTGGTCAAATGCATGATGGGGTTCTATCACGCCACGGCGGGCCAGATGCTGGTGGCGGGACGCGAGGCGCGCATCGGCGATCCGCGCGATGCCCACGCCATGGGTCTGGGGATGGTCTACCAGCATTTCACCCTCGTCCCGTCGCTGACCGTGGCGGAAAACCTTGTCATCAGCCGCAAGGACGCGCCTGCGGTGATCGACTGGGCGCGCGAACGGCAGGACCTGACCCGGTTCATGGACGCGATGCCGTTTCGGGTGCCACTCGACCATGAGGTGTCCCGGCTGGCGGCAGGCGAAAAACAAAAGCTGGAGATCCTGAAGCAGCTTTACCTCGGCCGTCGGTTCCTGATCCTGGACGAGCCGACCAGTGTCCTGACCCCCGACGAGGCGGACGAGGTGCTGGGCCACGTGCGGGGTCTGTGTCAGGCGCGCGAAATCTCGGTCCTGATGATCACCCACAAGTTCCGCGAGGTCACTGCCTTTGCCGATGACGTGTCGATTCTGCGGCGCGGGCGGTTGGTCGGACAGGGGCGCGTGGCCGACCTGACGCATGGCCAGATGGCCGCAATGATGATCGGGGCACAAAAGGCGGCCAGCCCAGTGATCCGCGCGGGGCAGACAGGTCCCGCGGTTCTGGAGATGTCGGGCGTCAAGGCGCGCGACCGCTCTGGCCTGAAAGAGATCGCCATCGATGCGCTATCGGTCCGCGCGGGCGAGGTTGTCGGCATCGCCGGCATCTCTGGCAATGGCCAGATGGAGCTGATGGAAATCCTGACCGGCCAGCGGACGCTTGTTGCCGGTGCGATCACCGTCAAGGGCAAGCCGTACAGTGCCACGCGCGGCGAAAGTCAGGTGCTGGCGGTACGCTATCTGCCCGAGGAGCCGCTGAAGAATGCCTGTGCGGGCCGCATGTCCGTGGTGGAAAACATCGCCTTTCGCAGTTTTGACCGGCAGGCCAGCGGCACGCGGTTCTGGCTGGATGCGGGGGGCATGCGCAAACGCGCGACCGACCTCATCGCCGCCTACAAGGTCAAGACCGCCTCGCCCGACGCGCCCATGGCCGCGTTGTCGGGTGGGAATGTCCAGCGCGCCGTCCTCGCACGCGAGTTGACCGGGGCTGTAGAGCTGCTGATCATCTCCAACCCCTGCTTTGGGCTTGATTTCTCGGCCGTTGCGGAAATTCGCGCGCGCATTCTGGCTGCCCGCAATGGCGGTGCTGCGGTCTTGTTGATGAGCGAGGATCTGGATGAGGTGATGGAACTGTCGGACCGGATTTTGGTGATGTCCGAAGGCCGCATCGCTTATGAAACGCCCGCTGCAGGGGCCAGCATGGCCGAAATCGGGCATCACATGGGGGGTCATGCATAAGGTGCGTATCGCTGCCCAACCCTTTGACTTTGAATGCGGTCCTACAACGACCGCGCTGATCGTGATCGACATGCAGCGCGATTTCATGGAACCGGGCGGGTTTGGTGCGGCCTTGGGCAACGACGTCTCTCTGCTGCGTGCGATCATCCCGACTGTCGCACGCCTGTTGGCCGGGGCGCGCGCCGCAGGCCTGCCGGTCATTCACACGCGCGAATGCCACCGGCCTGACCTGTCGGACCTGCCCCCCGCCAAGCGTGACCGGGGGGCGCCCGCGTTCAGGATCGGCGATCCGGGTCTCATGGGCCGCATCCTGATCGCGGGGGAACCCGGCGCCGACATCATCCCCGAACTTGCCCCCCTGCCGGGTGAGCTTGTTCTGGACAAACCCGGCAAGGGAGCGTTCTACGCCACCACGCTGACTGCCGATCTGGCCCGGCTGGGCACGCGGCAGCTGATCTTTGCCGGTGTCACGACCGAGGTTTGCGTGCAGACCACCATGCGCGAGGCGAACGACCGGGGCTTTCAATGCCTTTTGGCCGAGGATGCCACCGAAAGTTATTTTCCCGCCTTCAAATCCGCTACGCTGGACATGATCCGCGCGCAGGGGGCCATTGTCGGCTGGACCGCTACCACCGACTCGATCCTGGAGGTGCTGGGTGTCTGATCCCATTTGCCTTCCTGACCTGATCGCCGGCGGCTGGCGGCAGGCGGTCTTTCGTCCCTTTCGCGAAGGCGTCGACATCAGCCCGATCCTGGAAGGCGAACCGGCGGTCGCCCTGCTCCGCTATGCACCCGGGGCCGGCGTGCCGCGCCATATGCACCACGGCCTTGAGACGATCGTGGTTCTGGAAGGGGTGCAAAGCGACGATAGCGGCGATTATCCGGCAGGCACCGTGATCCTGAACCAGCAAGGCAGTGCCCACAGGGTCTGGTCGACCGCCGGCTGCGTCGTCCTGATCCAGTGGAACCGCGCGGTCGAATTTGTCTGACCGGCCCCCGGGGTCGAGGATCGGCTAAAGCCCGTGCAACCAGCGCATCCGTTCGCCAAGGTCCGGCGCGCCAAAGGCCAATGATCCCATCACCACCGTCTCAGCCCCAGCGCCGCGCAGCAGCGACACCGTGGTGTCGCGGATGCCGCCATCCGCCGCCAGAACGATGCGCCGACCGGTCGCCGCGATCAGGCCCCCGGCCTCTTGCAGCCGCGCGGTCGCGGTCGGGTTCAGGCCCTGCCCCTTGACCCCGATGGCGGTGCCAAGCAGCGTCAGCATGTCAAGTCGGTCCAGCCACGGTGCCGCCTCCACCACAGGCGTCTCGACCCGCAGGACCATGCCCGCCTTCAGACCATGGGCGGCGATCCGGTCCAGACCGTCTGCCGCGTTCGCGTTCTCCACATGCAGGCTGATCAGGTCCGCCCCGGCCTCGGCAAACTGGTCGATCTGGCCCAGCAAGACGGCGTCCGCGATCATCAGATGGACGTGGATCGGCAAGCTGGTCTGATCCCGCAGGCGGGCGACAAGGTCGGGAAAGAACAGCAGCGCTGGGGCGAAATGACCATCGGCCACGTCGACATGCAGGATGTCGGCATAGGGCGTGATCCGCACCAGATCATCCGCCAGCCGGATCAGGTCGGCCGACCACATGGAATATTCTGCCAGAAGGCGCTGACGCGGCAGCATCTTTAGCCAATCAGCCTTGGGGCGGGGCATGTCAAATCTCCTTGAGAAAGCGGGTCATGGCATTGGCGAGCCCGGTCAGATGGGCCGTCTTGTTTTGGCCTTTGGGCGGCAGGCCGACCAGCCGTGCCTTCGGCATCAGATCAGCGAGCGCCAGCGCATGGGATGCCGGGTGGATGGCATCCTGGATTGTCGCGCAGATCAGGATGGGAAGTTTCAGGCCCCGCAGATCGGCCGCGGTAACCCCCGGACCATCCGCTGAAATCGCCGTCAGAAGGCGCGCGGTATTGTGCTGCGGCTTGCGGTCAAAAAAGCCCATGAGAGAGGCCAGATTGTCGGGCGCCGCTGCGGCAAGCGTCTTTGCAGTGGGGCCATCGGCAAAGACGCGACGCGCCTCGTCTGCTGGCAGGCGGGCCATCAGAGCCCCGACCTCGGCATTCGGGGCCATGTTGGCAGGGGCGGCGTCGGTGACCCAGGCCGGGCGAACGATAATCAGCGCCCGGACAAGATCGCGCCGCGTGACGGCAAGACGACACGCGATGGCTGCCCCCATCGAAATGCCGCCCAGTGCGACGGGATGGTCCAGCGTTTCGATCAACGCCGCCACGTCATCGGCAAAGCGTGCGATCGAGGGTTCGGCGTCCATATCCGACGCGCCGTGCCCGGCGCATTCCAGACAGGTCCAGCGCTGCAGATTGACGCCTGCCATCGCCTCGGCCACCTGACCCGCATCGCCGCAAAGCCCGTGCTGAAAGACCAGCGACGGGCCCTTTTCGCCGCCGCCGTGAACAGCCAGGCGCAGATCGCGGCGGGGCAGCCAACCGGTCTGCATCACTGTCGCGCCAGAAAGGCGGCGACACCCTTGGCCTCGTCAGCCGACAGGCCATGCGTCACCAGATCGCCGTCAAAGCCTGCCGCCCGCAACCGGCCCAGAAAGTGAGGAAAATCCACCACCCCCTGCCCCGCCTTGGCAAAGCTGCCATCCGGGTGGCGGTCCTTGGCATGGGCCATCGCGATGCGATCCGCCAAAAGATCGACCGCATGGGACAGGATGTCGCGCTGGGTAGCCAAGGGGGCCACCTCAAACACGTTCGCGGGGTCCAGCACTATGGCCAAAGCCGGGCTTTGCAGGCTGTCGATCAGGGCGCGCGCACGGACAGCACCGTCAACGACATTGGCCAATTCCGGCTCGATCCCGAGCTTTATGCCCGCAGGTTCCGCCAATGCGCAGGCCTTGGCCATTTCGTTAAGCAGGTCGCGCCAGGCAGCGGGCGAGGCATTGTCGGAATGGTGGCGCCACTGGTCGTCGGGGTCGCGCGTGCCAGTACAAAGCGTGACCATTCCCGTCCCCATCGCCGCAGCCGCGTCGATCAGCACCGACAGACGCCTCAGGCCCGCGGCGCGCACGGCCGGATCAGGGTGGATCATGTTGTAGGTGCCAGAGACGGCAGCAATGGCAACACCGCTCGCAGCACTTGCCTGCGCCACGGCGGTCGTCTGGTCCGGGGTGAGCGCGTCCGGCATCGCGGCAAGACCTGAACAGGCCATGTTGTACTGCACCGCAGCATAGCCCGCCGCCTTTGCCTGTTGGAGGACGGTCAGGGGATCGCTGCCCGTAAAGGTCTTGGCAAAAATCCCCAGCCGCATCTAGAGTGACCCCGACACATCGGCCAGCCTGACCGGCTGCCCGGTCCGCGCCGATTGCGCGATGGCCACCATCGCACGGACCGAGGCAATGCCATCCTCGATGTCCGCCCCGTATTGAGGCGCCCCGGTCAGGATCGTGTCGGCAAATCCCTCTAGCTGGCGGCGGTAAAAGTGTCCGTCCGACCCCAGTACACGATGGGTGGAGCCATCGGATTCATGGAAAATGTCGACCTCGGAGGATTTGTAATACCAGGGGTTATAGGTCTTTCCCAGGATCGAGCCCTGTTCGCCATAGATCTGGAACCCTTCGTGCCAGTCCATCCGCACCGCAACGGTCAAGTCCAGATGGCCAAGAGTGCCGTTGGCAAATTCGACATCCACGAACCAGCACCGGATGCCTGCCCGGTTCAGAAGGCGCGCGTCGACGGCGACGATCTCGCCCGCGAAGTAGCGCGCGGTGTCCACCAGGTGGCTGCCATGGGCCAGCATGTAATAGCGGTCGAGATCGGCCTTGGGGTTCTCGGACGGTTTGCGCGCCGCCTTGGAACTGACCATCAGCGGCTGCACGGCGTCGGTCATCGCGTAGCGGTGAGTATTGTCGCAATACCACGCCTTCAGCGCCACCATCGCCCCCATCGGCCCGTCGATGAACGACTTTGCCGCCTGCAACCCGGCATCAAACCGTTTCATGTGACCGACCTGCAGGACCTTGCCGCTGGCCTTAATGGCTGCGCGCAGGGACTCTGCCTCTTCGATGTTCACGGCCAAGGGTTTTTCGCACAGGACATGCTTGCCTGCCTGCAGCGCGCGCAACGCTGCGGGGACGTGAAAGGCGTCCGAGGTCGCGACGATCACCGCCTCCAGCTCCGGATCGGCCAGCATGGCATCATAATCGGCAAAGCTGCGGGTTGGCGCATGCGTGGCGGCCATCCTGTCGCGCAGGTCATCGGCGACATCGCAGATGGCGTACAGGTCGGCATTCTGCGCCTTGGTGCAGGCCTCAAAATGCGCGGCTTGTGCTATGGGGCCACAACCCAGCACACCCACACGCAAGGTTCTGGCACCTTTAGGCGGCATGGGGCGATCCTTTCAGGGCGTCGATCTCATCCAGGGTCGCGTTGCCCTCCATGGGCCCCAGTCTTGTCACCGCCAGCGCCCCTGCTGCATTGGCGCGGGCAAGGGCTTCGGGCAGAGGGGCACCGGCCGCCATCAGCGCGACAAACGTCCCGCAAAAGCAATCCCCGGCCCCTGTCGGATCCACAAGGGTGACAGCGTGGGCTGCCAGTGCGTGCGTGCCCGCAGCGTCACGCCCGATGCAACCCTTGTCGCCGCGTTTCAGGACGACCACCTGCGCGCCCTGCCCCAAAAGCTGCGCGGACCATTGGTCAAAGCCTTCGCCTGGGAACAAAAGATCGGCATCGGCATCCGAAGGCAGCACATAGGTGGCCTTCGCCATGATCAGACCAACCGCATCAAGATAGCCACGATCCGTCACCATCTCGGTCCGGATGTTGGGGTCGATGGAGATCGCGACGCCTTTGGCATGAAGCCGCGAACAGGCAGCCACCGCCAATGCACGCATCGCAGGATCGCCCAGCATCGAGCCTGATATGTGCAGGACCTGAACGCCCGCCGCCAGAAACCCCGCCTCGATCTCCGATGCCTCCGGCAGATGGGCCGCGGCCGAATGCGCCATGTTGAACACAAAATCCCGGCTGCCATCTGTGTTGTAGCTGACATGCGCGGTCCCTGTGGGGACGCCCGGCACGACGCGGATCAGCGCGGGATCAACCCCGTCTGCCACCAGCCGGTCCAGAATGACGCGACCAAAGGCATCGTCACCCACAGCCCCGGCAAAGACGGCCCTGCCGCCTAGGGCCCCCGCCACCTTTGCCGCCTGATCGATGAAGATCCCCGGCGCGCCGCTCGGGAACGGCCCGATATAGGGCGCCGCGCACAGGTGGTGTCCATCCTTTTCGGTGCAGACAAACTCCACCAGCAACTCGCCGATGGACCCGATGCAGGGCCCCGCCATGTCCTAGCCGCCGACCATCAGCCGCACCACCTCGTCATGCGTGGTGTTCGAGATGCGCCGCTCGCCCGCCTGCACGCCCCGGCGCAGCACGACAATGCGGTCGGCCACGGCAAAGATGTCCTGCAGATTGTGGCTGATGAAAATCACGCCGCGCCCCTGCGCCTTGAGTTGGTGGATCAGTTGGATCACCTTGCGCTGTTCCGGGACGCCCAGTGCCGCCGTGGGTTCGTCCATGATCAGGATCTGCGCGTTCCAGTAGAC
>JBKJVF010000182.1:0-6696 GCA_046589965.1 Paracoccaceae bacterium
GGTACAGCAGTTGTCGGGGGGCTTGTTTCAAAGCGCTTCATTTTGTCCTCTATGTTGTCGTCAAGCGCAGATTTATGGGCACGGATAGTATCGACGCGTCAACTGAGTGTCGGCAACTTAGCGGAATCCCGCCATCTCTTCGATGTCGATGGTCATAAGGTTCTGCGGCATCCACCATCAAGTCGAGGTAAAATTCTTGGCACATGCACGCGAAAGCAGGATCTCCTACCCGCCCTGCTGCTGCAATCTTGGTCTTCTGGCGGGTCTGGTTTTTTGCTGGATCTCGGTAGGCACAAGGGGGCTGGTCCGATAACTTCGGATCATTCACCGGCTGTTAGAATGGCCGCGCCAATTCGGGCGCGCACATGGGCCGGTTCAGCCGCGATTGCGCTCGCGATGACCAGAAGGTCCTGCCGTTTGGCATGCAACTGATCGATCAGACCGATAACAACGCCAAGCGCCGCGATGTCCAGATCCAGATCGTTTGTCAGATCACACAGCAGCTGGATGCGGGCAAAGTCGATCCGGCGGAAGATCCGGCTCGAGGCACTGTGACTTTCCGGGCTGAGGGGGCGGACCATCCCGGTTTTGACATAGATGACAAGGCGGGCCCGCGTCAGTCCCGGAATGCCCGCCAGAACGTCGTCCTCGGTCAGATGTTCGGTCATGGCGCGGCCTCGTTCAGCATAGTGACACGCGGGTCATGAGAGTGGGACTTGCGCCATTCGGCCATGAAGTCGCGCAAGGTGGCATCGATTTCGGGGGGTGTCACGATCTTCAGTTCCACCAACTGATCGCCAAAGGTCTTCTGGCCCGGACCTGCTACCCCGCGTCCGCGCAGCCGCATGATCCGGCCAGAGCTGACGCCTGCGGGGATCGTCAGGGTGACCGGGCCGGTGATGGTCGGTGCGGTGACCTTGGCCCCCAGAATGGCCTCGTCGATGGTGATGGGCAGGGTCACCAGAATATCATTGCCCTCGCGCCGGAACACCGGATGCGCACGCACCGACAGGGTGATCAGCGCATCACCCGGCGGGCCGCCGCCATGGCCCGCTTCGCCCTTGCCACGCAGGCGCAGTGTCTGGCCGTCCTGCGCGCCGGGGGGAATCTTGACCGAGATGTCGTTGGCATCCCCGAGGGTCAGGTGCATCTCTGCCCCACGCGCGGCCTCCAGAAAGGGCACCTCAAGCGCAAAGCGGACATCCTGTCCCTGGGCTGCAAACCCTTGGAAATCACCCCGCGCGCCACCGCCGCGCTGACGCAGGATTTCGGCAAAGATATCCGCCGGGTCACCCTGCCCGCCAAACGGCGACCGAAAACCGCCCGATTGTTGATAGGGGTTGTCCGGGCCTGAGGCAAAGTCACGGTAGTATTGGCGCGGCGGGCGTTCCACGCCTGCGGCGTCGATCTCGCCCGCGTCGAAACGGGCGCGGGTGGCGGGGTCTTTCAAAAGGTCATGGGCGGCACTGATGGCCTTGAACCGCGCTTCGGCCCCGGCGTCGTCCAGGTGCAGGTCGGGGTGATTGCCGCGCGCCAGTTTGCGGTAAGCCTTCTTGATATCAGCAGCGGTCGCCGTCCGGGTCAGCCCGAGGGTTTCATAGGGATCAGCGCTCATCGGTTCGGCCCTTGTCCATTCCACGCACCGCATCGGCCCGTGCACCCAGTCACGCACTCTAGTGCTGTTGCATGCCAGCGCGGACACGTCGCTGATGCAGATCAAGTCGCGGCGGGGACGGAAGGCTTAGACTGCGCGTAGGGCGGTTCTGGCAAGTTGTTTGCCGCGCGCAGGCCAGGCGCGCGCCACCACAGGAAAACTGATGACCGTTCCCGGAAAAACTACCGCCCATCCTGCCAAGACAGGAACCGCGTCACCGCAGCCTGCGCAGCAGATGCTGCCTGTAGTCGTGCCGCATATGTCTGGTGCTTCGACAGTCGCGGCCAAACCTGCATTCCGCTGGTGGATGGTGGCGGTGGGTGGCCTCATGGCGGTGGGTCTGGCCGGATTGCTGTATCTCCGGCCTTGGGCGACACCGATAGCAGTCGTGACAGTGGAAACGGTCGTTTCCGGCCCGGTCACGCGGGTCCTGGCGGTGAATGGACGTATTGCCGGGCTCCGATCGGTCGAGGTTCGTCCGATGGTCAGCGGGACGCTGGTCGAGGTCTCGGTGGCCGAAGGCGATACGGTCCCGCAATCCGGCATCCTGATGCGGCTCGACACAGCAGCGCAGCAGGCCGTCGTTCGGCAGGCCTTGGCGGGGTTGGACGTCGCACTGGTGGCGCAAGACGATGCCGTGGCAACGCTTGCCCGTAACAAGGCGCTTGGGGCAAATGTCGCGCGCGTCGTTCTGGACAGTGCCGCCCGCGCCGAGCAGACAGCGGCGCAAGAGGTGGCCCGGATGACGGCCCTGCTGGAACAGGCGCAGATCCAGCTTGAGAAGTTCACGATCCGCGCACCGATGGCGGGCACAGTGCTGGTGCTGCAGGCCGATCCGGGCCAAAGCATCGATCCCGCAACAGTTTTGATGACGCTTGCCGACCTTGGGCAGTTGGTGGTCGAGACGGATGTGGACGAATCTTACGCCACCCAGATCCGGACGGGCCAGCCTGCCGCGCTGCAACTCTCGGGTGAGACGCAGGTGCGGGCGGGCCATGTGAGTTTCGTGTCGCAGAAAGTGGATGAGGATACCGGCGGGTTGGCGGTGAAACTGACCCCGGATGCGGCGTTGAGCGCCCCCATCGGCCTGACGGTGACGGCCAACATCACGGTCGATGACCGCCCGGCCGCCATCACCGTGCCCCGTGCCGCCATCATCGCCGATGCGGCGGGCAATGCGGTGCTGATCCTTGTTGACGGCCATACGCAGCGGCGCGCGGTGCAGGTGATCGACTGGCCCGCTGCGCGACTGATCGTGACAGACGGCTTGGTCGCGGGCGATGTGATGATTGCCGATGCAACTGGGCTAAGCGATGGCCAAGCTGTCACGGTCACGCCCTGATGCTGTACGCGCTGAAGATCGCGACTCGTTACCTGACTGCGAGTAAGGCGCAGACCGCACTTCTGGTGTTCGGGGTGGCCATTGGCGTGTTTATCTTCATCTTCATGTCGGCGCTGATCGGCGGCTTGGCCGAATTCATCATGGCGCGCACGGCAGGCGACATGGCGCATATCACCATTCAGGCCGAGGTGGTGGACCCTGCCTTGCTGTTGTCTGCCCAAGGTCGGACCGTGCTTTTGGTGCAGGAACCCTCGTCCCAAGACACGGCGATCCTCAAGGACACCGCGGCCTTCATTCCGCTGATCGAAGGTTTGCCCGGCGTCATTGGCACCTCACAACAGATCAACGGATCGGGGTTCCTGACGCGCGGCGCGCAGGTTGCCCAGGTGTCGATCAGCGGGCTGGAGCCGGGGCGTGAGTCCGTCATCGCCAATCTGGCCAGCTACATCACCCAAGGCACCGCCAACCTTGGCGCGGGCGGGGTGCTTTTGGGCAAGACGCTGGTCGAGGACATGGATCTGCGGTTGGGCCAGACGGTGCGACTGCAAAGCGCGGCCGGGATCGAGGCGTTGCTGACGATTACCGGCATCTACGAGATGGGCTCGGGCGGGCCGGACCGAAGGCAGGCCTATGTCAGCCTTGCCACAGCGCGGACGCTGTTCAAGATGCCGCAAGGTGTCACGCGCGTGGAAATCAAGCTGGCCGACCTTTACGCCGCCGATACGCTGGCCCCCCGCATCAAGGCGCTGACCGGGCTGGAGGCGAAGTCCTGGACCGAACAGGCGGCCCAACTCCTCGAGGCGCTGCAGGCGCAGGCGCAGACGGGATACATCCTCAAGGCCTTTGCGCTTTTGACCATCATCATCGGCGTCGCCTCCGCGCTGCTGTTGTCCACCTATCGCCGCCGTCCCGAGATCGGGATCATGCGGGCGATGGGGGCAGGGCGCTGGTTCGTGATGGTGGTCTTCGTGTCGCAAGGCGCGCTGATCGGGTTGATGGGGGGCTTGTTCGGGGCGGCGGCGGGCTATGGCGTCCTGCTGGCTTTTCCCGGGCGCCAAAGTTTTGCGCCGGGTCAAAGTGGGCTGCCCATCGACATCACCCAAGGCGCCTATGGGCTCGCGATCATGCTGACCACGCTGGGGGCCATTCTTGCCTCCATCCTGCCCGCCCGCGCGGCGGCTCGACTGGACCCGGTCACGGCGATCGGCCAATGACGGCGTTGTTGCAGCTGCAGGATCTGGTGAAGACCTACGGGACCGGCGAGGCGGAAACGCGGGTGCTGCGCGGGCTGAACCTGATAATGACCACGGGCGAGCTGGCGGCGCTGCTTGGCCCTTCGGGATCAGGTAAAAGCACGTTGCTGACGATCCTTGGCACGTTGATGCACCCCACATCCGGCGGCCACAGCATGCTTGGGGTTGATCTGACTACCGCATCCGACCGCGCGCTGACCGAGTTTCGCAACCTGCACATCGGGTTCGTGTTCCAGTTCCACAACCTGCTGCCTGACTTTACCGCGCTCGAAAACGTGGTCTTTCCCACCGCGGTGCGCGAGGGGCGCGAGACAGCCGCGGCCCGCACACGGGGGCAGGAATTGCTGGTGCGCATGGGGCTGGCAGACCGCATCCATTTTCCCACCGCCAACCTGTCGGGCGGGCAAAAGCAGCGGGTCGCCGTCGCCCGCGCGCTGATGAACAGCCCCGAACTGGTGCTGGCGGACGAACCCACGGGCAACCTTGACCGTGCCTCAGCCCTTCAGGTGATGGACCTGATTGCCGAGATCAACCGCGAGGAAGGCACGACCTTCCTGATCTCGACCCATGACGAAAAGATCGCGGCCCTTTGCCATCGGCAGATCGTGGTGGCGGATGGGCTGGTGAGCGGTTGATCGGGCTAAAGGCAAGGTTGCGCGGGCCAATACCAACGCCCGTGTGCCTGCAACGGTCCTGCCAGCGGTGTGCCGCTTAAGGTAGGTGAAGGCGGGCCTTGAGCGGCAGGTGGTCTGAGGCACGACGCGCAAGGGGCGTGTTGTGCACAGCACCCCCGGTCAGCCGAGCGGGCGCGCTGGCCATCATCCGGTCAAGCGCCGCAACTGGATAGCGCGCCGGATAGCTGGGCAAGGCGACAGTGTCTTGAAAATGCGGCGCGAGGTGACCCAGCGCCGCAGCCTTGACGCTGCGCCAGATATTCAGGTCCCCCATCAACAGGTGGGGGCGGGCCTCCATTTCGCCCAAAAGCGCCATCAGGGCCTTTGTCTGGGCGGCGCGTGACCCGGGCCAAAGCCCCAGATGGGCGGCGATCACCCGCAAGGGCCGCCCGTCATGAACAATATCGGTGATCAATGCGCCGCGCGGCTCCAGCCCCGGCAGGGCAATGCGGTGGACGGCCTGCACCTCGGCTTCGCGCAGCAAAAGGACATTGCCGTGCCAGCCATGCGCAGGGTGAGGCCCCGGCATCGGCACCGCGACAAGACCGTGGTCGCGGGCCAGTGCCGCAAGGTCCAGAAGGCCGCGCCTTGTGCCAAAGCGCGTATCGGCCTCTTGCAAGGCCATGATGTCGGGGGCGATTTCGCCGATCACGGCGGCGGTGCGGTCCAGATCGCGCCGCCGGTCCGCCCCGATGCCCTTGTGGATGTTCCAGGTGGCGACGGACAGGCCGGTCATAACACGGGTCCCAAAATGGCCATGGCGTTGTGCCACAAGCGTTTGTGCCATGGCCAAGCGGCCACAGCCCCGGCCGTGATCAGCGTGTTGTCGGCCAGATACCCGATCTGCCGCGCCCGCAGGGCCGCCGTCGTTTCCACATCTGACAACAGGATGTTGGACTCGAATTTCAGCGCAAAGCTGCGGAAATCCATGATGGCCGATCCGGTGGCGCCCGCGCCGGTCAGACCCAGCATGACATCGACCCAGGGGCCAAATCTTGCCTTAGGCAGAAAGGCCGCATCAGCCCGGTCTGGATCAGGATGTGGAAGGCGATCAGCATGTTCCGGGGGCTTCGTGTTTGTCTGGAGGGCCGGGCAAGGCTCTATTTTGCAAAATCGCAGACTAGTGTATCGAGCGTGCCTTTGAAATAGGGCCGCTGACCCTGCGGCGTCAGGTAGAGAACCTCGCGCGTCACCGGCACGCGCATGCCATCTTGCCGCCCCGACTTTCGGCCAATGTAGGGACCGAACCGGTCAGCTTTGAGGACGCGCATCTTAAACGTTTTTCCATCTTGTAACGTCATCGTCTCATTTGCCGGACAGCGCGCTGATTGCCCCATTCTTGGGGCGGCGCCTTGAGGGCAGGGCTCTGCGCCCGTTCCATGGTCATCAGTCCCAGATGCACCTGTGCACCGGGTTGGCCTATGCCGATCGGGTGGGACCATGATCGCCGGACGTGATCCCGTCTGTCGGGCAGCGGTCTTGCCGGTTTGATGAAAGGCGACGGATTGGTGTCACACTCTGTATTAGCTGGTGGATCATTGTCGGTTCGCTGGCCAAATGTCCGCCAGCATCTTATGCAACTGCGTGTCGCCCGGTCAGGCGCGATGGCGTGCGGCGCGCAGAGCAGTCGGGTGATGTTGGCGAAAGGGGCTTTGGATGAAGCTTGAGAACCGCACGCTGGATGAGCTGGCCATCGGCGAGACCGCCGAGATGAAACGGCTGATCACCCCGGACGACCTTTATGTCTTTGCCACCGCTTCGGGCAATCACAAC
>JBKJVF010000150.1:0-15209 GCA_046589965.1 Paracoccaceae bacterium
TTGGTCGGCTTGCCCATCGATGCGCCGGAATTTGCAAGCGCGGCAGCAGCCGCAGCGACTGCAGGCGGGGGCGTTGACGAGCCTGCCTTGCGCTGCTTTTTCGATCCGGGGATGGATGGCGCCGTCACTTGCGCATCGGACCGCACAGGGGGTACGGCGCGATTGGCCATCGGGTCTGCACGCGCAGCGCCCGGCAGTTCGCCAAACGGTCGATCCTTGCCTGCGGCACTATCAACGCCCGGACCGCGCGCAACTTCATCGGGTCCGCGACGACTGGCAAATGCCATCTGTGCGGCCGGGGAGGGCGCGGGCGGCAGATCATCGAAGGGTTGTCCGTGAAGCGTGTCAGCCAATGTCGCACCGGTATCGACCACCTCGGCAAAGGGGGCCTCGCTGATCACCGGTGCCGCGACGGATGCGGATTTTTCCGCGACCTCCACGGTGGCATTCTTTGGCATTGCCGGTTCGGCCACGGGTGACGACGCCGCAACCTCAACGAGACTATCAGCAACGGCGGCGGGTGCAGGTGTCAATGTGACCGGAGCAGGGGCAACCGGCACGGTCTCAGGTTCGGCGCGGGGGGGATTCGTATCCGGCTGCCCTGACGAACGCAGTTTTTCGACGGCGCCGGAAATTGGATCAGAATTAGATTTTTCGGTGCGCTCCGAACGCCTTGACGGACGTTCTTCGGGCTCTGGCTGAACATCCGCAAGCGGCAGATCGCGTGTGACGATCGTCATCGCGTCGCGGTCTGGCTCGACCGTTTCGTCCTTGGTCAGGATCGTCTTTGCAGCCTCGGTCTGGCCGAAGAAGGGCTCGCCCTTGAACTGCGACGGATCGGGCAAGGCGACGAAAGACACCGGCCCAAGCCGATGTTCGACGGCAAAAGCCTCGGCCTCGGTCAGGGTTTCGCGGGCGACCACGGCCACCTTGACCATGGTGCCTTTGCCGCGCCAGTCAAACACCAGGTCTTCGGGCTGATAGGGCGTGCGACCGGCAAGACCCGCACGGATCTGCGTGCGACGGGTATCGTCATCCGGACCGGGCGCCTCCACATCGCAGTAGAGGATTTCAGTGTTGGGGATCACCAGCTTGGTCGACAGGCCGCGCGGTGACAGCCCAAGGGCGGTCTTGCGCAGATAGGCGAGCGCTTCGGAAAGGTCGGGTGTGTCAAAGGCCACTTCGCCGATCTGCAACCAGCCGCGGCCGGTACGATGCAAAAGGCCGACGCGTTCGTTCGACAGGTTCAGGGCAAATGTCGGTTTCATTGTACGGGTCTAGCACAGCCTTGGGAGTGGCGGGAACGCGTTCCCGATAGAAGTCGATCTAGTACAGCAGCTTTTTGCCGAATGAAAGATAAACGGCCAAGGAATGACTTGTGGCCTGCGTCCAAGAGAAGAATGGTCGCGATTGTTCCAAGGAGGATCCCATGCGCATTCTGAACGCCATCATCTTGGCCACATCCCTGTCCCTGCCGATGATCGGGACGGCGCTGGCCGACTCCCCAGCCACCATCAGTGTCAGCGGCGAGGGCCGCGTGGCCACTACCCCCGATATGGCGATGATCTCGCTTGGGGTTACAACCCTCGGCGACACGGCGGCAGAGGCGATGGCGATGAATTCCGAAGAACTGGCCAAAGTCCTGGCGAACCTGACCGCGGCCGGGATCGAGGCTAAGGACATCCAGACCACGGGGCTGATGCTGAACCCCAACTGGACATATGATTCCAGCGGTGGTGCGGGGAAGATCAACGGCTACACCGCGATGAACATGGTCAATGTGCGCGTGCGCGCACTGGACGGTCTGGGTGGCGTGCTGGACGCGGCGGTCAAGGATGGGGCCAATACGCTGAACGGGCTGATCTTTGGCATTGCAGACACGCAACCGGTCATGGACGAGGCCCGCAAGCTGGCCGTTGCCGATGCGGCACGCAAGGCGGGTTTGCTGGCCGAGGCTGCGGGTGTCAAGCTGGGGCCGGTCATGTCGATTTCCGAACAGACCGGCTATACCGATCCCTCGCCCATGTTCCGCGCCGACGCGTCGGCTGCCCCGGGTGGTGTGCCTGTGGCGGGCGGTGAAGTGGCGATGACCGTCATGGTCAACATGACCTGGGCGCTGGCGCAGTAGTCGGATCGGGCCTGCGGGGGCGTCCCTGCAGGCCCGTTTTCTTCAGGCAGTTGCGGCGGCAAGCGCCTGATCAAGGTCGGCGATGATGTCGGCCACGTCCTCGGTTCCGATGGACAGGCGGACAACGTTTGGCCCGGCCCCTGCCGCAATCTGCTGCGCTTCGGTCAATTGGCGGTGCGTGGTGGAGGCAGAGTGGATCACCAGTGACCGCGTGTCGCCGAGGTTCGCGACATGGCTGAAGAGTTTCAGACTGTCGACCAGCTTGACGCAGGCGTCATACCCGCCCTTGACCGCAAAGGTGAAAAGGGCCCCCGCACCTTTCGGGCAGATTTTGGAGACGCGGTGATAGTAGGGCGAGGATTTGAGGCCGGCATAGGTGACCGCATCGACGCGGGGGTCCGCCTCCAGCCACTTGGCGACCTTTTCGGCGTTCTCGACATGGCGCTGCATGCGCAGGGACAGCGTCTCAATCCCCATCAGGGTGTAATGGGCGCCTTGCGGGTTCATCGTCATGCCAAGGTCGCGCAGGCCCACGGCGATGGAGTGGAACGTAAACGCCATCCCCCCCAGTGCCGCGTGAAAGTTCAGCCCGTGATAGGCAGGCTCGGGTGCCGCAAGGCTGGGGAACTTGCCCGACTTGGACCAGTCGAACTTGCCGCTATCGACGATGGCCCCGCCCGTGACGGTGCCGTTGCCGGTCAGGTATTTCGTGGTCGAATGCACCACCAGAGTCGCGCCATGGTCGATGGGGCGGCAAAGGTAGGGGCTGGCCGAGGTGTTGTCGACGATCAGGGGCAAGCCAACCTTGTCAGCCACCTTGGCAATGGCATCGAGGTCGGTGATGTAGCCGCCGGGATTCGCGATGCTTTCGCAGAAAATCGCGCGGGTGTTTTCGTCGACCGCCGCCTCAACCGCCGCAAGATCGTCAAAATCAACGAATTTGCACGACCAGCCGAATTTGCGGATCGTATTTCCGAACTGCTGGATCGTGCCGCCATAAAGCTTGGTCGCGGCGACGACGTTGCAGCCCGGGTTCATCAACGGAAACAGCGCCATGATCTGGGCCGCATGTCCGGATGAGCAGCAGACGGCACCAGCGCCACCTTCCAGCGCCGCGATCCGGTTGGCCAGCGCCATGACCGTTGGGTTAGTCAGGCGAGAATAGATATAGCCGACCTCTTGCAGGTTAAAGAGTTTGGCTGCGTGGTCCGCATCGCGAAACACATAAGCGGTCGTCTGATAGATCGGCACCTGCCGTGCGCCAGTGGCAGCATCCGGTGCAGTGCCCGCGTGAATTTGCAGGGTGTCAAAGCCTTGGGTCATCTGGTGTCCTCCCGTTCCTCATCGGCGCGCAGGGTAGGGGAAGGTCAGCGCGCTGTGAAGGGTCTGCGCGCAGGAGATGGACCAGCGGCGTCGTGCGGCGACCAGTCCGGCGACCAGGTCGGCCAACTGATCAACTGACACGGGAACCTGCCCTGCGCAGCCAGCGATCCGTGGTCCGGTCGGACCGAATATGTCACCAGCACAATGTTTCCGTTCCGTTTTTGCAAGGAATGATCGCTTATGTCCGTATGACTCAGGATCTCTTCCTTGCCCTTTTGGCATTTTCCTTCGTGACCTCGGTTACGCCCGGGCCAAACAACATGATGCTGTTGGCGTCGGGGGTAAACTTCGGCTTGCGGCGGACGTTCCCGCATATGCTCGGGATTTCCATCGGTCAAATGCTGATGGTGGTGCTGTTGGGGTTGGGCTTGTCGGGGGTGTTTCACACGGTCCCGCAACTGATGATCGCGCTGAAGGTGGGGGCGGTCACTTACATGCTGTGGCTGGCATGGAAGATCGCCCATGCGGCAGCGCCAGGCACGGGAACGGCGGCCGGCAAGCCCTTTACCTTTCTGCAGGCTGCGGCGTTTCAATGGGTGAACCCCAAGGCATGGTGGATGGCGCTGGGGGCCATCGCGGCCTATGCGCCAGAGCCGTCTTTGACGACCATCGGCATTGTGGCCGCGACCTTTGCGGCGGTGAACCTGCCTTCGGTGTCGGTCTGGGCCGGGGCTGGGCAGATGTTGCGGCGCTGGCTGGATGACCCCGTGCGGCTGCGGGTCTTCAACTGGACGATGGCGGTGCTCTTGGTGCTGTCGCTGATCCCGGTTCTGCAGCTTTAGCGCAGCCACAGACCTTCGCGTTTCAGTGTGTTGCGGATGATCTGTTCGCGCAGGGGAAGATGGGCGCGGTCAAACAGCGCGCGCGCCTTGCGGCCCTTGTTCTGGTAGACCATCAGCTTGACCGGGTCCCAGTCGCGCAAAGTTCGGCGCAGGTTCTTTTCCCCGGCCACATTTTCCAAAACGTCGATCACGCTGTCCGCTTCGCGCGCATACAGCAGCGGGATGGTGCGATAATGGCAGGTGACGTCCCCGTCGAGGCCAGCGAGGTCTGGCCCCGGACGCCCCCCGTCAAAGGAATGGATGACCAGAGGCAGCGCGATCTGGTCAAGCCAGGGATAGATTTCCTGACAGATCAGCGGGTCCGGGCGGTTGTCGCGGATGTCTTGCGCATAAGCCACGAACCGCGCGCCGAACGCCTTGGGGCTTTGATGGAAAAACCAGCCAGCGTTGAAGTAGAGATGCCGCTGCCAGTATTCGGTGGGTTGGGCGAGGTCCAGCGACGTCTCGTAGGTAAGCCCGAACCGCCCATAAAGCGACGACCAGATATCGGCGTAGCTCGGCCCGTAAAGCTCCATCGTTGGCCATGTCCCCTCGCGCTGCATCGAGGCCGAGGGTCTGGCAAAGTCGAACGGGACCGACGCCAGATCGCCGGTGATCAGCGTGTCGGTATCCAAAAACAGGAACGGCGCATCGGGCAGGGCTGCCAACGCCTCGATCTTGTTGCCATGGGGGTATGACGCGCCGAACACCTTGTTTTCGAACGGCAGGAACGTCGCGCCAAGGCCCGTCAGCAGATCGCGGATCGCGGGGTCCGTGACGCGCTGATCGTCTTTCCAGAGTGGCCCCGGCTGCGGTTCCGCCAGGTAAAGTGTGCCGGAGAAATTCGGGTTGGTCAGACGCAGCGAGGCGGCCAGCAGGATCGCCTCATATTGCAGGCGGCCGCCTTGGACGACGGCCATGATGTTGAACGCCGTCATTTTGGCGGGGGGGAAAAGCGCAAGGACAGGCAGGACATGCCGCCATCCAGCTTGGCGCATTCCGAATTGCCGATCTCGCGCACGGTGAACCCTGCGGCGGTGATCCGGTCGCGGGTGGCGGGAAAACCTGCCGGGACCAGCACCAGATCGTTGAAGCGGATCGAGTTGGCGGCGGCGTCTTCGCCTGGTGCTGTGTGGATGACCTTGTAGCCCGCAAAGCAGCCCGATGCGGCCAGCCGTTCGGTGGACAGGATCGTCTCGCCGTCCAGCAGCGAACAGTCAGTCTTGAAGTGCAGCACGCCCGGCGGGGTCACCACTTCGCGCACCTTGTGGCCCCATGGGGCGACCAGCGACGTCATCTCGGCGATGCCCATCGCGTTGGTGCGGGCAGAGCGACCCACGAGGATCTCGGTTTCGGTCACAAGGATATCGCCACCTTCGATATAGCTGTCGGGGCCGATGATGGGGCGTGTCTCGGCGTAGAGGGCGGCAAGATGCGGGGCCATTTCTGCCGCCTCGCCCAGACGGCTTGGCGCGCCCGGGCGCATGATGATGGCACCCTGCGGCAGGCACAGGGCTGTGTCCTCGACAAAAACGCTGTCGGGAAAGGCGTCAAGTGCGGCCAGTTCCACGACCGTGGCCCCGGTCGACCGCAGCGCCGCGATGTAGTCGGCATGGTGCGCCTGCATCAGCGCGAGGTCCGGACGGCCGATATCGACCGCGCGCAAGCCCCGCGTGATGGACGCGGCCGGGCGGCGCGTGATGGCATGGGTGAAACGGTAAGAGGCGTCGGTCATGGGGGCGGTCCGGATCGGTGTGCGGCAAAGGTGTCGCACCCGGCGTCCGGCTTCGCAACCCCTTCAGCCGGGCCAGGGAAGGGCCAGGAAGGGATGCGTGACCCAGCGCCACCATGCATGGTCGAGAAACTGGGTCATCAGGATCAGGAACCCAAACGCGCCACTGCAGGCAACCGCCAAGGCACACCACAAGGTGACCATCAGGCGCGACCTTGGGCGGGCCGGGGTGGCGGCATCGGCGGCCACGCTGCCGTCCCACAGGCCGGGACGCAAGGCTGCGGCACGGGGTGCGGCAAAGGCATAGATGCGCGCGGCCATGCCCCGCAGGATCATCAGTGCCACAAAGGCTGCGGCCGCCATGGCCAGCGCGATCTGGCCCTTCAGGTCTGCCGCCGCATCCGGGGTCAAGTCTTCGAACCCCGCAAAGAATTCGTGCCCCATGATGATCATGCCATGCGCGGCAAAGAACGGCGTCGCGAGCACCAGCGTCACCGCGGCAAGCCAGGCCAGACGCCAGCCGGACTGCGCCACGACCCCCTTGATCCGGCGGAGTTCATAAGCGGCGGAAAGCCGGTCTTCGGTTGCGATATGGGCCAACATCAGGGGCAAAACGGGCAGAATCAGCGCGCAGAGCACCAGACCCAGCGAGAACACCGAGGGCCCGACAAAGGCCTGTTCATACCCCTTGTTGAACGAGTTTTCCCAACCCGCCCACCAGGCCCCTAGCCAAAAGACGGTAAAGGGCAGCGTCCAGGTCATCAGCGCCACCAGCGTGATCGCGCCCGCGCGAATGTTGGCGGCAAGGCCACCCAAGGCACGCGCAAAGCGGCTTTTTTCGCGCGGCCCAAGCAGCCAGCCTGGTGCATCTTCGGCGGCCCCCATCCGGGTGCGCGCGATCCATCCCGTGCGCCGGGTCAGCCATCCCAGCGCCAGCAGAGATGTGATGGCCTGTGTTGTCAGCAACGCACCGATGGCGACGTTCGCCGCCAGTCGGCCCAGAAAGGCAAGGCGCGACGGGCGATAGGCGATGCGGGCGGTCATGCGAACATCCCCTCGATGGCGCGGCCCTCGGCGCGGTCGGCGGCAAATCCCATCATCGCGGCGATGCTTGGGGCGATCGCGGATTGGTCGACGGTCTTGTCGATTGTGCCGCGCGTGATGCCGGGGCCAAAGATCACGGCCCAGGTTTCGTGCGCCGAACGGGAATTGAAGTGGTGCTGAAAGGGGACTTCGGCCAGCGGGTTGGCATCGCGCCCGCAATCGGGGGTGATGACGAAGATGGTGTTGTCGCGGTAACACGGGTCCGCGTCGGCGGTGGCCACCAGCCTTTGCAGGCCTTCGTCGATGATCGAAATGGCGCGGGTGTAATGCGTCGGGTTGCCCCAGTGCACATAATCGGGGTCTTGATAGTTCACCATCAGAAAGCGCGGCTTCAGTTCCGTCATCGCGCGTACCGACAGTTCGGTCAGCAGCCGGTCGCCACGCGGATTGCGCAACCCGTCATCCCCGAACGAAGCGCGCCACCGCGCCCAGAATGCCTCCACCTGCGGCGAGGGTTCGGGGATGGCCCCGCGCGGATCGGCCTTGAGCAGGCCCGTGCGCTCTTCTTCGATTTTAGTACGCGCTTGGTCGGTCAACCTGCCTTCGGCGAGGGCCATCTTGGTGCGGTAAAGCTTGTATCGGTGCAGGCTGAGCATTTCTGAGCGGAAATCGATGCCGTAATGGTCGTTGACACCAAAGGTGAAGAACTCTTCCTGCGGACGATCTTCGCCATTGACCAAAAGTGCTTCATGCGAGGCCAGATCAAAACTGCGGCGCAGGTATTCGAAAAGCGTGGGTTCCGTCGGCTCCAGCCGGTCGTCGAGCAACTGCGTGCTCAGGTCGCGGTAGGAAAGGTAGCGGCCGGTGAGCAGGTTCAGCGTCCCCTCGGCATGGCTGGTGTTCACGCCTTCCAGCTTGTCGATCCGCAAATCGGGGATGAACGTGCCGCGTGGGGCCAGAACCTGGCGCAGATAGGGCGCCCAGGTTGTGGCTTCGTCGATCGTCTCGGCCCGCCGCACGCCGCCGCCAAACCGCACCAGAATCACATTGGGACCGCTATAGGCAGGCGCCGCATTCGCAATGCGCGGCAGGAACCCCGAGGCAATGGTGGTCGAAAGTCCAAGATTGAATGTACGGCGATCCATGGCGGGCTCCCCTAGTGTTAATAGGTTTAACATTGCCATAAACCGGGCTGCGTTGCAGTCACGTTTTTGTGAACACGGACAGACCCGGGCGTCTTTGCCCGACGATGTGCGCGCATGTCGTTCTTGCAAATGATTGAAGTTGCGCGCATTTCGCCAATTGGCGCGACGGACGACTTACGTCAAAGTCACCGGTTTCACATCCCGCCTTGACCCATACCGGTTGATGTATCTGCGCGCTGGGCCCTCGACCGCGTAAAAGCTGATCAGGCCGCACACGACCGCAGCCGCTATCATTGGCAGGGGGCCGACATCGCCGCTTGCGGTCATTTGGTAAAAGGGCTGCTGCCAGAGATACAGCGAAAACGACCAAAGCCCAAGCTGACGCAGCATCGGTGGCTCCAAAATGCGCTTTGCAAAGCCAGCCGCGGAATCAATCGTCGCGACCGATATGGCGAAGAACAGCGTTCCAAGCCCGAATTGCACGATCACAGACGAGAACCCGAGTTTGGCAATAAGCCCCATCACAAAGCAAAGCGGTGACAGCCAGGGGACCTGCAAGCTTGGCCGCTTGCGTAAAGCCAGATACATCGCACCGGCCAGGAAAAGGGGGGCGATCTGAACATCCGTTCGCCACGAGACATCGACGAACCACGCGCCCGTCACGGCATTCTGCACAATCCCGTTCGCCATCGCACCCGCACCGGCCCCAAAAAGGACGGCCGTGGCCAGCGCATAGCGACGGCGCGTCGCCAGTGCCACCAGCGCCAGGATCATGTATCCATGCTCTTCGACACAAAGTGACCATAGATGGTCAAAGATGCCTGTTGGATGCACATATATGATGGCGTAGTTGATCGTGAAGGTCAGTGCCGAAATCGCCGCCAGCAGACCGACCTTGTACGGTGTGAAGGCAAACGCCAACGCGGCCACCATCACAAAGGCGAGCAAGGCCGGGTAAACGCGGGAAAACCGCCGGACAAAGAACGTTCGCAACGGCGTTTGCTGCACAAACAGGATCTCGGCCATCAACCTGCCGGACAACACAAAGAAAAGATCGACCCCGACCACGCTTGATCGCGGGATATAGTGATCAAGCCAAAAGTGACCCAGCAGCACCAGCCCGATGGCGACGCCACGCCAGCCGTCCAGATAGGAAAGTCTCTTGTGCGTTTCTAACGCCATCTGTGGCACCCAATGGGTGTTTGCCGATCTAAAAAGCCTGTCTATGCGCCAGAAAACAGCAAAGGCGCCCTATCGAAAAATCACGGCGTGCTGGCAAGATGGGCAATGCTAGGCATGTTTGGGCGCTGATGGCTTGCGGATTTTCCGGGGCTCGGCCGATGGCAGCGGTTTTCCGCGTGGCGTCCTGACCGGCCTTGGCGGCTGCGCCGGACAGCATGTCGTGGGCGATGAACGCGAAATGCCCGGATGGGTCTGAATGTCGGGCAAGCGCGCCCCTGCCGACGTCCGAAGAACCCGATGGGGCATCCGGTCCGTTTTGAAAGCAGCCGTGATGTCCGAAATACTGGTGGGCGACCCTGGAATCGAACCAGGCATGAGTCGCCTCGGGAGAGTTACAGTCTCCTGCCGCACCTTGCAGCACGTCGCCCACTGCGGGCGGGGAATAGCCAAGGGGGCAGGGTGCGTCAAGCGGGAAAGGCGGCCACGGGCGGCCCGGTCGGTCGGATGGGGCTTGCCACCGGCGCCGACCCGCGCGCAATGTCGCGCCGGAAAAATCCAAGGTGTGGCGACAGATGAAACCCGGCTCAAAGAAACCCGATTGGGTTGTCGACAAGGAACGCAACCGCCGGGCCGAGGCGCGTGAAACGGTGTGGCTGTTCGGACTGCATGCGGTGCGCGATGCGCTGATGAACCCGGACCGTGAAAAAATGCGGCTGGTCGTGACCAAGAATGCCCTCGACAAGCTGGAAACGGCGGTCGCGGCGTCGGGCATCGTGCCCGAGGTGATGGACCCGCGCAGTTTTGCAGCCCCCATCGATCCGGGCTCGGTCCATCAGGGTGCCGCCATGGAGGTGCGTGCCCTGCATTGGGGCAGTCTGGCTGAGGTGTGCGTGCAGGGTGCAGGGCGACCGCTGGTCGTGCTTTTGGACCGGGTGACGGACCCCCACAATGTGGGTGCGGTTCTGCGGTCGGCAGAGGTGTTCGGCGCGCGGGCGGTGATTGCGCCGCGGCATCATTCAGCCCCCGAAACCGGTGCATTGGCCAAGACGGCGAGCGGGGCGCTGGAACGCCAGCCCTATCTACGCGTCACCAACCTTGCCGACGCGATGGTGGAGCTGAAATCCATGGGTTACATGCTGATCGGACTGGACGGCGACGGGACGGTCGATCTGGCCGATGCGCTTTTGTCGGCGGGGCCGCGCGCGATCGGACTGGTGCTGGGGGCCGAGGGGCCGGGTCTGCGCGACAAGACCCGCGACACCTGCGATGTCGTGGCCCGGATCCCGGCTTTCGGGTCGTTCGGGTCGCTCAACGTCTCGAATGCGGCGGCGGTCGGGCTTTATGCGGCGGCCATGCACCAAGGCTGATGGGCAGCGTCTTTTTGCCGCTTACCGCCCTTTCCGATCACAATTTTGAGATTGGCCCTTAATTTGGCACTTGCGCATATTATTTTTGCCAAAGGAGGGCGGCCCGGAACTCCGTTCTTCTCTTCACTGTCCCTCGTTCCGTGACTGGCGCCCGGCCAAATGGTCCGGGCGTCTTTTTGTGTGCTGGACCCATCCATGACCACTGATGCCGATATTCGCGATATCCTGACCTCTGTGCGCACCATCGCGGTTGTCGGCTGGTCGCCGAAGCCCGAACGCGCAAGCCATGGCGTCGCGGCCTATCTTGCCAGGCGCGGCTACCGCGTGATCCCGGTCAATCCCGGGCAGGCCGGGCAGACTGCGTTGGGGGAAGTCGTCCGCGCCAGCTTGGCCGAGGCCGGGCCGGTCGACATGGTCGACATCTTCCGCCGCAGCGAAGAGGCCGGGGCCGTGGTGGATGAGGCGATTGCGGTTGGGGCGAAGGTTGTCTGGATGCAGCTTGGAGTGGTGGATGAGGCTGCCGCAGCACGGGCGCGTGCCGCAGGTTTGCGGGTGGTGATGGACCGGTGTCCCGCCATCGAGATTCCACGCCTGGGGCTTTAGGTCCTAAAATCCGTGAGCAAGGATTTCACAAATTTCTTGCGCAAGAAATTTGTCCTCAGCGTCCCGCCTTTTCGGCCAGTCCGGACACACCCTCGCGCCGTTCCAGTTCCGCCAGCACATCGGCAAGTGTCACGTCGCGCGCAGCCAGCATGACCAAAAGGTGATAGACGACATCCGCCGCCTCGGCTGTCAGGCGGTCGCGGTCACCCTTGACCGCCTCGATGATGGCCTCCACCGCCTCTTCGCCAAATTTCTCGGCGCATTTCTCCGGGCCCTTCGCCAGCAGCTTGGCGGTCCATGAGGTTTCGGGGTCAGCCCGCTTGCGGGCTGAGATGGTTGCCGCCAGCCGGTCGAGCGCTGTCATGACAACCTCATGGGAATGCCGGCTGCCGCCATGTGGGACTTGGCCTGACCAATCGTGAACGTGCCGAAATGAAAGATCGAGGCGGCCAGAACCGCGCTGGCATGGCCTTCGGTCACGCCTTCGACGAGGTGATCGAGCGTGCCTGCGCCACCTGAGGCGATCACCGGAATGGGAACGGCATCTGCCACAGCGCGCGTCAAGGGAATGTTGAAGCCTGCCTTGGTGCCGTCGCGGTCCATCGAGGTCAACAGGATTTCCCCGGCCCCCTTGGCGGCAACCGTTCGTGCAAATTCGACCGCGTCAATGCCGGTCGACCGCCGTCCACCATGGGTGAAAATCTCCCATTTTCCGGCGCTGACGGTCTTTGCGTCGATGGCAACGACGATGCATTGCGATCCGAACCGGTCGGCAGCCTCGGCCACCACATCGGGGTTGGCCACCGCGGCGGAATTGAAGCTGACCTTGTCCGCCCCGGCCAGCAACAGGGCCCGCACGTCATGGTGTGTCCGGACCCCGCCGCCGACGGTCAGGGGCATGAAACAGGCCTCGGCGGTGCGGGTCACGAGATCGAACATCGTGCCCCGGTTTTCCTCGGTGGCCATGATGTCAAGGAAACAGAGCTCATCCGCCCCGGCGGCGTCGTAGGCGCGCGCCGCTTCGACCGGGTCGCCTGCATCGATCAGGTCGACAAAGTTCACGCCCTTGACCACGCGGCCATTGGCGACATCAAGACAGGGGATGATGCGGGTTTTCAGCATGGCGCGACCCTAGCGCGGGCGGGGGCCAAGGAAAAGGGGCGCTGCCCCCGTCGCCTGTCGGCGCCGTCCCCGGGATATTTGGGACAAGGTGAAATCAGGCCGACAAGGCGGCGATAGCCTCGCCAAGATCAATCGCGCCATCATAAAGGGCGCGGCCCGAGATGGCGCCTGCAATGACGCCCGTGTCGCGCAGGGCGATCAGGTCCGCCATGGAGGACACACCGCCGCTGGCGATGATCGGGATGGCGACGGTGCGGGCGAGGGCCTCGGTGGCGGCGATGTTCGGCCCCTGCATGGCACCATCACGGTCGATATCGGTGTAGATGATGGCGGCGACCCCGGCGTCCACAAAGGACCGCGCCAGGTCGGTCGCATCTATCGTGGTTTCGGTGGCCCAGCCCTTCGTTGCGACCTTGCCCCGGCGCGCGTCGATGCCGACCGCGATCTGACCCGGAAACGCTCGTGCGGCCTGCCGGACGAGGTCAGGATTTTCGACCGCAACGGTTCCCAGGATCACGCGCGCAAGACCTTTGCTGAGCCACATTTCGATGGTGGCCATGTCGCGGATGCCGCCGCCCAGTTGGCACGGCACGGTGACCCGGGCGAGGATCGCCTCGACTGCGGACGCATTGACCGGCTGGCCCGCGAACGCCCCGTTGAGGTCGACCAGATGCAGCCATGCGCAACCCGCCGCCTGGAACTTGGCTGCCTGCGCTGCCGGATCATCGCCAAAGACGGTCGCCGCGTCCATCTCGCCGCGCAAAAGGCGCACGCATTGGCCGTCTTTCAGGTCGATGGCGGGGTAAAGGATCATCGCGGTCTCCGGTTTGGGCGCGGGTTTGGCATGGGTCGCGCCACTTGCCAAGGGGTCCGCGACCCCAGGTCACGCTTGTCTTGATGCGCCAGCGCCTTGCGGGCCTGCGTTCTGCGGGGCGAGTTCGCAAAGCTTCAAGGACGGCGCACCGTTCACGTCCGACAATATCGGGAAGCAGATCGTGATCGACATGGATCCGGCAGGGGACGGCACTTATGACGGCAAGGTCTGGCGACCGTCGAACAACAAGACCTATTTTGGTCGGACCATGAAACTGGCGGGCTGTGTCGCCGGTGGCCTGATCTGCAAGAAACAGACCTGGAAGCGCGTGAACTAACCCGCAAGGATCGGGTCGCGGGCCAGGCCTGGCCGGTCTACGTTGTTATCCAGAATAGAGCGATACATCCCGTGGAGGGACGGGTTCAGGGTCGCACTGGCGGCGGGACTACTGGCAGTCGAAGGGAGAGTCGGGCGATGGATTTGCGCAAGACGGGCCGAGGGCTGAGCGATGACGAATGGGCGGCGCTGGTGGGCCGCACGGGCGCATCGGGCGTCGACGGCGTGGTGACGACAGGGATTGTCTGCAGCCCGGGATGCCCCGCGCGGACGCCTTTGCGCCAGAACGCGCGGTGGTTCGTGGGCGTGGCGGAGGCCGAGGCGCTGGGCTTTCGGCGGTGCAAGCGGTGCGGGGCCGCGTGAGCGTCAGGGGTTCTGCGCGACCTGCTGCACCGGCATGTCGCCCGCGATTTCCAGGATCAGCTTGCGCCGCACGGCGGTGGTGAAGTTTTCGCGCCCGATGGCAGGGACGACGAAGGCCCCCGGTCCGCCGATGATCTGGTCCTGATAGACCTCTGCCAGATCGTCGCCATAGCCTTCGTCCAGGATCGGCAGGCCGTTGATCGTGATGCCTGCCGCCAGCACCTGTTGCCGCGCGTCGGCGATTGCCGCACCGCTGGAATTGGCGATGCTGTCACCGGAAAAGTCGATCACGCGGCGCAGGCCGGTGATGGCGTTGCTGTCCAGAAGGCGCATCCCCTGCAGGAGGGCGTCGCCGATCGCGTTGCGGCCCGAGGCGAGGCGGGGCGGCTCCAACAGGGCGGCGGCAAAGGCGGCGGCGCTGGCCTGATCGTCGATGATGGTCCAGTCTACCACCGTCACCTGATTGGCCGCCCATTCGACGTAAGTGATCGCGATGGAGCCGGTGAGGTTCGAGGTGATCGCGTTCAGGACGGCAGGGTCGGTGATGGCGGTGGCGTAGCCCTGACGTTGAAAGTCGATCTCGCCTTGCGTGATGGAGCCGGAGGCATCGGCGAGAAGGACGAGTTCAAGGTCCACCTCCTGGGCGTGGAGGGGGAGGGGGAAGAAGGCGAGGGCGAGAAGCGGGCGCATGGGGAAGGAGGATAGAGCCGTGGCGGGCGGGGGCAAGGGTGAGAAGCGGTCCCCGGCCCAGCCGGGGAGGAAACGTTCCAGTGGACGGTTCCCAGCGACGAACGCCCGAGCAAGCTTGCGGGGGCCGGGGGGGAATTAGATGCGGCCGGGGGGTGTCCCAGCATGGGACATTCGGTCGGTCTATGAAAAATCAAGGGGTTGCGGGGCAGGATTAAGGGTTTGGTAAGAATTGGGGTGAGACGGACAAGCAAACAGTCCAGCGGACTGTTTGCCCGTCGAACGCCCGAGCACGCCTGCGAGGGCAGGGGGTTGGCAGGGGGGCACTCTTGCGCGGGTTTGGGCATTGGCGACGCCGGGGTGCAAAGCTGACCGCGCCCGAACTGATGGGGTGAGGCGCGGTCCCCGGCCCCGCCGGGGAGGAAACGGTCCGGTGGACCGTTTCCAGCGACGAACGCCCGAGCACGCTTGCGAGGGCCGGG
>JBKJVF010000249.1:0-7003 GCA_046589965.1 Paracoccaceae bacterium
GGCCGAGGCGGGCGCGGTGCTGGGACTGTCCGAAGGCACCATCGCCTGGCGAATGTCCGAAGTGAAAAAGCGCCTGAAAGCGCAGTGGAAAAAGGAGGCACAGGCATGACCGACGATCTTGACGCCCTGCGTGCCGCAATTAAGGCCGCCCCAGCACCCGATGCCGATCAGCGGGCCGCGACCCTGCGACTTGCGATGGAAAATTTCGATCGTCTCCAAGGAAGTACCGAGCCGCTGCGTCCCAGTCAGGACCGCCCAACAAGGGCGGGTTTCCTGACGGGAGTGAAAACCATGCTATCGAAAATGAACCTGCGCCCAAGCCTCGTGGCCACGACAAGCGTGGCGGCTTTGTGCCTTGTGGTGGTGGTCATGCTGCCCCCGGGCAGTCTGAACAGGGGTGGCCAGCCGGGGGGTGTCATCGTGGAATCCGATCCGTCGCCCAAGGCGGCTGATGGCGCAGCCGCGGTCAAGCCCGCGGTTCCGCTGGTCGTGACTGCGGACCCATCGCTTGTTCCGGAAGTGGCAGCCGATCTGGGCCGCGCAGACCTCGCGACACCGGCGCGGGAAGAAACGGCACCCCTGGCGCGTGCGCTGACGTCTGACGCCGTACCGACCAGTGATGCCACGGCACAGAAAACGGTACAGGCGCTGAATTCGCCCGCTGCCCTATCAGATGCCGACCGACTTGCCCAAGGTGCGGCGTCGGATGGTTCGCGTGATTACGCGGCCGCAGTTGCCAACGAAGCAGCAGATTCCGAGGCGCCGTTGGCAGATAGCTATATGGCCGAGACCAAATCCGATCTGCGCGCCCGTGCCCAGCCCGAAACTGCGGCCAGCGTCGCACCGGCACCCGCCGAAGGGATCATCGCCGATCCCGAACCCAATACCGAAGCCTTTGCCAATGCCGACCTCAACCCGGTCAAGGTCACCGCGGAGGAACCTGTCTCCACCTTTTCCATCGACACCGACACCGCGTCCTACGCGATCATCCGCCAGTCCCTGTCGATGGGTATGCTGCCCCCGACGGAGGCGGTGCGGATCGAGGAAATGGTGAACTATTTACCCTATGCCTACCCTGCCCCCGATGCTGACGTCGCCCCCTTTGGCGCTGCGATTTCGGTGATGCCGACGCCGTGGAATCCGGGCACCCGGCTGGTGCGGATCGGGTTGCAGGGGGCGCTGCCCGCCATTGCCGACCGCCCGCCCCTGAACCTGGTGTTCCTGATCGACACGTCGGGCTCGATGGATGAGCCGAACAAGCTGCCCCTGCTGAAGCAGTCCATTTCATTGGCCCTGTCGGAACTGCGCCCTGAGGATCAGGTGGCACTGGTTGCCTATGCCGGGTCGGCGGGCGAGGTGCTGCCCCCGACGCCTGCGAAAAACCGCGACACGATCCTGCGGGCACTGGACAACCTTGCCGCTGGTGGGTCCACCGCCGGGGCCGAGGGGATCGAGCTGGCCTATCAGGTCGCCGCACGCATGGCCGAAGACGGCGAGGTCAGCCGCGTCTTGCTGGCGACCGATGGCGATTTCAACGTGGGCCTTTCCGACCCCGAGGGGTTGGAGGCTTACGTCGCCAAACAGCGCGAAACGGGGATTTACCTGTCGGTCCTGGGGTTCGGTCGCGGCAATCTGGATGACGCGGTGATGCAGTCGCTAGCGCAGAACGGCAATGGTACGGCGGCCTATATCGACACCCTGTCCGAGGCACGCAAGGTGCTCGTCGATCAGCTGACGGGGATGCTGTTCCCGATCGCCGATGACGTGAAGATCCAGGTGGAATGGAACCCCGCCGCCGTCGCCGAGTACCGACTGATCGGGTATGAGACGCGCGCGTTGGCGCGTGAGGATTTTAACAATGACCGCGTCGATGCGGGTGAGATCGGCGCGGGTCATCAGGTGACAGCGATCTACGAGGTGACGGCCCCGGGCAGTGCGGCCTTGCGCAATGACCCCCTGCGCTATGGCACGGCGGCGACCACGGATGCCGCCCCTGCCGAGATGGGCTTTCTGCGCCTGCGCTACAAGTCGCCGGGCAGCGACACCTCCACCTTGATCGAGACGCCAATCACCGGGGCTGAACCGGCCACCGACGAGGCCCGCTTTGCCGCCGCCGTGGCCGGGTTCGGCCAGTTGCTGCAAGGGTCGATCTATCTTGGTGACTGGGGCTGGGATGATGCCATCGCGCTGGCGGTTTCGGGTCGCGGTGAGGATGGGTTCGGCTACCGGGCCGAGGCGATCAATCTGATGCGGCTGGCCCAGTCGTTGGACAAGTAACCAAGCCCAAAACGGAAAAAGGCCCGCCTGTTGCCAGGCGGGCCTTTCCGTTCCGGAAGGGAAGCGATCAGTTGATGGTCGCGTCAACCGTGTTGTTCTCAACCGCCCTGGCCTCGAAATCCGAGCCACGGGCAATCTCGATCCGGCGCGGTTTCAGCGCCTCAGGCGTTTCGCGCACGAGGTCGATATGCAGCATGCCATGTTCATGCGCCGCACCGGTCACCCGCACATGGTCGGCCAGCGTAAAGCGGCGTTCAAACGCTCGGGTTGCGATGCCACGGTGAAGGAATGCGCGGTCAGCCGCTTCGGCCCCCTTGCGCGCCGTCACAACCAGCGTGCCATCGCGGACCTCGACGCTCAACTCGTCGGGCGCGAACCCGGCGACGGCGACCGAAATGCGATAGCCGTCATCGGCCAGCTTTTCGATGTTGTAGGGGGGATAGGTCGGGGCTGCGACATCATTGGTCAGAGCGCGGTCCATCAGGTCGGCGATCCGGTCAAAGCCCACGGTTGCACGATACAGGGGGGCAAGATCAAAGTTACGCATCAGGGTCATCCTTTTCAAAGCGATGTGGTGTGTTGTCTGCCCGAAGACCGGGCCAGACGCAGGGTCCCCGGGCCCATCATGGCACCCGGATGTTACTGATTTGGGAAATCCGGTTCGGGGTTTCAAGCCCTGCCGCGATCAGGGCTTGACGAAACGCGCGCCGATATCGCGTTTGGTTTCACCCGCACTGATCCGGCGAATTGCAGGTCGCGCGGCAATGTTCGCCGACTGGCTCAGGACTTTTCCCTGACGCAGCAATGTCTGCAATTCAGCCACGACTTTGGGCAGTTCCATGCCAAACGCGACAGTCGCATTATTCGCGTCGCGGTAGCCGCCCGAGATGATGGAGACGATCCTTGCGCGGCCAAAGGACCGGTCAAGGACCGGCGCGCCCGACGCGCCAAAGGTCACATCGCAATCCACCATGATCAGGCCCTGCTGCTTGCCTAGAACCTTGCAGACCTTTTGCCAGGACAGGACATCTTCGCGACCTTCGGCATAGGAGACGACGCTGACACTGCCGCGACTGCCGGGGTTCTCGACCGAAAACGGCGCGGCAACAGCGGCCAGGATCGGCGTCTCCAACTGCAAGAGTGCCACGTCATGGCGCACGAAATCCGCGTCAATCGGACCTGCCGCGACGAAGGCAGGATGCGCCACTGTCCGTGCGACGCGCACCTCGGCGATCGCCTTGTCGCCCGTCAGCCCGGCGCGAAATGTCATGCGTGCGGCGTCAATCGGCGTGCCGTCCGGTCCAAAGACACAATGCCCCGCCGTCAGCACAAGGTCGGTGGCAATCAATGCGCCAGTGCAGAACCCGCCGTTTTCGACATCGATGCGACCGACCGCCTCCCAGCCGAAAATCTCGTCCCGGCGCGACAGTTCGTCCAGACCGCTATTGTCTTGCGCCTGCACGGGAGTGGTTACTGCAAGCCACAGCGCCAGAACCGTTCCAAGGCGACGACAGCTTATCATGGCTTGACGAACTTGGCCCCGCCCGCACCGCCAGAGATGATGCGCACACCTGGTGTTGGTGAACGTATCAGGTCGGTTCCTTGGGCCATTTCGGCCTGCAAATCGGCCAAGGGCTGCTCCAGTGGCACCGCGAGGGCGACCTTTTTGCCGTCCAGTTCGGCCTTTGCCGACACCACTGACACCACCCGCGCGACGCCATCGCGCAACGAGAAGACCGGCGCCCCGGACGAGCCAAAGTCGATGTTGCACGACAACACCATCACGTCGGGACGGCGCGTCAGGACGTGGCAGATTTCCTGGATCGAGGGCGCATCGGCGCGGTTCTCGGCATAACTGACAATGCCGACAGCTTCGCCTTCGGCGGGCCGCAGATCGGTCTCGAACGGCTGGACCGAGGGGAGCCGAATCGGCTGGTCCAATTCAAGAAGTGCCAGGTCAAAGCCGACACGGTCCACGGGTTCATGGCCGCCATAGACGTATTCGGGATGCGCAAGCGCACGGCGCACGCCGCGATAGGCCTCGGCCCGGCCATTGCGCCAGCCGGCGCGGAATTCGATCTTGCTGGCGTCGATGCGCGCGCCGGTTTCCTTGTCAAAAAGGCAATGTGCGGCCGTCAGCACCAGCTGCGGTGCGATTAGCGCGCCGGTGCAAAACCCGCGCGTGCCCAGCATCAACTTGCCCACGCCGGCCCAACCGCGACCTTCGTCGGTGGTCTGCAGGGATACCAATGGGGTGTCGACCTCGCCCGAAGCGGATTGCGCCAGTAGAGGGGTTGCAAGGGTCAGGGCAACCAGGGCGATCAACAAGCGGTACATGGGTCCTCCGGACAGGCCCGACGCAGCTATCGCCGGACTAAGGCAGATTTGCGGCAATCGCCGTCAGCTGTCCAGCGCGCGCGGGCGCGGCCCCCCGGTTGCCCAGTCCAGAAGCTCCACCGTATGCACAATTGGCACAGTCGTGCCCGATCCGATCTGCATCATGCAGCCGATATTGCCCGCCGCGATGATGTCAGGGCGGCGGGCTTCAAGGGTTTCAACCTTGCGCGTCTTGAGCTGCGCCGAGATCACGGGCTGCAGCAGATTGTAAGTCCCGGCAGATCCGCAGCACAGATGACTGTCGACGGGCTCCACCACCTCGAAGCCCACCTGTCGCAGCAGGTCTTTCGGCGCCGATTTGATCTGCTGGCCGTGCTGCAGCGAACAGGCGGCGTGATAAGCCACGCGCAGGCCCTTGGGTGCCCCTTGGGGCAGGCCCAGTTTCACCAGCACTTCGCTGACATCCATCGCAAGACCCGCCACGGTCGCCGCATCCTCAGCCAGCGGATCGGTGCGGAACATGTGGCCGTAATCCTTGACCGTGGTGCCGCAGCCCGAGGTGTTGATGATGATGCCGTCCAGCCCGCCAGCCGCCCGCTCGGCCATGAAGGCGCGGATGTTGGCGGCGGCCGAGGCATGCGCCATATCGGTCTTGCCCATGTGATGGGTCAATGCTCCGCAGCAGCCCTGCCCCTTCGCCACCACCACCTCGACCCCGAGGCGTGTCAGCAGGCGGATCGTGGCATCGTTGATGTCGGTGTTCAGCGCCTTTTGCGCGCAACCTGTCATCAGAGCCACGCGCATCCGGCGCGGGGTCGTCGCGGCAAAAGTTTGAGGGTCGTCGTTGCGGCTGACGGGCGGGATGACCTTTGGCGCCATGTCCAGCATCGCGCGCAGGCGCGCATCCGGCACCAGCCTTGCAAATGGCCGCGCCATTTTGGCCCCGAGCAGCGCCAGCCGGAACCGTCGCGGATATGGGATCACACGCGCCAGAACTGCACGCAGCAGACGGTCCATCAGGGGGCGCTTATGCGTGCGTTCGATATAGCTGCGCGCCTCGTCCACCAGATGCATGTAATGGACGCCGGATGGGCATGTCGTCATGCAAGCAAGGCAAGATAGGCAACGGTCGATATGCAGCACCGTCTTGGCATCCGCCGGGCGGCCCGTCTCCAGCATCTCCTTAATCAGGTAGATGCGGCCACGCGGGCTGTCGAGTTCATCGCCAAGCACCTGATACGTCGGGCATGTGGCGGTGCAGAACCCACAATGAACGCAGGACCGCAGCACCTCGTTGGCACGCGCCATCCCAGGGTCGAGTAACTGTTCGGCGGTGAAGTTCGTTTGCACGTCAGGTCCCCAGATTCAGGATCACAGGCAAGGTGCCGATGACCAATGCAGCAACCACGATACCGGGGTAGAGCCAGCCCGGGCGTCCCGGCCCCAGCGCGCGCCGCAAGGCTTGCACCAATGCCGCCAGAACGATCGCTGCAACCGACAGGATGGCCACCGCCAGACCCGTCCCGCCAAGATCCAGCGCCGCAAGGATGGCAACGCCCAGTACGGCCAAAGTTCCTGCCACCACGAGCCCAAGAGTGGCCGGACGGCCGCGCGGCAAAGCGGCCAGCGCGAGGTAAAGCATCACAGGCAGCACGATAAAGGACATAATCAGCGCCATCCTGCTAGACCGTGGGCTGGTTGAAAATGCCGCGCGGATCAAACGCGGCGCGCAGGCCCTGCGACAGGGCCGCGATGCCCTGATGCTCCTCCGCCTCCCCGGCGTTGACCGCCATTCCTGCTACGGACCTGATCAGGGTCGCATGGCCGATGCCTGCAACCGCTGTCCTGATCGGGTCAGCGGCCAGCGGGCCTGCCAAAATCCACAGCCGCCCGCCGCCCCAATCCCAGATCCGTCGGTGGGGGATGCCGGCTGCAGTCAAGGCGTCCGGGACAACCATTGCCTTGCCGGGCGTCAGCGACAGCCGCCAGACAGCACCCGGCGCGGTTGCAAAAGCGGCCACATCGCGGACTTCGCGCCACAAGGCGGCACTATCGTCAGCCTCCACCACGTCGCAATCGCCGATCAGGCGCGCCAGTTCGCGGGCGCGGTAGGCGACCGACCCCGCCAGCCCCTCGACCCGGATCAGCGTTTGGGTGTCGGCGACGGTGCGGCCCACATCCAGATGTGCAGCACCGGACACGTCATAGGGCGAACCCATGACCCGGCGCAGCAAGGGCAGCGCGACGTCGGAGGCAAGGCCCGGAATGCGCAACGTCGCCTCTGCCTCCGGACTGGCCTGCAGCTTGAACGCGACTTCAGTCAGAACCCCCAAAGTCCCGCGCGATCCGGCCATCAGTTTGACCAGATCATAACCCGTGACGTTCTTCA
>JBKJVF010000212.1:0-2780 GCA_046589965.1 Paracoccaceae bacterium
GAACCGCACTTGCCGCCGCCGCCAGAAACAGCGCCATCACCATCACGCGGCGCAAGCCCAGCGTCCCCATGACCATGCCCGCAACGGCCCCAAGGACCAGCCCGACCAGGCCGACGATGCTGACCATCCAGCCCATAGCGACATCGCCATAGCCTGAATATGTGGCACTAAGGTCTTCGAACAAAACAGAAATCTTGCCGAATTGCGCCGCAGCACCAAGCCCCGCGCAAAAGACTGCGATCACGATCAGGGTGTTGCGCATGGGGATGATCCGTATGGAAGCACCCCTATACCGCCCGGGTCCGGGGAATGGCAACCGGTGCCACAGTCGGTTTGTGACTTGCGTGAATCACAAAATCGCCTGCCGGAACGCTCACAGTGCAGGCTTTCCGCCTGCCAGCCGACTACCGGCGCGAGGCCAAGCTGACCGGCTTTCTGGCCGATCAGCTTGGCAGTTGCGGGGCCACGCCCGAATATTAGAAGTGGATCGCCCGCCCGTAGGCGTCCAGCACCGACTCGTGCATCATTTCCGATAGCGTCGGATGCGGGAAGACCGTGTTCATCAGGTCTTCCTCGGTGGTCTCCAAAGTGCGCGCCACGACATAGCCCTGGATCAGTTCGGTGACCTCGGCGCCGACCATATGCGCGCCCAGCATCTCGCCGGTCTTGGCGTCAAAGATGGTTTTGACAAACCCTTCGGCCTCACCCAGCGCGATGGCCTTGCCGTTGCCGATAAAGGGGAAACGACCGACCTTCAGCTCATATCCCGCGGCCTTGGCCTTTTCTTCGGTCAGGCCCACAGACGCCACTTGCGGCTGGCAATAGGTGCAGCCCGCGATGGATGTCGGCTTGATCGGATGCGGATGCTTGCCCGCGATCAGTTCGGCCACCATCACGCCCTCATGGCTGGCCTTGTGGGCAAGCCAGGGCGCACCCGCAATGTCGCCGATGGCGTAAAGGCCAGGCACGCCGGTGCGGCAATATTCGTCGGTGACGACATGGCTGCGGTCGATCTTGACGCCCAAAGCCTCCAGCCCCAAATTTTCGACATTGCCAACGATGCCAACGGCGGAAATCACGGTGTCGAATTCATGGGTGGTGGTCTTGCCGTCTTGTTCGATATGCGCGGTGACGCCGATGCCGGGCTTGCGGTCCAGCTTTTTCACCGCCGCCTTTTCCAGGATTTTCATCCCCTGCTTGACGAAGGCTTTCTTCGCAAAGGCGCTAACCTCAGCATCCTCGACCGGCAGAATACGGTCCATCACCTCGACGACGGTCGTATCGGACCCCAGCGTGTTGAAAAAAGACGCAAACTCGATCCCGATCGCACCTGACCCGATCACCAGCAGCTTTTTTGGCATCCGTTTAGCGACCAGCGCATCGCGGTAGGCCCAGACAAGATCACCGTCCGCCTCCAGCCCCGGCAATTCGCGGGCACGTGCGCCTGTGGCCAGAATGATCGCGGGCGCGGTCAGTTCCTCGGTGCCCTTGTCGGTCTTGACGGACACAAGTCCTGCCTTGGGCAGGGTTGCGGTCCCCATGAAGACCGTCACCTTGTTCTTTTTCATCAGGTGACCGATGCCGCCCGACAACTGTTTGGCCACGCCCCGCGACCGCGCGATAACGGCGGGTAGGTCATAGCTGATCCCGGTGGCGCCAAGACCGAACTCCTTGGCGCGGTGCATCAGGTGAAAAACCTCGGCCGAGCGCAGCATCGCCTTGGTCGGGATGCAGCCCCAGTTCAGGCAGATGCCGCCCAGGCTCTCACGCTCGATGATGACGACCTTCTTGCCCAACTGGCTGGCGCGGATCGCCGCGACATAGCCGCCAGGGCCAGCGCCGATCACGATCACGTCGAATGCTGTCGCCATCTTTTCCTCCCACAGAAAACTGGTTTGGCCTTAAACCATTTTGAAATACCTAGCAAGAAAGGTGCCGCCGCAGGCCCATGCAGCCAGCGCATGGCTAGCTTTTTTCGACCGCGCGCATGCGATTAACCAGTCCGAGATAGGCCCCAGCCTCCAGAAACGCGATCTCGTCTGGCGTGCTTGTCCGTCCAAGGGGGGCGTTGCGATATGGAAAGCGGCCGAAAAGGCGGATGACTTCGCGGTGCACGCGGGCGTGAAACGTAAAGTCAGGGTGGCTTGGCAAGCGTTCGGTGAAAAGGGTGACAGAAAGGTCCTGATCTTCCTTTGCTTCGGAATGCTCGAACGGCAAATAGAAAAAGTTGCGCTCCGGTTCGGGTGCGCCCATGTCCCAGCCCATGTCGAGCGCGCGACGCGCCGCAACCAGTGCAAGGGCATCGGTCGCAAAGGCGTCGGGCGATCCGCGAAACATGTTGCGGGGGAACTGATCGGTCACCATCAGATAGGCCAGCGTGCCGACCGTGCCATCGACCCAGTGATCCAGCCCGCCATCGCGCGCGGCCTGCCAGACATCCAGATAGCGCGTTCGCACCGCATCATCGACCGCATCGCCGCCATTGAACCAGCCGTCATAGCCGACCTCGCCCAGCCAGAAGTCCAGAATTTCGACCGGATCCGCCATGGTGTTTCCCTGCTTGCTGTCTGGACCGTGACAGGGTTTGCCGCGCGGGGCAACGGTCAGGTCAGGGCGCGCGCTTGGGGTCGTTGGCCAGCACCGCATCCACAGCGAGCGAACTTGCCCCCGGTGCAACATTGCGGAACGCCCCCGAGACAGACGGCGTGGCGCGGCCTGTCATGCGCCAGACCGCATAGCCAGTCAGTCCGATGTAAAGGATGCCGATGAACAGAAAGAAC
>JBKJVF010000053.1:0-4785 GCA_046589965.1 Paracoccaceae bacterium
GCGCAATCATCTGGTATCTGCCGAACGCCTGGGTATCCGCGCCAAAACAGGCGATGCGGCAACGCTGGCCCATCTGATCGCGTGCGATGCAGCGCAAGGCAAATCTCGCGGGTATCGGGGGTATGCCGGCAATTTCACCCATGCCTTGCCGCCGGGTGCCATGCGGCTCTGGCAATGGCGGCACGCGGGACAAATTGCGGCGGCGATGCTCTTTGTGGTGCATGGAAGCTCGGCCAGTTATCATCTGGGTTGGTCGGGCCCAATGGCGCGCCAAGAGGGCGTTCACAACGTGATGCTGTGGCAGGCGGCGTCGGCGTTGCGTGGGGACGGCGTGCGGTGGCTTGACCTTGGTTCGGTGAACGACGAGGAGGCGCCGGGACTGGCATCGTTCAAGCTGGGCACCGGGGCGGCGCTTCGGCGCCTTGGGGCCACGATGCTGGTTCTGCCCCGCTAGCATTCAGGTGCGATCCGGCTTGGCAATTGCGGGATCGCACGGCAGGGTGCGGGCATCACTGCCGGACCGAAGGATACTGCAATGCCGATCATCTCTGCCGACATCGTGACCGCCTATCAGCGCGACGGCGCGGTCCTGATCAAGGGTCTTTGGGCCGACTGGGTCGATGACTTGCGGGCAGGGGTAGCGCGCAACATGAGCGATCCCAGCCCGGGCGTGATGGCGACCCTGAAACCCGGCGAGCCGGGGAGTTTCTTTGACGATTACTGCAACTGGCAGCGCATCCCGGAGTTTGAACGCGTGATCCGCCAGTCAGATGCCGCCTCGGTTGCTGGGCAGTTGATGGGATGCGACCGGGTGCAAATGTTTCATGACCATGTGCTGGTTAAGGAACCTGGCACCGCCAAGCCCACGCCCTGGCACACCGATGGCCCTTATTACTTCGTCGAGGGGCGCCAGACGGTGTCCTTGTGGTCGCCCCTTGACCCTGTGCGCGAGGCGTCCTTGCGCTGCGTGGCGGGCAGTCACCTGTGGCCCAAGGACGTTCTGCCAACGCGTTGGGTCAGCGAGACCAGTTTTTATCCCGATCCATCTGCCTATATGCCGATCCCGGACCCCGAGGCCGAGGGGATGCGCATTCTGGAATGGGAGATGGAACCGGGGGATGCGGTGGCGTTTCACTTTCGTACCCTGCATGGCGCGCGCGGCAATCTGACGACGGCGCGGCGCCGCGCGTTTTCGCTGCGGCTGGTAGGCGAAGATGCACGTTACGTCGAACGGCCCGGCCCGACCTCGCCGCCCTTTCCGGGGCACGGCATGCGGGCGGGCGAGCGGTTGCGCGAGGACTGGTTCCCGGTCCTGCAGGCATGATCCGCGATGTTTGACGGGGTGCTGTCGATGTCCGGGGCCGGTAGGTCGAGGGTCCAAGCCATTGTCACGGGGCTGTTGTCGCTGGCCTTGGCTTATCGGCAGGGACAGGTGGTCTTTGACATTCCGCCCATGCGCGGGGAATTGCTGGCCTTCATCGCCATCACGCTTTGGACGGCCGCAGGCGTGTTGCGCGTCTGGCGATCAGGGCGCGATCCGTCAGGGCGGATCGAGTGGACATTGGGCGGTGGATTTGTGGGGCTGCTGCTGGTCCCGCATGTTCCCATGCTTGCTTTGGTGGTCGAGGTTGGGTGTGCGGCATTTGCCATCGCGCAGGTGGCAACCCATTCGCGGCGGGGCATCAATCTTGTCCGCACCATAATTTTTGATCGACCGGCGATGAGTTTTGCCGTCCTCGCCATGGGTGGATTTGCTGCTGGCGGAAGGGGGGACTGGCTGGGCCTTGGCTTTCTGGTTCTGGCCGCCGTGCTGGTGGCCTGGCAATCCGGTCGGCATCTTTGGCTCATGTCCAAATGCCGGACCCTGATCAGATAAGCCCGACCCAGGCGCGCGCAATGGCAAGGCCGTGAACATCCGCCATCCTGCCATCCCTTTGGGCGTGCGCGCTGAGCCGCGCCAGCCATCCCGGTTCCAGCGTCTCGATCAGGTCCGGGAAGGTGCGCGCCCAATCAGAGGCGACCGCCCGACTGACCTCGAAATGGAACTGCATGCCATAGGTCGCGCGCCCGATCCGGAACGCCTGTTGTGCAACCTTGGCCGTGGACGCCAGCTGAACCGCCTTTGTGGGTAATGTGAAGGTGTCGGAATGCCACTGAAAGATGGGAAAGCTTGGCGGCATGGCGCCAAGGACCGGATCGTGGCGGCCGGCATCCGTCAGCGCCACCTCGGTCCAGCCGAATTCCAGTTGCTGGCCCAAAAGATTGGTGGCCCCAAAGGCTCGTGCCAGGATCTGCGCGCCAAGGCAGATGCCAAGGACGGGTCGATCTTGTGCCGTGTAATCGGCCATCAGGCGTGCCAGATCGCCGAGATAAGGGTGGGTATGGTCATCCATCGCGGTTTGCTCGCCGCCAAATACGACCAGCGCATCGGCATCAACCGCCCGGGGCAGGGGTTGACCTGACCAGGGCTTGTATTGGTCGATCAGCGCGCCCGCCTCATGCAGCGCTACTCCCACCTGGCCGTGATGGGTGACGCGGGTGTTTTCGACGATGGCGACGCGCATGTTCGGGTCCTGTAGGATCAAGACCACAATCTGCACGGGGGGGCCGCTTCCGCAAGCGCAAGATAAGGGATTTGGACTTGCAAAGCGCGCTTCCGCGTGAAACAGGGAACGGCCAAACGAACCCTCCCAAGGAGACCCCCATGGAGATTCGCGAGGCCCTGACATTTGATGATGTTCTGCTGGTTCCGGCCGCGTCGAGCGTGCTGCCGTCGGACGCTGACACGTCGACCTATGTCACCAAACTGATCCGCATGAACATCCCTTTGTTGTCCAGTGCAATGGATACCGTGACCGAAGGCCGGATGGCGATTGCCATGGCGCAGGCGGGCGGGATCGGGGTCATTCACCGCAATCTGGACGCCGAGGCGCAGGCGACAGAGGTGCGGCGCGTCAAGCGGTTTGAAAGCGGGATCGTCTATGCGCCCATCACGCTGACCCCGGATCAGACGCTGGCCGATGCCAAGCTGCTGATGGAGCGTTACAACATCACCGGGTTTCCGGTGGTGGATGATCAGGGTCGGGTGCTTGGCATCGTCACCAACCGCGACATGCGCTTTGCCAGTGACGACAAGACGCCCGTGCGGGTGATGATGACGGCCGAGAACCTCGCTATCTTGCGCGAACCGGCCGATCGGGCCGAGGCGATCAGCCTGATGAAGGCGCGGCGGATCGAAAAGCTGCTGGTGACCGACGGCGCGGGCAAGCTGACAGGGTTGCTGACGCTGAAGGATACCGAGACCGCCGTCCTCAACCCACATGCCTGCAAGGATGCGATGGGGCGGCTCAGGGTGGCTGCGGCCTCCACCGTCGGCGATGCGGGATTTGCGCGGTCCGAGGCGCTGATTGATGCCGGCGTCGACATGGTGGTGATCGACACCGCCCATGGCCATTCCGAAGGCGTCGCCCGCGCGGTGGAGCGGATCAAGCGGCTGTCGAATGATGTGCAGGTTGTGGCGGGCAACGTGGCGACAGGTGAGGCGACGCGGGCACTGATCGGTTCAGGCGCGGATGCGGTCAAGGTGGGGATCGGGCCGGGTTCGATCTGTACCACGCGGATCGTCGCGGGCGTGGGCGTGCCGCAACTGACGGCGATCATGGATTCGGTGCGCGCGGCAGGCGACATTCCGATCATCGCCGATGGCGGCATCAAGTATTCGGGCGATTTCGCCAAGGCCATCGCGGCGGGAGCGTCCTGCGCCATGGTCGGATCGGCGATTGCCGGGACGGACGAGTCGCCCGGCGAGGTGATCTTGTGGAACGGGCGCAGCTACAAGGCCTATCGCGGCATGGGCAGCCTTGGGGCCATGGCGCGCGGATCGGCCGACCGCTATTTCCAAAAGGATGCGGCTTCCGACAAGCTGGTGCCCGAAGGGATCGAGGGGCAGGTGCCCTACAAGGGTGCCGCTGCCACGGTCATCCACCAGATGGTCGGCGGATTGCGCGCGGCGATGGGCTATACCGGCTGCTGGACCGTGGCCGAGATGCGTGCGAAATGCGAATTTGTGCGCATCACCGGTGCCGGTCTGAAGGAAAGCCATGTGCATGACGTGCAGATCACCCGTGAAAGTCCCAACTACCGGGTGATGTGATGGATGGAGTTTCGCGATTTCAGACCGAGGACTGCGAGGTTTTCAGTCTGAATGACGGACTTTATACCTTTGACCTTGACGACTTTCCGACGCTGTCATCGGACGTTCTGTCGGCCCATCTGCGCGCGGCTGCCTTGAATACGATCCGAACCGAGTTTGCGGCGTATTTGCTTCGCTTTGCGGATGGTGAGACGGTGATGGTCGATACCGGATGTGGTGCCCGGTTTGGCGCGGCTGGCGGGCAATTGCCAATCCGGCTGGCGGCGCTTGGCATCAAAGGCGAAGATGTCCAGCGGGTTATTCTGACGCATCTGCACACCGACCATAGCGGCGGTTTGCTTGATGGTATTTTCCCGAATGCGGAATTGATCGTCCATCGCGATGAAGCCGCCTATTGGGCAGACCAAGACCACCCCTCTGCCGTATTATTGGCAGGCGACAGAAAAATCCGAATTGTGACTGACAAGGAATGCATTCGTCCCGGGCTTTCAGTCTGGGCTCTTGCAGGCCACACGCCGGGGCATATCGGCCTGCGCGTTGGGGACGGGCTGGTGCTGATCGGGGACGTGCTGCATTCCGAAGCGCTGCAGCTGCCGGACCCGGGACTTGAAAACGCCAATGACGTTGACCGC
>JBKJVF010000082.1:0-2177 GCA_046589965.1 Paracoccaceae bacterium
CGCCAGCCCAGAAGTTGTGCTCAATAGCGCCGGTCACATAGCGGGCATTCGGGAAGGTTGCCGTCCCGCCAGCCGCCATGCCCCCGATATGGTCAGGATGCATGTGGGTCAGCACAACAATGTCGATCTGATCCGCTGTGATCCCTGCGGCAGTCAGGGCCGCCAGCAATCCTTTGGGGGCCATGCCGGTATCGAACAGGACCAGTTCCGCGCCGGTGTTGACCAGCGTGGGGGTAAAGAAGAACTGCGACTTGTCGGTCGGGATGAATGCGGCGGACGAGGCGGCCGCGAAATCTTCGGGCGATGCGTTCAGCCCGAAAATCTCTTGTGGTTTTTCGACTGTTGCGGTGCCGGCCAGAAGGGTGGTCACCTCAAAATCACCAAACTTGAAGCGGTTGAAGGCAGCCGATGACGCGCCTTGCAGGTCAGCCTTGGCAAGGGCGGGCGTGCCGATCAAGGCAGGCGCAAAGGGAAGCGTCGCTGCGGCAAACATGGCGTGGCGACGGGAGATTTTGAACGGCGTCATGGCGGCCTCCGGTTGTGGCGTGAACCGGAAAGATTAGGGTTGCGCGCTGCATACTCCAGTCACGGCTCGGTGATGGCGCTTGCAGGCGCGCACAGCGCGTGTGCGCTCATTCCCACCAGGGATCGATCGCGGCTATATCCTCGTCGGACCAGCCGAAATGATGGGCAAGTTCGTGGATCAGCACATGCGTCACCAGATCGCCGATCGAGACATCGCCACGTTCGGCCCATTCGTCCAGGATCGGGCGACGGAACAGCCAAATGACATCGGGACCAAGGGGTTGATCGCTGACGGATTTTTCGGTCAGCGGGGTGCCTTCGTACAATCCTGTCAGTTCAAACGCGTCGTTGAGGTCCATCGCCTCCAGCAATTCATCTGGGGCGAAATCCTCGACACGCAGCCGGATTGCCGTCGCCGCCGCGCGAAAGGGCAAAGGCAGGGTCGAAATCGTGTCATGGGCCAGCTGTTCGATCAGGGCCAGCGAAGGGGCAATGGTGTCGGGCGCAGGGTTGGTCATGGGGTCGATATAGGGGCGATGTCACCAGGGCAAAAGGGTGAAGATCGTGCGGTCTGCTCAGCCGTAACCAGCGCGAGCCGCGATGGATGTGGGGCAAAGACCAGACCCAGGGCGATCCCTTGGCATCTGGCTTAACATGCGAAGAGCAAGTCCTGCCTTTTTCCCAAGCAGCTGCAGGGCGTGGACGAGGGGGCGCTGGCTGCGCTGATCCGGGCGGGTCTGGGCATGGGGCAGGGTGGATAAACTGGACAATCCGGACCCCGTGTGACAGGGAAGGTCGCCTGTAGGAGCCCGTTTCATGACCGTCACCACCCGTTTTGCCCCCTCGCCCACCGGCTGGATCCATGTGGGCAATCTGCGCACCGCGCTGATGAATTACCTCATTGCCCGCAAGGCCGGGGGGCAGTTCATCCTGCGTCTGGACGACACCGATCAGGAGCGGTCCAAGCCGGAATATGCCGACGGGATCAAGACCGACCTCGACTGGCTGGGCCTGCACTGGGACCGGGTTGAAAAGCAATCCTTGCGGATGGACCGCTACCGCGAGGCGGGGGATCAACTGCGCGCGGCAGGACGGTTTTACGAATGCTTCGAGACGCCGGTGGAGCTGGACCTCAAGCGCAAGAAACTGCTGAACATGGGGCGGCCGCCGGTGTATGACCGGGCCTCGCTGAAGCTGACCGAGGCCGAAAAGGCGGCGGCGCGTGCCGAGGGGCGTGAGGGGTACTGGCGGTTCTTGCTCAATCAGAACCGGATCGAGTGGACGGATGGCATCCTGGGGCCGATCTCGATCGATGCGGCGTCCGTGAGCGATCCCGTGCTGATCCGCGCCGATGGCCAGGTGCTTTATACCTTTGCCTCGTCGGTCGATGACATCGACATGGGGGTCACCTTTATCGTGCGCGGCGCGGATCATGTGACCAACACCGCAACGCAGATCCAGATCATGGAGGCGCTGGGTGGAACGCCGCCAGCCTTCGCCCATCACAGCATGCTGACCGGGGCGGAGGACGAAAAGCTGTCCAAACGGTTCGGCACGTTGTCCTTGCGCGATCTGCGCGCGCGGGGGGTGGAGCCGATGGCGCTGTTGTCGATGATGGCGCGGCTTGGGTCGTCCAAACCGGTGGAGCTGGC
>JBKJVF010000007.1:0-8657 GCA_046589965.1 Paracoccaceae bacterium
TGGTGCCCGAATTCATCGGGGACAAGTGCCGTGCAGACCTGATCGCCCCGGCGCTCGTGGAGATTCTGGCCAATCCGGACCAACAAAAGGCGGCGATGGCGCTGACGATGGACCGCCTGGGACGCGGGCTGGACGCCCCGGGTTTGCGTGCGGCGCGGTCCGTGCTGGAGGTACTGGCCCGGGACAGCGGTCATGGCGCCTGACCCCGAACTCCTGTTCGATGGTGCGTTTTTGCGCGCGTCCTGCTTTCGTCCAGCCCGTCCAAACGGGTCGATGATCGTGACGTTTCGCCACAAGGTGCCCGATGCGGGTGATTTTTATGACCCCAAGCCAAGGCAACGCTTTGTGGAGGCCGGCTGGACCCATCTTCACATCCAGTCGCGGTTCAACGACTGGTTTATGAATGACGACACCGCTGACCTCTGCGCTGTCCTCAAGACGTTCGGCGCCGGTTTCACCTATCGTGCGGGGATCGGGTTTTCCATGGGCGGCTATGGCGTGCTGCGGTTTTCCGGAGCACTGGCGCTGGACGAGGTCGTGGCCATCTCGCCGCAAGTGTCAATTGCACCGGCCGTCGTGCCCTTTGATCCCCGCTTTCGCGCGGATGCCGCCGGTTTTGACCAAGCGCTCGGCGATCTGGCGATCCATGCGCGACCTGATCTGCGGGGCGCCGTAATCTTTGACCCCTTTCGTCCGCTCGACCGTTTGAACGCCGACATGATCGGCGCCGTCCTGCCCGATTTGTCTTTGTGCCGCTTTGGCTTTGGTGGTCATCCCGCGATGGCAGTCCTGCGCGAGACGGTGACCTTTGGGCCGCTGATGTCTCTGGTTCTGCACCGCGGGCTTTCCAGATCGGCGGTGCTGGCCTTGCATCGCGCCAACCGCGCGGGATCGGCGTCGTGGTGGTCCGCTCTGGCAAAACGGGCTGACCAAACCGGACGGCGAACCCTTGCCGCAGTGGCCCGCAAACGGAGCCGGGCGTGATTCCGCCTTGCCCAGGCCCCCCGCGCTGCAGGGTCAGGAATTCCTGACCCCGACCAACTGAATTTCGTGCTATGGTTGCGTCGGCCCGAATTTTCCGGGCCGTCTTGCCGTTTATTTTCGCGACCCAACATTTGATGGAGAATTCTGATGCATGGATTCGATAACCGTGGGCTTTATGTCCCGCGTGGACGCTTTGCTGAACAGGGCCGCTTTGGCCGCATGTTTCCCGAACTGCGCAGTCTCAAGACGTTCAACCCCGGGCCGGAGGCCTTGGGTGCCGTCGGAGGGGCCATGGATGGCGGCAGCCCTCCGCCCACCGACACAACCCAGAACAACCCGCGCATCAAGGCGGGCTACACGTTTTTGGGGCAATTCATCGACCACGACCTGACGCTGGACACGACATCAGTGCTGGAGCAGCAGGTCGATGTGAATGCCACCACCAACTTTCGCACCCCCGCGCTGGAACTGGATTCGGTCTATGGCATGGGTCCCAACGTGCAGCCCTATCTGTACGATGAAACCAAACGGTTTCGGTTTCTGTTGTCGCCCGATGGCAATGATCTGGCGCGCAACGCGCAAGGGCGGGCGCTGATCGGCGATCCGCGCAATGACGAAAACATCATCGTCTCGCAGCTGCACCTGTTGTGGCTGAAATTTCACAACCGCGTCTATGAGGACGAATTTGCTGACATGCCGCACGGCATGGCGCGGTTCGAGGCGGCTCAGCGGGTGGTGCGCTGGCATTATCAGTGGCTGGTGGTGAACGAATTCCTGCCGCGCATCTGCGGCTCGCATCTGGTACAAAGCATTGTCGACGCGCCGCCCTTTGCGTTCCAGGGGCATGCCTTCATGCCGGTCGAATTCAGCGTGGCCGCCTACCGCTTTGGACACAGCCAGACGCGGCCGGGCTATCTGCTCAGCCGACCAGGTACCCCTCCGCCACCCCCGATCCGGGCGGCAGGACTTTTCCCGCAGGATCCGGATTCGCCCTTTGGCACCGCCGATCTGCGGGGGTTCCGGCCCATCCCGCCTGAGCTTTTGGTGAACTGGCAGGCTTTCTTTGGCCAGATCGGCCAAGCCAGCAAACTGGTGGATACAAGGTTGTCGACGGCCATGCTCAATCTGCCGACCGGCGTGGTGCCAGCAGGCACACCCGCGAAACACCGGTCGCTCGCGACGCGCAACCTGCAGTGCGGCATTGATGTCTCGCTACCCAGCGGCCAGGCGGTTGCTGCCCTGATGCGGATCCAGTCTCCCCTGTCGGAGGCCGAAATCTGGACGACGGGGGGTGCGCAGGTGGGGTCAGGCCCAGCCCCCTTGTGGTTCTATTGCCTGCGCGAAGGCGAGGCGCGGGCGAACGGACGGCGGCTGGCCGGTGTGGGTGCGACAATTGTTGCGCGGGCCATCATCGCATTCCTGATGGCGGACAAGGCATCTTATCTTTGGCAGGATGCGACCTGGACGCCGACACTGGGCAAAAACGGGCGCTTTACTGCCTCTGACCTTGCGAACTACGCCCTGCGGCTGCAAGGCGCGGACGAGGTCACCAGTGAAGATGTGACAGTGCTAGAAGGGGATGACGGCCCCGGCGTCTAAACGCGGCGCAGCCCCTTTCCGGGTGACCGGAAAGGGGTCCTACTGCCCGCGCCAGATCCATCCGCCGCCAAACACGCGCGAACCTTCAGACGCATAGAAAACGCAGGCTTGGCCCGGCGATACCCCGTCTTCGGGGTCAAGCAGTTCCACCTCGGCCGTCGTGGCCGACAGGGGACGGATCACGGCGGGACGCGGCGGGCGGGTGGAGCGGACCTTGACCTGCAGATGCCATTCCGACCGACTGTCGAACGGGGCATCACCAAGCCAGTTGATCTCGCGCACCGGGATCACGCGCGTTGATAGCGCCTCTTTCGGGCCGACCACAACGTGCCGCGTGCCCGGATCAAGGCGCACCACATAAAGCGGGTCTTCCAGTCCCCCGATGCCTAGACCCTTGCGCTGACCGATCGTGTAATGGATGACCCCCCGGTGCTGCCCCAGCACCCGGCCAGCCATATCGACGATCTCGCCAGGGTCCGCAGCACCGGGCCGCAGCTTTTCGATGACCGCCGCATAGTTACCGTTGGGCACAAAGCAGATGTCCTGGCTGTCGGGCTTGTCTGCCACCGGTAGCCCGTATTTCGCGGCCAGCGCGCGCGTTTCCCCCTTTGACGCCAGATGCCCCAAAGGAAAGCGCAGGTAATCGAGCTGCGCCGCCGTGGTGGAGAACAGAAAATACGACTGATCGCGCGCCGCATCCGCTGCCTGATGCAGTTCAGGACCCGTAAGGCCTATCTTGCGCTGGATGTAGTGCCCTGTCGCCATGCAATCAGCCTCAAGGTCCCGCGCGGTCGCCATCAGGTCCTTGAACTTGACCCGTTCATTGCAGCGGATGCAGGGCACAGGTGTCGCCCCCGCCAGATAGGCATCGGCAAATTCTTCGATCACCGCTTCGCGGAACATGTTTTCGTAGTCGAGCACGTAATGTGGAAAGCCCATGGTTTCCGCGACCCGCCGCGCGTCATGGATATCGTGACCCGCACAGCAAGCCCCCTTTTTGGCCAGCGCCGCGCCGTGATCATAAAGCTGCAAGGTTACACCGACGACGTCGTAGCCTTCGTCGGCCAGCATCGCGGCCACGACCGAACTGTCGACGCCCCCCGACATGGCCACCACAACCCGCGTCTGCGCAGGGGGTTTGGCCAGGCCAAGCGAATTCAAGGGATGGTCCAGCGGCATGGGCGGCGACCTGGGGTTTCTATCAGGGTGTCAGGAAACCAGCGCAATATAGGAAAATGCGATGCACTCTCAAGCCCCTCGTTTCAGCTTTGATTAAGTGTGATCGCGCAACCTGCCCTTCAAGAGAGGGGTTTGGTCATGTTTCTCAAACGCGTGGATGGACCGCGACAGGTCACACTTGCCGACGGGACGATCCTGTCACGGGCCGATTTGCCGCCAAGCGACACCCGCCGCTGGGTGGCCAGCCGCAAGGCCGTGGTGGTCAAGGCGGTCATTCATGGCCTGATCACCCAAGACGAGGCGATCGCGCGCTACGCCCTGTCCGAAGAAGAATTTGGCCTGTGGCGCAGGGCGGTCGTGGAACACGGTGACAAGGCACTTCGCGTCACAACAATACAGAAATATAGACAACTTTAAGTTGCATTTGCACCGCATCAATTCCCGGTAACCGGCAGTTAACCAATCACCGTCAGTGTCATTAACGAAGACGGTCCAGATGCGGAGTATTTAAAAATGCGAATCCTTTTGGTTGAGGATGATCCGACCACCTCGCGCAGCATCGAATTGATGCTGACCCATGCCAACCTCAACGTCTATTGCACCGACCTTGGTGAAGACGGCGTCGATCTGGCAAAACTCTATGATTATGACCTGATCCTGCTGGACCTGAACCTGCCGGACATGAGCGGTCATGAGGTGTTGCGCCAGTTGCGTCTGGCGCGCATTGAGACGCCGATCCTGATCCTGTCAGGCTCTGACGACACCGAAAGCAAGCTCAAGGGTTTTGGCTTTGGTGCGGATGACTACCTGACCAAACCCTTCCACCGCGAGGAACTGGTGGCGCGTATCCATGCCATCATCCGCCGGTCCAAGGGACACGCGCAATCGGTGATCCGGTTGGGCAATGTCAACGTCAACCTGGACGCCAAGACCGTCGATGTCGACGGCAAGACCGTGCATCTGACCGGCAAGGAATACCAGATGCTGGAACTATTGGCGCTGCGCAAGGGCACGACGCTGACCAAGGAAATGTTCCTGAACCACCTTTATGGCGGCATGGATGAGCCCGAGTTGAAGATCATCGACGTCTTCATCTGCAAGCTGCGCAAAAAGCTGTCCGAGGCGACGGGTGGTGCCAACTTCATCGAAACCGTCTGGGGCCGTGGCTACGTGCTGCGCGATCCCGGAATGGGCGCACAAGCGCGACTTGCCGCGACCGCCTGACTTGTCCTTTTTCCCCCCGCCGCCTAAACCAAGGTAAGGCTGCGGGGAGGAGGCGGACATGGCGCTGGAACGTCCGGTCAATGAGATGACGGAACCCGAGGCCGTCGCAGAATGGGCTGATCTGGTGCAAGTCGTGCTGGACGCCAATTCCGCCTATCATCGTGACGATGCGCCGACGATGTCGGACGCGGAATTCGACGCCAAGAAACGCAGGCTGGCCGAACTCGAGGCCGCCTTTCCCGTGATCCAAGCCGCGTTTTCGGGCAAAAGCCCCACCGAACTGGTGGGGGCCGCCCCGGCAGAGGGTTTTGGCAAAGTCGCGCATCGCATGCCGATGTTGTCGCTGGAAAATGCCTTTGCCGATGCGGATGTCACGGATTTCGACGACCGTGTCCGCAAATTTCTAGGCTGGACCGGCGATCTGCTTTACACGGCTGAACCCAAGATTGACGGTTTGTCGCTGTCATTGCGCTATGAAAGCAGCGTCCTGATCCAAGCGGCCACGCGCGGTGATGGCGAGGTGGGCGAGAACGTCACCCAAAACGCCCGCACCATTGCCGATATCCCCCAACACCTGGCCAGCGCGCCCGACGTGCTGGAGGTCCGGGGAGAGGTCTACATGTCGCATGCAGATTTCGCTGCCTTAAACGCCCGGCAGGCGGCGGCAGGCGACAGGACCTTTGCCAATCCGCGCAATGCGGCTGCGGGGTCGTTGCGCCAGCTCGATGCGTCGATCACCGCCGCACGTCCCTTGCGGTTTTATGCCTATGCCTGGGGGGAGGTATCTGCCCCTCTGTCTGCGACGCAATCGGGTGCCATCGCGCGACTGTCTGCGTTGGGTTTTCAGACCAACCCCTTGACCGTCCTTTGCAAAAGCCCGGACGAGATGCTGGCGCAATACCGACAGATCGAAACCCAGCGCGCGACGCTCGGCTACGACATTGACGGCGTTGTCTACAAGGTCGACGACCTGGGACTGCAGACGCGGCTCGGCTTTCGGTCCGCCACCCCTCGTTGGGCGATAGCGCACAAATTCCCGGCCGAACTGGCATGGACGCGGCTTTTGGGCATCGACATTCAGGTCGGCCGGACGGGCGCGCTGTCACCCGTCGCGCGCCTGCAACCCGTGACGGTGGGCGGCGTTGTCGTCTCCAACGCCACCTTGCATAACGAGGATTACATCGCCGGGCGGGATGCCAAGGGCAACCCGATCCGCGAGGGGCGTGACATCCGCATCGGCGATTGGGTCCAAGTCTACCGCGCGGGCGATGTCATCCCCAAGATCGCCGATGTGGACCTGTCACAGCGCCCTGCCGATGCCGTGCCCTACGCATTCCCCCAGCTTTGCCCCCAATGCGACAGCCCGGCGGTCCGTGAACCCGGCGACGCGGTCCGCCGCTGTACCGGGGGCCTGATCTGCCCCGCACAGGGCGTGGAGCGGTTGAAGCATTTCGTATCGCGCGGGGCATTTGACATCGAAGGCTTGGGTGCAAAGCAAGTCGAGATGTTCTACCGCGACGTCGATTTGCCCGTGAAGACGCCCGCCGATATCTTTACGCTGGCGGCAAGAGACGCCGACAACCCACTGAAAAAGTTGAAGAACCGTGATGGATTTGGCAATAGGTCGGTCACCAACCTGTTCGCTGCAATTGAAGACAAGCGTCGCATTCCACTGGATCGGCTGATCTTTGCGCTGGGGATCCGCCATGTCGGCGAAGTGGCGGCCGGGTTGCTGGCGCGCCATTACCACGACTGGGCGAGTTTCGAGGCCGCCGTGACTGCCGCAACGCCTGGCACGCCCGACTGGGATCAGCTGAACGCCATCGACGGGGTGGGCGAGGTGCTGGCGGGCAGTCTGGTCGCGGCGTTTCAGAACGAGGCCGAACGTGCCGCTATCGACGCCTTGGTGGCGGAACTGGACGTCCAGCATGTCATCGCCCGCGCGCCCGTCGACAGCCCCGTCGCCGGCAAGACAGTCGTCTTTACCGGCACGCTGGAGAAAATGTCGCGCGCCGAGGCCAAGGCCCGTGCCGAGGCTTTGGGGGCCAAGGTGGCAGGGTCGGTCAGCGCCAAGACAGATCTGGTCGTCGCAGGCCCCGGTGCGGGGTCCAAGGCCAAGGATGCCGAACGTCTCGGCGTCACGATCATCGACGAGGACGGCTGGCTGGCCCTGATCGGCGACACATGAGCCGCCCCGAACCCCTGTTTCCGCTGTTTGCGGACTTGGAAACGCTGCCGGGCGTCGGGCCCAAGGTCGCGCGGGCCTTTGCGGGTCTTGGCATTACCCGGCCGCGCGACCTCTTGTTCCTGATGCCCCATTCCGGCATTGACCGGACCCGCGTGCCGACCGTGCAGGGGGCCTCAATCCCGGGCACCGTGACGGTCGAGGTCACCATCGGCCCGCATTACCCGCCCAAGACCAAGGGTCGCCCCTATCGCGTTCAAGTGCGCGACACGACAACGGATTTTCAGGTCGCGTTTTTCCATGCACGCGGGGATTACATCACCAAACTGCTGCCCACCGGAGAGCGCCGCATCCTGTCAGGCAAGGTCGAATTCTTCGATGGTGTGGCCCAGATGGTCCATCCCGATCACGTGCTGGAACTGGACGAGGCTGACGATCTGCCATGCTATGAACCGGTCTATCCGCTGACCGCCGGACTGACCCAACGGGTCGTTGCAAAGTCGGTCACGGCAACCCTGACGCGGCTGCCGATCCTGCCGGAATGGATCGACGGCCCGCTTTTGGTTCGCGAACGCTGGCCGACCTGGGCCGAGGCCCTGCGGCTTGCCCACGCGCCCGAGACGGCGGCCGATCTGGCCTATACGACACCGGCGCGGGCGCGGCTCGCCTATGACGAACTCTTGGCGCATCAACTGACGCTGGCTTTGGCGCGCGCGACCTTTCGCCGGGCCAAGGGACAGATCACGCGCGGTGATGGCCATCTTCAGGCCCGCGTTCTGGCCAGTCTGCCCTACGCCCCGACCGCAGCCCAGACCCGCGCCACAGCCGAGATCGCGCTGGACATGGAGGCTCCCTTGCGGATGAGCCGCCTGTTGCAGGGCGATGTCGGGTCGGGAAAAACGCTGGTGGCGTTCCTGGCGCTCATGGTCGCGGTCGAGGGTGGCGGGCAGGGGGCGATGATGGCGCCCACCGAGATTCTCGCCCGCCAGCACCATGAAAGCCTGACCCCGATGGCGGCGGCTGCGGGCATCCGGCTGGAGATTCTGACCGGCCGCGACAAGGGCAGTGAGCGGGCCGCGAAACTGGCCGACCTTGCGGCGGGGCGCATTCAGGTACTGGTCGGCACGCATGCGGTGTTTCAAAAGGATGTGGCCTTTGCCGATCTGCGGCTGGCCGTGGTGGACGAACAGCACCGCTTCGGTGTGGCGCAACGGATGGAGCTTGGGGCCAAGGGGCAGGCCGCCGACGTGCTGGTGATGACCGCGACGCCGATCCCGCGCAGCCTTGCGCTGGCCAGCTATGGTGACATGGATGTGTCGACCTTGGACGAAAAGCCCGCAGGCCGCCTGCCGATCCGCACCGCCCTTATATCGGATTCGCGCATCGACGAGGTGGTGTCGCATCTGTCCCGCGCAGTGGCCGAGGGGCGGCAGGCCTATTGGGTTTGCCCCCTGGTCGAAGACAGCGAGGTTCTGGATTATGCCAG
>JBKJVF010000184.1:0-9611 GCA_046589965.1 Paracoccaceae bacterium
CCGAGTTCAACCCGACTGGCAGGCAAGGGGTCTATTCGGGCTATCAAAGTTGGATGAACTCGGCGTCCTTGACGTGGAAGGCGGAAATCCGTTCGTGGTAGATGTCGATGAAGGCAAGATAATCCAGCTGTTGCAGCAGGAAATGCGATGGGTCGTAGTTGATGGTACAGCGTTTGTGCCCGCCCACCGCATCCAGGAACATCTCGAACGTCGTGCCGTCGAACACATCTTCGCCGGGGTGAATCTCATAGCCAAGATCGACGCCAGCATCTTCATAGGCGTTCAGAATGGGGGTCCAGCGACGTCCCAATTCTTCAAAGGCGGTGTCGATCAGACCGGTTGGGCGCTGCGGCCAGGGATAAAGGTATGGGAATGCCAGACTGCCGGTAAACGACACCGACGCTTTCAGTCCCAGATGCTGCGATGCCTTTGCCGCCCAATGCATCTGCTGCACCGCCCATTCCTGCCGTTTCTTCGGGTTGCCATGGACAAACGCCGGGGCAAAGCCGTCGAATTGCGCGTCATAGGCGGGGTTCACCGCAACCAACTGGCCCTGCAGATGCGTTGAAAGCTCGGTAATCTGGACCCCGGCATCGGCGCAGATGCCTGCCACTTCGTCGCAGTAGGTCTTCGAGGATGCCGCCTTTTCAAGATCAAAGAGCCGTGCGTCCCAGGTCGGGATCTGGACGCCCCGAAACCCAAGTCCGGCTGCCCAATTGGTGATAGCGGGCAGCGAATTGAACGGGGACGCGTCTCCTGCAAACTGCGCGAGGAAAATCCCCGGACCTTTCATCGTAGCACCCATATCTTTCCCCCCGCATTGCGTCAGTTGTGATGCGTCCGGTCACGCGCATGCCTGAGACCTATCGTCGACCAAGCCCTCAGGTCCGTCAAGCAAATATCGGCAGGTTGGTATGACCAACGTCTGAAGATTCATCACTGGCGTGACGCAACTTTGCGCTGGATTCTGAGGTTATCCCACGAAAATTAGCCAAAATCTGCAGATTAGGGCTGAAATTCCGCCTTGACAACTCTATCTGGTCGAACCAGTTTGCAAAGAGACAAACTAGGTGGCGCGCGCTTGCGTGACTGCCTTTCCGACTGGCAGATCGCACCAACAAGGGGGAATGACGATGCATCTTTCGACGCATAACTGGATGCGGGCAGAGCCGCTTGAAGTCACACTGCGCCGGATCAAGAAGTTCGGCTATGAAAGCATCGAAATCTCGGGCGAGCCGGAACAATACAAGGTCAAGGAAACGCGTGCCCTGCTCAAGGAATATGGCATCCGCTGCTGGGGCGCTGTGACCCTGACTCTGGGAGAGCGCAATCTGGCGGCCAAAGATGAAGGCCAGCGGGCGCGATCAGTGGATTATGTGAAGTCGGTGCTGACGATGGTGTCAGAACTGGAGGGTCATATCATAACCCTTGTGCCCGCCACGGTGGGCAAGGTTGTGCCCGACGGCACCGAGGAGGAAGAGTGGAAATGGGTGGTCGAGGCAACCAAAGAGTGCTTCGCCCATGCCCAGAAGGTCGGCGTGCGGGTCGCTATCGAACCCCTGAACCGCTTTGAAACCTATTTCTTCAACCGCGCAGCACAAGCCCTGGCCCTGGCCGAGGCGGTACACCCCGATTGCGGCGTCTGCCTGGATGCCTATCACCTCAACATGGAGGAATCGAACATCTATGACGCCATCCGTTTGGCGGGCAAGAAGCTCTTTGATTTCCATGTGGCCGACAACAACCGCTTTGCGGCGGGGCTCGGGCATCTTGACTGGGCCAAGATCATCGGGACCCTGAAAGAGATCGGTTATGACGGCGGCATCACCAATGAATTTGTGGCCCCTGTCGACCGCACTCCTGCAGCGATCTACCCCGACATGGTCGAACGCAACCCGGTTGATATCTCGCCCGAGCAGTTGAAGTTCATTCAGGACCACGGTTCCAGCCTGCTGACCGAGCAGTTCTACACCGACCAGATGCGGATCACTGCCGAAACCCTTTTGCCGCTGATCAAGTAACCCCATCGCCAGCCCGGTCCCAGCCGGGTCGGCAACCGAGGAGAGTGACATGCGGATCAAAAGCGCCGAGGCGTGGTGGGTGTCCATTCCCATCGAAACCGCACGCCAGCATCGCAGCGATTTTGGCACCCTGACGAGGTTTGACGCGGCCATTTTGCGCATCGAGACCGAAGATGGGCTGGTGGGTTGGGGCGAAGGCAAGAATGCGGCGGGCAGTGCCGGGCTTTATGCAGGCCTTGTGCATTTGCTGAACGTTGAGATTGCCCCGCAACTGATCGGGCGCAATGCCGGCGACATCACAGCGATCTGGGAAATGCTGTATAATGGCGTTCGCGCCGGGTCTGCGGCGCGGGCTGGCCACGCCATGCCCAACCTGTCGCGTCGCGGCCTGACGATGGCGGCGATTTCTGCGGTCGATATTGCGTTGTGGGATATCTTGGGCAAACACCTGAACCAGCCGGTCTGGCAGTTGCTGGGCGGGCGGAAGGCCGACCGCTTGCCCGCCTATGCCTCGGGCGGATGGGCCCCCGCCGCCGAGATCGGCGCGCAGTTGCAAAGCTATATCGACATCGGCGGCTTCAAGACGGTCAAGATGCGCGTGGGGGCAATGGACGGCGCGCCGCATGTGTCAGCCGAACGGGTGCGCGCCGCGCGCAAGGCGCTGGGACCGGGCATCGACATCGCGGTCGATGCGCATGGCACTTATACGGTTGCCGAGGCCAAACGCTTTGCCCATCTGGTGGCTGATTGCGATCTGGCCTGGTTCGAAGAGCCGGTGATCGCCGACGACAAACCCGGCATGGCCGAAGTGCGCGCTGCGGTGACGATGCCGATTTCGGCGGGAGAAAGCGAATGCACGCGGTTTGATTTCCGCGATCTGATCAGCGCGCGTGCGGTGGACATCCTGCAACCCGACCCCGCCTTTTGCGGCGGCATCACCGAAGGCATGCGCATCGCCGCCCTCGCTTCGACACACAACCTGAGGTTTGCCCCGCATCTCTGGGCCGGAGCGCCATGCTTTTTCGCCGGGCTGCATCTTTGCGCAGCAAGCCCGGCCAGCTTTGTCATCGAGTACTCCTCAGGGGCCAATCCGATGATCCACGATCTGAGCCTGCAGAAGGTTTCGGCGCAGGACGGGATGATCGCTATTCCTGATGGACCCGGCCTCGGCCTTGAAGTATCGGAAAAGGCAATGCGCGCTTATGTAAAGACTGTCTGACATGTCTGAAAAAAACCTTCTTCCTGATCTGGCCGCCCATCTTTACGCCACGTCCAGTGGTGACACGGGGCGCACCCAATCGGAACGGGAACTGGCCGAACATTTCAACGTCAGCCGGGGTCAGATCCGGGAGGCGCTCGCGATCCTGGAAGCGATGCAAATCGTCGAGCGGCGGGCAAAATCAGGGATATTCCTGACCGCGCGGGCGAAATCTGTTGATGCGATGGCGCTGTTTGCCAAGGCGGGAGTGCCGCTGAACCCGGTGCAGATCTACGAATCTGTCGAACTGCGCAAGATCCATGAAATCAAGGCGGCCGAACTGGCCAGCACCCGCGCTACGGACGAAAACTTTGACCGCCTGAAGGACATTCTCGCCCAGACCCAAGCGCGAATAGATCGCGGGGAACATATCGGCGAAGAAGACCGCGATTTTCATCTGGAAATTGTCCGCGCCACGCAGAACAGCGTGTTCTACAACATTTGCAGCGCCTACTATGCGATGGGCATTCGCCGTTTGCCGATTTATTTCAGCGACCCTGCGCGGTGTCAAAAATCGCATGCCGAACATATCCAGATCTATGAAGCCTTACGCCGCCGTGATGGTAACCTTGCCCAAGCGTTGATGAGCGCGCATCTGCAGGGTGCCGAGGGCTATTGGAAAGGCATCATCTCGGGCGCGCAAAACGACAACGCGGCATGATTTTTTCGACCCATGAGCTGCACCCGTCGGTCACCGCGCGCCTTCGCGATGCGGGCGACTACCGCGTTGCCTCAGCCCCCACCGCAGCTGCCATTCTGGCCGAGGGGACGGGGGCCGAAGTCTTGATCGTGCGCGCGCCCATTCCACCGGAATATTTCCTCGCCAGCCCCGGTTTGCGCGCGGCTGTGCGGCACGGGGCAGGGCTCGACATGATCCCGGTTCAGGCCGCGACGGATGCGGGGGTACTGGTTGCCAATGTCCCGGGTGCAAATGCATCCACCGTGGCCGAGCAGGTGATCTTTGCCGCGATTGGCCTTCTTCGCCAGTTTCGCACGATGGATGCCACGCTGCGTCGCACTGGCTGGGGGCCTGCCCGGGCCCTGGCAGATGGCGGGCGCGATCTGGGTGGCGCGGTCCTGGGCATCGTGGGCATGGGCAATATCGGCAGCAGGGTTGCCGCCTTAGGGGCCGCGTTCGGCTGCACCGTCATCGCCAGTACCCGTCGCCCGGATAGCATGCCCGCGGGCGTAGGTGCTGCAGGTCTGGATGATCTGATCGTGCGTAGTGATGTGCTGGTGCTGTGCTGTCCGTTGACAGAGGCCACGCAAGGACTGCTGTCAGCCGCGCGGATAGCGACGATGAAACCCGGCGCAATTGTCATCAACGTTGCACGCGGCCCGGTGATTGATGCGCAGGCCTTGGGCGATGCGCTGGCCGCAGGGCGTCTGGGCGGGGCCGCGCTGGACGTGTTCGATGTGCAGCCCTTGCCCCTGGACAGCCCGCTTTGGGGTTTGGACAACGTGATCCTGACGCCGCATGTCGCGGGCATCACCCAGGACAGCATGTTGCGGATGGGCCAAGGCGCCCTGTCCGAGGTGCTGCGCATTTTGTCCAACAGGTTGCCCGAGAATTTTTGCAACCCTGAGGTCGAAACCCGCTACCGCGCCCGCTTTCCGGCCTAAACGTTCCTATCCGCCGTGGCGCAGGCTTTTCCCGCTGCTTGCGTCAAACAACGCCACGCGCGCGGCAGACCAGCCAACCTGAACCGTCTCATGCACGGCCAAACGCTGCGTCACCGGCGCAGTGGCTCGCAACCGGTGCGTACCTGCCATCAAGGTGATGATCTGTTCAACCCCGTGGTTTTCGATGTCCTCGACCCGCGCCGCCACCGGCGCACCTGGCGCGATGTGCAGATCCTCCGGGCGCACTCCAAAAATCAGCCCGCGCCCCTCGGCCCCTTGCGCTCCGTCATGGGGCAGGGCGACATCGCCCAAACGCGCTATCCCTGCTTCCAGTCTTCCCGGCACCAGGTTCATCGCCGGCGATCCGACGGCGCGCGCCACGAACGTATTGCACGGGTTGTTGTAGATATCATATGGCGTGCCGACCTGCACCAGAACGCCCTTGTTCAGCACACCAATGCGGTCGCCCATCGACATGGCCTCAACCTGGTCGTGGGTGACGAACAGAAACGTCTCGCCCAGCTTCATTTGCAGGTCCTTCAATTCGGCCCGCAACGCCTCGCGCAGCTTGGCATCCAGCGCTGACAAGGGTTCGTCCATCAGGAAAACCTTGGGCGTGCGCACGATCGCCCGTCCGATCGACACGCGCTGCATTTCGCCGCCCGACAGCCGGTCGGTCTTGCGGTCCATGAGATGCTCGATCCGCAGGGTCTTGGCCACCCGTGCGACCCGCGCGTCAATGTCGGCCTCCGAGCTGGGGCGGATCGGGGATTTCAGAGGAAATTCAAGATTCTGGCGCACGGTATAGCGCGGATAAAGCGAGTATTGCTGTAACACCAACGCCACGTCCCGGTCGGCCGCGCCCCACCTTGTGACGTCCTGCCCGTCAATCAGGATCTGTCCCGCCTCGGGCTTTTCCAACCCCGCCACAAGCCGCAAGGTAGTGGTCTTGCCCGCCCCGGTTTCCCCCAGCAGAACAAAAAACTCGCCCGCCGCGATGTCCAGCGTCAGGTCGCGTAACGCTGTGACGCCAACATAGGACTTGCTCACCTTGCGAAGTTCGATATGCGCCATCAGAGTTTGATTCCCAACGAACTGCCTGTTTCACTGTCGAAGATATGCGTGCGCGCCGGGTCCAGCCGTAGCCAGATCGGGGTGCCGGGGGCTGCCACAAAGCCAGGCCTCGTGCGTGCTCGGAACAGTGCATTGCCCAGCGGAATGTCGATGATGTCATGCGACCCAAGCGGTTCTATGATATGCGCCTGAGCGCTCACATAACCGTCCACCGGGGTCAGCGACACGTCAATCGCTTCGGGCCGAATACCCAATTTATGCGCGCGGCCTCCATCAGGCACCTGTCCCAGAAAGGCCTCTGGAAAGCTGAACCCCTGGGGCGCCCCATCCACTGTGACCACCGGCTCGCCGGCCCTTGCCGAGATCGTAACATCGGCCACATTCATCACCGGTGAGCCCACGAACTGCGCCACGAAGAGATTGACCGGGTTGGCATAAACCTCTGCCGGGGTACCGACCTGCTGCAGGACCCCCGCATGCATCACGACGATGCGGTCGGCCAGGGCCATCGCCTCGATCTGGTCATGGGTGACATAAATTGTGGTGGACCCCTGCTCGACATGTAGGCGCTTCAACTCGACGCGCATTTCCTCGCGCAGTTTGGCATCAAGTGACCCGATGGGTTCGTCCATCAGCATGGCCTTGGGGTTGCGCACCAGCGCCCGCCCGATGGCCACGCGCTGCAAATCCCCCCCCGCAAGGGCCGAAGGGCGACGCTGCAGCAGGGGGGCGATTTGCAGGATGCCCGCCACCCGATTGACCGTGGCCACCACCTCGGCCTTCGGCGTACCTACTGCGCGCAGCGGAAAGGCCATGTTTTCAAATACCGTCAGGTGCGGATAAAGCGCAAAGGACTGGAACACGAAGGCCACGTCCCGCTCTTCCGGCCGGGTCATATGAACGGGCTTGCTGCCGATCAGGATCTCGCCACTGTCAATGGTTTCAAGACCCGCAATCGCGCGTAAGGTCGTGGTCTTGCCACAGCCCGATTGGCCCAGAAACACGACAAATTCCTTGTCCTTGACCGTAAGGTTCACGTCTCGGATGACGTGAAAAGCCCCGAAATGCTTGTTGATATTGCGCAGTTCGATCTGGGTCATTCCGCGCCCTCCTTTTTCGGCGCGGGAGCAGGGATCTTGGTGGTGATCATGAATCCCACCAGACCGATCAGCGTCAGCGTGATGCCGTAGCGGTGCAAGACCTCGATCCAAGGCTGGCACAGGGCCACGATGCCAAAGATCATCAACCCTTGGGCAGCCGGGATGAGGACCTTCTGATTTATCTGACGAAAACTCATTTGCGGATCGCCCCAAAAGACATGCCCCGCAACAGGTGATTGCGCAGAAGGAAGGTGAAGATTGCGACAGGCACCAGGAATAGGAACGTGCCCGCGGCAATTACCGTCCAGTCAGGCAGACCAGAGCCGACCTGGGACGGGATGAAGGGGGGTGCGGTCTGCGCACGCCTGTTGGTCATGATCAGCGCAAAAACATATTCGTTCCAGGCGGTGATGAAACAGAACACTGCCGTCGCTGCAATTCCGGTCGCCGCTTCGGGCAGCACGATCTTGAAGAACGCCTGCAGCCGGGTATAGCCGTCAACCAGGGCGGCATCTTCGTATTCCTTGGGAATCTCGTCGATGAACCCCTTCATCAGCCACACCGAAAAGCTAAGGTTGAACGCGGTGTACAGGATGATCAGGCCGATATGGGTATCGTTCAACCCCACCGCCCGGTACATCAGGAACATCGGGATTGCGACCACCACAGGCGGCAACATTCGGGTCGACAGGATGAAGAACAGCCAATCATCCTCGCCCGCCACCTTAAACCGCGAAAAGCCGTAGGCAGTGATGGTGCCCATCGACACGGCCAGCACGGTTGAGGTGATGGCCACGATCAATGAATTCAGGAACCGGCTTGGGTAGCCCGAAAGCTGCACCTCGCCCTTGCCCGACCGCACAACTTTTTCGCCGCCGTCAAAGATCTGCTGCTCCCACCAGGGGGCTGCGTTGTAAACCTCTTCCGACGGCGGGCTGCGCAATTGGCTGCGCTTGGTCATCAGCTTGACGAAGGGCGAAATCTCGGGCTCGAACAGCACAGTCGGGGGCACGGTCGTTGCCAGGTTGCGCGGCTTGAATGCAGTGGCGGTGATCCAGAAGATTGGCGCCAAGGTGATCATCAACACCAAAAGTACACATACGATGGCCGAGCGGTGGCGAAACACCTCGCCCGCGGTGCGAACGGCGGCCATCCTAGCGCTCCTTCACTTTGTTCAGGTATTTCACATAGATATTGGTAATCGCCAGCACCATGATCAGAACGATATAGGCCAGCGCCGAACTCATGCCCGTCTGCCATTCCTGAAACGCCATCTTGTAAAGCCGGATCGAAATCACCTCGGTCGTGGGCTGCGAGGCAAGGATATAAGCGATGTCAAAGGTCTTGAACGCTTCCATCGTGCGAAAGATGATGGCGATCATCAGAATGGGCGCCACCAACGGCAAGGTGATGCGGAAAAAGGTGTATAGCCCCGAGGCCCGGTCAATCGCCGCCGCCTCGTAAAGATGCTTTGGCACGGCCGAAAGTCCCGCCAGCGACAAGAGCATCACAAAGGGCGACCACATCCAGATATCGGCAATCGCAATCGCATAAAGTGCCATGTCGGGGTCGGCCAGCCACTCAAACGTTCCAAGTCCAAGCGCATAGTTGATCAGCCCGAAGTTGGGGTCATACAGAAGCTTCCAGAACAGCCCGACCACCGCCATCGACAGCATCATCGGCAACAACAAAAGCGTGGTCAGCAGCCCCTTGAACGGAATTTCCCGGTTCAGCAGCATCGCCACGCCAAAGCCGACCACCACCTGACCCGTCACCGAAATGATGACGTACTTGGCGGTGATGGTGAAGTTCTTCCAGATAAACGGATCGGCCAGAAGGGCGCGGTAATTGTCCAGCCCAACGAAATTTGCCGGCTCATTGGTTGATGCCCGAAAATCGGTGAATGAATATCCTAGCGAATAGAGCAACGGGAAAATATTGAATACAATCAGGAACGCGATCGTGGGGATGATAAACAGGTTGCGTATGGCCAGATCGGAAAGGCCGCGTTCGCGGGGCGCAGATGACGGGTTTGCCAAGACTCTGGCCTCCGGAATTTTGGGGTATTGATCGTGAAAAGGCGCGCACCTTGGCGCGCGCCTTTGTCTTGCGCAGGTTACGGCGTACCGCGGCCATACTTTGCGAAGGTGGCCTTCCAGTCGGCTGCTAGTGCATCCAGCGTTTCCTTGGCCGTGCCTTCACCGCCCACGATATGCGGGTAGATCCGGTTGTTCAGCTGGCCCAGCAACTCGGCAAACTCGGGCACCGCCCAGAAGTCCTTGACGATGAACATCGTCTGGTAGAACGCCTCGTTGTAGGGCGTGGCGTTGCGGAACTCCGGGCTTTCCAGAACAGCTGCCGACGCGGTATAGCCGCCCAGCTCGGCCCAGCGCTTCTGGGTCTCATCTTTGATGAACCATTGCAGGAACTTGAAGCTTTCCTCTTGCTTGGACGAATAGGAGACGATCGAAATCCCTTGACCACCAAGCGCTGCGAAACGGTCACCTGAAGGGCCTGCCGGATTGGCAAAAAAGC
>JBKJVF010000180.1:0-5854 GCA_046589965.1 Paracoccaceae bacterium
GTCGGTCACAAGGATCGTGTCGTCCCGTTCCGGTGATGTGGACAATAGCGCCACCGGGCACTGGATCAACTCCTCGATCCGCCGCACGTATTTGATCGCGGCCCCCGGCAGGTCGGCCCAACTGCGCGCCCCTGCGGTTGTCTCGGTCCAGCCGTCCATCTCTTCGTAGATCGGTGTGCAGCGCGCCTGATGGTTCGCCGCGGTCGGCAGATAGTCCAGCCGCACCCCATCGAGTTCATATCCCACGCAGATTTTCAACGTCTTGAACCCGTCGAGCACATCAAGCTTGGTCAGCGCGATGCCCGACACGCCGGACGTGGCACAGGTCTGGCGCACCAGAACCGCATCGAACCACCCGCAGCGCCGCTTGCGCCCGGTGACGGTGCCGAACTCATGCCCCCGCTCGCCCAGACGCTCGCCGTCGGCATCGTGCAGTTCCGCTGGAAACGGCCCTTCGCCGACCCGCGTGGTATAGGCCTTCACGATCCCGAGCACGAAATCGATGGCCGTCGGCCCCAAGCCCGTCCCCGTCGCCGCCATGCCCGCCAGAGTGTTGGAGCTGGTCACATAAGGATAGGTGCCGAAATCCACGTCCAAAAGCGCGCCTTGCGCCCCTTCGAACAGGATGCGCTTGCCCGCACGGCGCGCCTCATGCAGCACTTTCCAGACCGGTTTGGCATAAGGCAGCACCTGCGGCGCGATCTCCATCAGACGTGCCTTCAACGCCACGGGATCAACCGCCTCCAGCCCCAGACCGGCGCGCAACGCGTTGTGATGGGTCAGCAAACGCCCGATCCGCAGATCCAGCGTTGCCTCGTCAGCAAGATCCGCCACCCGGATGGACCGCCGACCGACCTTGTCTTCATAGGCGGGCCCGATCCCACGACCCGTAGTGCCGATCTTGGCGACCGAGTTCTGGTTTTCTCGCGCGCGGTCCAGCTCTCCATGCACCGGCAGGATCAGGGGTGTGTTTTCCGCCACCATCAGGTTGTCGGGCGTGATATCCACGCCCTGACCGCGCAGCTTGTCGATCTCCATCACCAGATGCCAGGGGTCCAGCACGACGCCATTGCCGATCACCGACAACTTGCCGCCCCGCACGATGCCCGATGGCAACAGCGACAGCTTGTACACGACCCCGTCGATGACCAGCGTGTGACCTGCATTGTGGCCACCCTGGAATCGCGCCACGATATCGGCACGTTCGGACAACCAGTCGACGATCTTGCCCTTGCCTTCATCGCCCCACTGGGCCCCCACGACAACGACATTGGCCATTCTGCTGATCCCTCGGGTTCTGAAACCGACTGATCTATAGACAAAGCCGGGCGCAGGGGAAACCGGGAAAGTGGCGATCTCGGTTGCCTGAAACGGAAGCGAGCCCCCCGAACGGGATGAAATCCGGATAGCCGACGCGAAGTGGTCCACCCAAGGCGTCGCCAAACCGGCGATCCACGCGCAAACCAGTACCCAGGATCGGCCCTGAAAGTTCGGCAAAGGTGAGAAACGCCGATCGCGACGTCGCGCGGCACACAAGGCCCCCGGGGAAAGACTGGACATCTTCCCCGGCTTTTGTCACCCCTTGGCCTGACACGTCACAACTCCGGATCTTCCCATGGGCATCCTTCTTCGCTGGCTTGGCGCGTTTGTCCTGCTCGCCGCGACCTTCAACCCGACCCAATGGAACTATGTCCGCTGGGTCGAGGCAAACTGGGGCATCCAGACCCCGCTTGCGGTCCTTTTGGGGCTGCTACTGGCGGTGGGCTACATCATCTATGTGGGTGCGACGTTCCGATCTCTCGGGGCCTTCGGGATGGGGATCATTGCCGCACTGTTCGGCGCCGTGATCTGGGTGCTGATCGACTGGGAGGTGCTGGCCCTTGGCAACCAGAACCTGAACGTCTGGCTGGGCATCTTTGCACTGTCCCTGATCCTTGGCATCGGCCTGTCCTGGTCGATCCTGCGCCAGCGCCTGTCCGGGCAGGCGAGCGTGGACGAGATCGAGGGCTGACCATGATCCTTTACGTGACACTTGGCACCAATGACCTGACGCGGGCCGCAGCATTCTACGATGCGGTCCTGCCCATCGTGGGATTGATCAGATCAACCGATGATCCCGATGAGCTTGGCTTTGGCCCGCCGGGGGGCGAGGCGACGGTCTGGGTCGGGACACCCTATGACAAAGGGCGCGCCAGTTTTGCCAACGGCGCGATGCTGGCGCTGACTGCCCCCAGCCGCGCAAGCGTCGATGCCGGCCACGCTACGGCGCTTGCCCATGGTGGCACGGATGAGGGCGCGCCGGGCCTGCGCGATTACGGCCCAGATTTTTACGCCTGCTATTTCCGCGACCCCGACGGCAACAAGATCAGCCTTGTCTGCCTGACCCCGACCCCAGGCTAGGCGGTCGCCTGCGCTAACGGCTTGCGGGCACGGCGCATTGCCCCTAGATAGACCCCCGAACTCGCCGGAAAGCGTCTCATGGAAAACGTTGTCTTCACCGTCCACTTGATCATCGCCCTGTTGCTCATCGGCGTGGTTCTCTTGCAGCGCTCCGAAGGCGGCGGCCTTGGCATGGGTGGTGGTGGCGGCAACGTGTCGGGTCGGCCCGCATCGACCCCGATGGCCAAGCTGACCTGGCTGTTCGGTGCGGCCTTCATCGCGACCTCGGTCACCCTGACGGTTCTGGCCGCCCGCGACTCCGCGTCCGACTCGGTGGCCGACCAGGTCCCCGTCGCGACCGATGCCCCGGCCGCCGGTGATGCGCCGGCTGCCCCGGGCCTGACCCCAGGCGCCGACCTCTTGCCAGCCACGCCGCCGGATGCGCCATCCACCCCGGCGACAGCCGAGGACTGACCACCATCTTTTGATGCCACCACCTTATCGCCCGCTGCATGTTGCGGTGGTGCGGCGTCTGGGATATATCCCAAATCCCGTGGTGATGCGATTCCACCGACACCGAATCGCGCGAAAACACGGGGGCCCCAATGGCGCGCTACATCTTCATCACCGGCGGCGTGGTGTCCTCTTTGGGCAAGGGCCTTGCCTCCGCCGCCCTTGGCGCATTGTTGCAGGCGCGCGGCTACACGGTCCGTCTGCGCAAGCTTGACCCCTACCTGAACGTTGACCCCGGCACGATGTCGCCCTTTGAACATGGCGAGGTCTTCGTCACCGACGACGGCGCGGAAACCGACCTCGACCTTGGGCATTACGAACGCTTCACCGGCGTTTCGGCGCGTCAGACCGACAGCATCAGTTCGGGCCGCATCTATTCCAACGTGCTGGAAAAGGAACGCCGCGGCGACTATCTCGGCAAGACCATCCAGGTGATCCCCCACGTCACCAACGAGATCAAGGAATTCCTGCGCATCGGCCAGGACGAGGTCGACTTCATGCTGTGCGAAATCGGCGGCACGGTCGGCGACATCGAGGGCCTGCCGTTTTTCGAGGCGATCCGCCAGTTCATCCACGAACGCCCGCGCGGCCAGTCGATCCTGATGCACCTGACGCTACTGCCTTACCTCGCGGCCTCGGGGGAGTTGAAAACCAAACCGACCCAGCATTCGGTCAAGGAACTGCAATCCATCGGCCTTGCCCCGGATGTCCTTGTCTGCCGGTCCGAACACCCGATTCCGGACAAGGAACTGGAAAAGATCGCCCTTTTCTGCAACGTCCGCAAAGAGCATGTGATCCCCGCCTATGACCTGAAAACGATCTACCAGGCCCCGCTGGCGTATCATCACGCGGGCCTTGATCAGGCCGTCCTCGACGCGTTCGGCATCTCCCCTGCCCCGAAACCCAACCTCGCCCGTTGGGAAGACGTGATGGACCGCCTGACCCATGCCGAAGGCGAGGTCCGCGTCGGTATCGTGGGCAAATACACTCAGCTGGAGGATGCCTACAAATCCATCGTCGAAGGTCTGACCCATGGCGGCATGGCCAACCGCACCCGCGTCAAGGCCGAATGGATCGACGCGGAAATCTTTGAGCGCGAGGACCCCAGTCCGTACCTCGACGGGCTGGACGCGATCATCGTGCCCGGCGGTTTTGGCGAGCGTGGCACCGAAGGCATGATCAAGGCCGCCCAGTTCGCGCGCGAAAAAAGCGTGCCCTATCTTGGCATCTGTCTTGGCATGCAGATGGCCGTGATTGAGGCCAGCCGCAACCTGGTGGGCCTGACCAATGCCGGGTCCGAAGAGTTCGACCATGAGGCCGGCGCCAAACGCTTTACCCCCGTCGTCTATCACCTGAAGGAATGGGTACAGGGCAACCACACCGTCACCCGCAAGGCCAGCGACGCCAAGGGCGGCACCATGCGGCTTGGCGCCTACACCGCCAACCTGACCCCCGGCAGCCACGTGGCCCAGGTCTATGGCACCACCGTGATCGAAGAACGCCACCGCCACCGCTATGAGGTGGATGTAAAGTATCGCGACCAGCTGGAGGCCTGTGGGCTGGTGTTTTCAGGGATGAGCCCGGATGGCAAGCTGCCCGAGATCGTGGAGGTGAAGGATCACCCCTGGTTCATCGGCGTGCAGTTTCATCCGGAGTTGAAAAGCAAGCCGTTCGCCCCGCATCCGCTGTTTGCGGATTTTGTCCGAGCGGCGGTGGAGGGGGCGCGGTTGGTGTGAGGGGGGATTTGACCAAGCCTACTCCAAAGAAGCATCATTATTTACCCGTCTTCCTTCTAAGGAATTGGGCAGCAACCGACGGAAAACTGGTCGAGTTTTCTAAGCCTTACGGCGACCGAGTAAGGCCGAAACGGGTGTTTCCGCAACAGACCGCATATGTTGAGAATTTGTATACTTTGCGTGGCTTCCCAGTGGAAATTGCTGCGCAGGTCGAGCAATACTTTCTTCAGGCCGTTGATTCAGGGGCAGCCAATGTATTACGAAAACTAGTAAGTGGGATAACAAAGGAAGATCTTTCGAGCTCCGAGATCTCAGCATGGAGCAGATTTATGATTTCATTGATGCTTAGAATGCCTGAAGACCTTGAAATTCTTCGACAACGCTGGCGTGAGAAACTCAATGAAATTTCTCTAGAGCATAGAATTCTTCCTCCAAGAACGGCTGGAGAAACCGCTCACGACTTGTTTTCTCACGCAGTTGCAAATCCACCTGATGCAGAAATTGACGAAATGGTTTTCAATATCTTCATCGACTTGTTGAACTCAGAGATCACAGGAAGTCAGCTTTGCAACATGCACTGGGGCATCGTTCGATTTGCCGATTTAAAGCACCAACTATACCTTTCTGATCGACCGATCGTACGACTATTTGCACTTTCCGCGATAAACGGCGCTCTGTTCGTACCACTTTCACCAACAAGTCTTCTTATGTTGACAAATAGGGAAGTTGATCTTCGCAAGTATCTTTCAATGAACAGTTTAGTTCATCTAAAGGATGCCAATCGGCTAATTGTTTCCCAAGCATCAAAGTATTCTTATGCCCCTTCTGACAGTTGTCTGCGCTTTATGGAGAATCACTTATCCTCCGTTCCTGATGTACGCGCGATGCAGGGGACATCCTTTCTATCTCACTAAACTTTCTTGGCACAGCCCAAGAAAAGGTAGCGTGGGTGATACCCACGCACGACCCCATCCACCTCAGATTTGCCCAAATGAAATCCCGACGTCTTGCCGGAGGGCATAGCGGCCCCCCCCCCGCCCGGGATCGAGGCGCAAAGCGCCGCCGGGCAGCGCCTGACCGCCCCCTCGGGCAGGCGCTTTTGCCGCCGTCACCAGCAGAACTCCGGTGGAAGAACCTGACCCATAAACCGCCCGAGAACAGCCGTTGCAGCGCCTATCCGGCGGTCATGCCCTGCCCTGTGTTTCACAGCCCGATCAAGGGGCGCG
>JBKJVF010000155.1:0-8441 GCA_046589965.1 Paracoccaceae bacterium
CGGGCAAAAGACCGGCCTTTTCTTTGACCAGCGTCCGAACCATGCCTTTGCGGCCCGCCTTGCAAGGCAGGCGCGCGTGCTGGACGTCTTTACCCATGTCGGTGGCTTTGCGCTGGCTTCACTGGCAGGGGGCGCTGTGTCCGCCCTGGCGGTCGACGCGTCCGCCCCGGCACTTGCTTTGGCGGCTGAGGGCGCGGTGGCGTCGGGTCTGGCGGATCGGCTGACCACCCGGCAGGGCGATGCCTTTGCGGTGTTGGAGGCACTTGGCACCGAAGGGGCAAGCTTTGACCTCGTGATCTGTGACCCTCCGGCCTTTGCCCCGGCCAAACCGGCATTGGAGGCGGGGTTGCGCGCCTATGAACGTCTTGCACGTCTTGCAGCACCCCTGGTGGCACCGGGCGGGTATCTGGTTTTGTGTTCGTGCAGCCATGCCGCCGATCTGTCGGCGTTCCGCAACGCCTCCGCACGCGGGATCGGCAGGGGCGGGCGCAGGGCGCAGTTGATCCATACCGGGGGGGCGGGGCCGGACCACCCGATGCTGCCGCAACTGGCGGAATCCGCTTACCTCAAGGCGCTGTTCTTTCGGCTGGACGGATGAAGGCGGTCCTTGATACCTGCGTCATTTACCCTTCTGTCCTGCGCGAGGTTCTGATCGGTGCGGCCACGGCGGGAATGTACCAGCCGCTCTGGTCCGAACGCATATTCGGCGAATGGATGCGGGCGGTCGTGAAACTGGGGCCGCTGGCCGTGGCGCAGGCAGAAATCGAAGCCGCCTTGATGCGCCAGCAATTTCCAAAAGCGATGGTGCGCGAACAGCCGGGGATTGCGGCACGGCTGGTGTTGCCTGACCCCGATGACGAACATGTGCTCGCGGTGGCCATCGGCGGGCATGCGGATGCGATCGTGACGTTCAACGCGGCGGACTTTCCCCGGCACGTGCTGGCGGCCGAAGGGATCACGCGGCGCGACCCGGACGGGTTCCTGTGGGAACTGCAGTCGCGCCAACCGGCGGAAATGGATGTGATCCTGCAGGGCGTTCTGGACAAGGCGGTCCGCATCAATGGCGCGCCGGTCTCGCTGAAATCCTTGCTCAAGAGGGCCAAACTGCCAAGGCTTGCCAAAGCGGTAGCCGCGTTATGATACCCCAAGGCGGGTGCGACCAACTTCAGAGCGGACTTGTGGAGCGCCCTGCCTACGCAGTTCACGCGACCTGACGCCAGCGATCCTCGTTCGCGGTGATGGCCGCGATGCGTTCGTCGGTCTTTGGATGGCTGAGCAGCCAGGCGGGGATCCCTTCGGCACGGTTGCCGGTCAGTGCCCCGAGCTTGGCGAAAAGCGACTTTTGCGGACCCGTGCCGATGCCTGACTTGATCAGCAGCGCGCTGGCATAGGCGTCCGCCTCGAACTCGTCACGGCGTGACAGATGCGCCATCAGCGCGGTGGAAATCAGGTTGGCGATCCAGACCCCGATGATCGGCACGAAACGGTTCAGAAACGCCGACAGCATCACGAACACCGCGTTCTGACCGGTAAAGTCGATCATGCGGCGGCGCATGTGCCCCATCGCGACATGGCCGATTTCATGCGCGATGACGGATGCGAGCTCCTCCGCCGTGACCTCGCCGCGCGCCTTTTTCGCGAGAAACCCGCGCGTCAGAAAGATCCGGCCATCTGGTGCGGCAAGGCCATTCACGGCCTCGATGTCAAAGACGTTGACCTTGATTTCCGGTACATCCATGGCCCTAGCCAGCCGTGCGGCAAGGGCTGCAATCTCGGGGTCGGCCAGCGGCTGGGACTTTTCGTCCAGCATCTTTTTGGTGCGCCAGACCGAAAAGCGCAGCATCGCGAATGCGTAAAGGACGGCCAGCAGGATCGGGAGAAGTTTCAGCATGGCCCAGATATGGGGCGTAACCGGACAAATTAAAGATCGGGCGCGCCAGTCGTGCTATGTGAGGTGAAAAGCCAGTAGCCAAGGATCAGCACCGCCGCCCCCCCTGCCACGACGCCCAGCACCGATCCCAGCATGCTGCTTGCCGCCTCGACGTTGCCGGCAAACACATATCCCACGCCGACATAGATGCCCGCCCAGGTAGCCTCGCCCGCGATGCCCGCCAGGCTGAACCGGTGCCAGCGATACCCTGTGCTGCCCGCTGTCAGGTTCACCCAAGGGCCAAGCGGGCTGAACAACCACCGCGTCAGGTAGACTGCCATCACGCCCTTTTGGTCCATGAAACGGACGGCCTTTGACAAAAGCTTGTCGCGCCCAGGGTCCGCGCGCAGCCGTGCCAGAAGCCCGGTGCCAAACCCGCGTCCCGCCCAGTAACCCACTTGATCGCCTACAATCGCACCACCCGCCGCGGCCCCGAACGTCTGCCACAGGACCAGATCGCCCGCTGCGACAAATCCACCCGCCGTCAGCATCAGGATGGAGGCGGGAAAGGGCAGGGCAAGGCACGAAAAAAACGTCGTAGCGGCCAGAAGCCACAGCCCGTATTGCGGAACAAGTCCCAGCAGCCAGTCAGTCATGGGACGGGTGCCGCGCTTCGCATTTCGCCGATCACACGCTCTACCTCGGCGATGATGTCCTCGACCGGCACCCCGCGTTCGGTGGCGATTTCCTGCAAGGGCTGGGGGTGGCCCTTGACCAACGGCACGGGCAGGCCCGCGCGGCGGTCAAGCTCTCGCGGGTCAAGGCCCCACGACCGGGCGATATAGCCCACGGTCATCCATGGCCGCACGTCGACCTCGCGGTGCATCGACCAGTAGACCGCATGATAAACAAAGCTGACCGCAAAAAAGACGGTGACCCCGCATGCCAGCAGGAATGCCGACGTCAGATAGGGGCGCATCCGCCAAAGCCGCCTCAATTGGCTGATCATCTGATCTCTTTGATCCCCCGTGTGATCCCGTCCAACGTCATAGGCACCATCTTTCCGTCGAAAATTTCTGCAATCAATCGCGTAGAGGCGGTATGCCCCCAGTTTTGTGGCGCAACCGGGTTGATCCAGACGTGATGGGGCCACTGCGTGCAGGCCCGGCGCAACCAGACCTGCCCGGCTTCGGGGTTCCAGTGTTCGTTGGCCCCTCCGGCATGCAGGATTTCATACGGGCTCATCGCCGCATCACCCACAAAGATGCAGCGATAATCCGACCCATAGGTCCGCAGCACATCCATCGTGGGCGTCTGTGCGTTCCAGCGCCGCGCATTGTCGCGCCACACCCCTTCGTACAGGCAGTTGTGGAAATAGAACGCCTGCATATGCCGGAACTCCGCCCGCGCCGCGCTAAAGAGCTCCTCCATGACGCGGATATGGGGATCCATCGACCCGCCTACGTCGAGAAACAAGAGGACCTTGACCGCGTTGCGGCGTTCGGGCCGTGTCTGCACATCCAGATAGCCATGGTGTGCCGTCGCGCGGATCGTGCCGTCGAGGTCCAGCTCATCCGCCGCCCCGTCGCGGGCCCAGCGGCGCAGGCGGCGTAGCGCGACCTTGATGTTGCGTGTCCCCAATTCGACCTGATCGTCTAGATTGCGAAAATCGCGTCGGTCCCAGACTTTGACGGCGCGCTGGTGGCGGCTGTTCTCTTGCCCGATCCGCACGCCTTCGGGGTTGTAGCCCTGCGCGCCAAAGGGGCTGGTCCCCGCCGTACCGATCCATTTCGACCCGCCTTGATGGCGGCCCGTCTGTTCGGCAAGGCGTTGGCGCAGCGCGTCCATCAGCGTTTGAAACCCGCCCATGCCTTGGATGGCAGCGCGTTCTTCGGGCGTCAGGTTTGTCTCGGTCAGCTTTTCCAGCCAGTCGGGTGGCAAGTCCAGTGCCGCGACGATCTGGTCGATGGTCAGCGTCTGCAGACCCTGAAAGGCGCGGGAAAAGGCGCGGTCGAACCGGTCGAGATGGCGTTCATCCTTGACCATGGTCGTGCGCGCGAGGTGATAGAATGCGGTGATGTCATGGGTTGCAAGACCCGCCGCAACCCCTTGCAGAAACACCAGATATTCGCGCGGCGAGACCGGTACCCCTTCGGCCCGCAAGGCCTGGAAAAAGGGGGCAAACATCGGGCGTCAGCCCAGGATGACGCGGCTCAGGATGATGGTCGCGATCAGGCCGAGCAGCCCAAACGCAATCGCGAACGCTGTCGCATATTGCGCGATGTCCAAAGGTCTGCCGCCGCGTTTGCGTGCCGTGAGGCCACCTATGACGGCCCCCAGCAACGCCGATCCCAAAACCAGTCCCAACCGATCATCCCCTTGTTTGCCGGTCTGTCCTGGGCAGGGCCGTGCGGTCAGTTGCTGCTCATCCTGCGGGGCAGGGTGGCAATCTCGTGAACGCGCGCCTCGACATCCGATCCGGTGCCGAAGCCATAACGCTGAAGGGCGCGACTGTCGAGGCGAAGCCGGCCTGCCTCGCCATCCCGCCCCATCAACTCCAGCGCTTCGGCCTTGATCAAAAGGGCCGTCGCTTCCAGCGCCGCGTTGCCTGACCGGCTGACCGCAGGCAGGGCGCGGTCCGCCCGTGTGATCGCCGATGCCGGATCGCCGCCCGCCAATGCCATGTAGGCGCGCTGAAGGTCGATATGGGCGCGGTGAATGTCGGTCCCGGGCAGACGCGCCCAAAGCGCCTCGGCCATGTCGAAATGCTCGGCGGCCAGGATGGGGTCGCGGGACACTTCCAGCCTTGCCACCGCGAAATGGCTGAAGGCAGTGCGGGCGTCATTCCAGCCTTGCGCATCGGCCACCTTCAGCGCACGGGCTGCGTCCGTCCGGCGCGAAGGCAATCCGGTGCCGCCTGCAACGGCCCCCTGGATGGCATCAAGCCAGGCACGCGGCGACGGCGCACGGCCGGATGCACTGGGCACCGCGCCGGTTCGCGCCAGCACGCCCGGCAACAGGCGCGCCACTTCGGCCCGGCCCATCCCCGAGCGCAGTTCGGGCGCGGTGTAGGCACGCAGGATCGCCATGTCAAAGCCGGTCAGCACGGTATGAAAGTTGTCGTCGTTGAACACCGAATCCGGCAGTCGATAGAGATCGTTCAAGGGACCGATGGCTTGGGCCAGTTCTTCGTGCAGGCAGTCGCGTACCTCTTGCGGGCTGGTGTCGGACGGCACGAAAATCGCCGCACTGGTGCGCGTCTGGACCGACCCCCAGTCCATCGCGACGGACCCACGATTCTGGCGGTACTCGGCCAGACTGCTGGCGCCCGGCACCACAAAGCAGGCCGCGGTCGGCGCAATCCGGTGCAAGGTGGCGCGGGGCTGAAATTCGACTGTGATCTGGGCGGACGTCCCGCCGGCGGCAAGCGCGATGTCGATGCCCGCCTCGTCGCGCAGGCGCGCGATCAGTCGCTGCAGATCCTCGGCTGCGCCGGGCGGCACGCGGCCCCGTACAGCAACCCGGATCGGACCCTCAAACCGTGACAGCACGGTCAGCATTCGCCCGCTTTCCATCTGAAAGGCGAGGTCGAGAAAATCGTTGGCCATGGCACTTTCAGCCACCTCAACCTCGGCAATGGGTCCTGCGCGCAGGGTGTCCGAGGCGGAAAAACCCATGACGTCCGGACCGTTCTTGGTCACCTGAGCATTTGGGTCGGCGCAGCCCACCAGCCAAGCGGGAACCAGCGCCACCAGGGTCACGCAAAGCACGCGCACCTTGGGACGGACGCATGGGGCGTTGCGAGGACGGTCAGCACGGAACATGGGGCAGCTTCCGGGGCAGCGGGGACTGGGCAGCAGGCTAGAAGCGACGAGTGTCCGGATCAGGGCTGCATCATGTCAATCAAATGCTTTCGGGCGCCTTTTGGGTCACTACCCCTCGCGTCGGTTGCGTGCTGCGGGACAACATAGCCGCCCCGCCCCTCACCGACTGTTGCAGGCTGCAACGATTGGCCACACCGAATGCGCCCTGCGGCTCTGCATCAGGTCAGCAAACGATTCGGGGATCGCTGGTTCAGCGCGCCCCACGGGCCATGAAAGCCAGCCGTTCGAACATCTGCACATCCTGTTCGGTTTTCAAAAGCGCGCCATACATCCGGGGCAGGGCGGATGTCGCATCGCCCTTCAGATCCTCTGGCGACAGGTCCTCGGCCAGAAGCAGCCGGATCCAGTCCAGCGCCTCGGAGGTGGAGGGGCGTTTCTTCAGTCCCGGCATCTCGCGCAGGGCAAAGAACTGCGACAGGGCCGCACTCAGCAGGCGGTCCTTGATGCCCGGGAAATGCACCCGCACGATGGCCGCGAGCATCTCGGCATCAGGAAAGCGGATATAATGGAAAAAGCAGCGCCGCAGGAACGCATCGGGCAGGTCTTTTTCGTTGTTGGAGGTGATGATGACGACCGGGCGATGTACCGCACGGATCGTCTCGCCGGTTTCGTAGACATGAAACTCCATCCGGTCGAGTTCCAACAGCAGGTCGTTGGGAAATTCGATATCAGCCTTGTCGACCTCGTCGATCAACAGGACCACACGACCCGGCGCCGTGAACGCCTGCCAAAGCTTGCCCTGACGGATGTAGTTGGCGACATCATGCACGCGGGCATCGCCCAGTTGGCTGTCGCGCAACCGGCTGACGGCATCGTATTCGTACAAGCCCTGTGACGCCTTGGTCGTCGACTTCACATGCCATTCGATCAGCGGCAGCCCAAGCGACAATGCGACCTGGCGCGCCAGTTCCGTCTTGCCGGTGCCGGGCTCGCCCTTGACCAGCAGGGGACGCTGCAGCGTGACCGCCGCATTGACCGCCATCGCCAGATCGTCTGACGCGATGTATCCCGCAGTGGTTGTAAACGTCATGCGCGGCAGACCCTTATCCGACCCGAACTGTGACACTAACGGTCAGCGAAATTTGTCGCAACCGCTAGTGACAAGCCATCAGGCTTCGGCTATTGGGACCCCAATCATGCGACCCGCCTCGTGCCAGTGTCGGTGCGCGGTTCGGGTGGCGGCCTTCGGAGCGATCCGAAAAACGCTGGAGACGACTGGAATGAGACCCGAGGTGTTCCTTCCCGAAGATTACCGTCCCGCCGAGGACGAGCCATTCATGAACGAACGCCAGCTTGAATATTTCCGACGCAAGCTGATCGTCTGGAAACAAGAGCTTTTGAGCCAGTCTGCCGAGACCATCGACAATCTGCAGACCTCGGCGCGTGCTGTTCCCGACATCACCGACCGTGCCAGCGAAGAAACCGACCGCGCGTTGGAACTGCGCACCCGCGACCGGCAGCGCAAACTGGTCAACAAGATCGACGCGGCTTTGCGCCGGATCGACGAAAACGAATACGGCTACTGCGAGATGACCGGAGAGCCGATCAGCCTGAAGCGCCTGGATGCGCGCCCCATCGCCACGATGACGCTTGAGGCGCAGGAAAAACACGAACGCCGCGAAAAGGTGCATCGCGACGAATGATCGCCGCAGCACCAACAGCGACACAAAGCGCCGGGCCACAGGGTCCGGCGTTTGTCGTTGAGGGCAGCACCGAATGAGCCTCATTGGTCAATCCGCGACGGTGGTGGGGGCAGGGATCGCGGGCCTTGCCGCCGCACGGGCGCTGGCCCTGCGCGGGGCCGAAGTGACGGTTCTGGAACAGGCGGGCGCCTTGGGTGAGGTGGGCGCAGGGCTGCAGATCAGCCCAAACGGCGCGGCCGTGCTGCACGCGTTGGGCCTTGGCCCCGCCTTGGGCGAAGTTGCGCTACGCGCGACCGGCGTGCGACTGTGTGACGGGCTGACCGGGGCGACGGTCCTGCATATGGACCTTGCACGCCTGCGCCCCGATCTTGGCTGGCACCTTGTCCACCGTGCCGACCTTGTCGCCCTTTTGGCCCAAGGCGCGCGCGAGGCGGGCGTGCGCGTCCTGACGGATGCACAGGTCCACCGCGTCGACCTTCGCCAGGATCGTGCGGTCGCCCTGACCCCCGATGGCAGGCGGATCGAAACCGGCCTGCTGGTCGGGGCGGATGGCCTGAACTCGGTCCTGCGCAGCGCGCTCAACACCGGCAGCGCGCCGTTCTTCACGGGCCAGGTCGCCTGGCGCGCACTGATCCCCGCCAACCCGGACGATCCGCCCGAGGTTGAGGTGCATATGGGGCCGGGTCGTCATCTGGTCAGCTATCCCTTGCGCGGTGGCGCCTTGCGCAACATCGTCGCGGTGGAGGAACGCCGCGAATGGACTGCCGAAGGCTGGAACCATCCCGACGACCCCGACGCGCTGCGGTTTGCTTTTGCCGGGTTTGGTCCGCGTGTGCGGGGCTGGCTGGAACAGGTCGGGGAAACCTGGCTTTGGGGCCTTTACCGCCATCCGGTTGCGGCCCGCTGGCATCAAGCCCTGCCTGCGGGCGGGGCGGCGATCCTGGGGGATGCCGCACATCCGACGCTGCCGTTTCTGGCGCAAGGCGCCAACATGGCGCTGGAGGATGCCTGGGTTCTGGCCCAGCGACTGGCGGGCGCGGACAC
>JBKJVF010000266.1:0-33478 GCA_046589965.1 Paracoccaceae bacterium
ATCGACCGGGCGGATCGTGGATGTCTCGCAGGGGGCTGCGAACCTATTGGGGGGCACGCGCGCGGAACTGACCGGTGCGCCGCTTGCACAGGAATTCGACGGGCGCCGCCGTGGCGAATTGCTCGAGGGCCTGACCAACCTTGCCTCGTCCGAGCGCAAGACCCCGATGGAGCTGTCGGCGCGTCGATCATCGCGGAGGCTGCTGGTGACAGCGACGATGTTCCGCGCGGCGGGCGAACGTATCCTGTTGTGCCAGCTTGAGGCCGCCACGACTGCGGTGGCGCGGTCCGATGATCTGTCCGACGGGCTGACGCAGCTTTACCATGAAGGTGTGGACGGGATCGTCTTTGCCGATGCCGAGGGCAACCTGCGCGCCGCCAACGAGGCGTTCCTGAACCTGACCGACACGGCCAGCTTTGCCGCCATCAGGGGGCGGTCGCTGGCAGATTTCCTGGCGCGCGGCGAAGTTGACCTGCGGCTCCTGATGGACAACGTGCGGCGCACGGGTCAGCTGAAATTCTATGCGACGCGCCTGAACACCGACTTTTCGGGACAGGTCGCGGTGGAGCTTTCGGCGACATGGCTGAATGACCGGCCTGATCCGGTACTGGTCCTGGTTGTCCGCGATGCCAGTCGTGCGGAGGCGATGCGGCGGTCGACTTTGCCCGGGCAGGACGAAGGGTCCGGCAATGTCATGGAACTGGTCGGATCGTCACCCCTGAAGGACATCGTGGCCGAAACGACGGATGTCATCGAAAAGATGTGCATCGAGACGGCGCTGGAACTCACGCGCAACAATCGCGTGGCCGCGGCCGACCTTTTGGGCCTGTCGCGCCAGTCGCTTTATGTCAAGCTGCGCAAGTTCGGACTGATCAACCGCGACGACGACTGACGTTCCCGTCATCACCGACGGGTGAGTTTCACGAATTCAGTGTGACCGGGCCGCGGCTTTCCAGCCAGCTGACGTTGTTTCTTTGATGCAACTCGATGCGGCATAAAGTGTCAGGTTAAATTTACACATTTTGCGTCTGGGGTCTTGTCCGACTCTCAGTTGTCCTGTTTACTTGACACATGAGCATCGGGATCACGCAGCCTTCGCGACATCTGCCAGAGCCGCGCGCCATGCTGCGGCTGATCAAACCGATTACCTGGTTTCCACCCATCTGGGCCTATCTTTGCGGGTCTGTGTCGGCGGGGGTGCCCTTGGGCGCGCATTGGCCGATGGTCCTTCTGGGCATGGTTCTGGCGGGGCCCATCGTCTGCGGCATGAGCCAGGCCGCCAATGACTGGTGCGACCGGCATGTCGATGCTGTGAACGAACCCGACCGCCCGATCCCGTCCGGGCGCATTCCCGGGCGCTGGGGCCTATGGATCGCGCTGGCGATGACTGCATTGTCTTTGGCCGTGGGGTGGTTGCTTGGCCCTTGGGGATTTGGCGCCACCGTGGTGGGCGTCATCGCCGCATGGGCCTATTCCGCCGAGCCGATCCGGCTGAAGCGGTCGGGCTGGTGGGGGCCGGGTCTGGTTGGTCTGTCCTATGAAGGATTGCCCTGGTTCACCGGCGCTGCGGTCCTGTTGAACGCGGCCCCGTCCTTTCAGGTCGCCACCGTAGCCTTGCTGTACGCCTTTGGCGCGCATGGCATCATGACGCTGAATGATTTCAAGGCGCTGGAAGGCGACCGCCAGCATGGCGTCCGCTCCTTGCCGGTCGTTCTAGGCCCAGAGGTTGCCGCACGCATCGCCTGTACCGTGATGGGCATGGCGCAGGCGCTGGTCATCGCGATGCTGCTGGTCTGGGACAAGCCTTGGCATGCCTTGGGCGTGCTCGCGGTGCTCTTGGGTCAGTTTGCCGCGATGCGGGTCCTGTTCCGCGATCCCAAGGGCAAGGCCCCCTGGTACAATGGCACCGGCGTCGTCCTATACGTCGCCGGCATGATGATTTCGGCCTTTGCAATCCGGGGGCTGGCATGAGCCTGACCTGGGTCCAGATCGCACGCCTAGGCCTGGTGCAGATCGCCCTTGGGTCCATCGTGTCGCTGACAACATCGACGATGAACCGGGTCATGACGGTGGAGCTTGCCTTTCCTGCGGTCCTGCCGGGCCTTTTGGTCACGCTATACTACGGCACGCAGTTCCTGCGCCCCCGCTTTGGCCACAGTGCCGATCAAGGGGGCAAGCGGACCCCCTGGATCGTGGGCGGTGTGCTGACGCTGGCGCTTGGGGCCATCTGTGCCGCATTGTCGGTCGGCTTGATGGAAAGTCGGCCTGCCTTGGGCATCATCGCCGCCGTGCCGTCGTTCCTGCTGATCGGTTTGGGCATCGGGGCAGGCGGCACGAACCTGTTGGCCCTGCTGGCCGCCCGCGTGAACCCAACGCGAGAGGCCGCGGCGGGAAGCGCGATCTGGATCATGATGATCTTCGGGCTGGTGGTGACGGCGATTGTCAGCGGTAAACTGCTGGACCCCTATTCGCCCATGCGGCTGGTGGCCGTCACGGCGGGTGTGTCAGCCATCGCCGTGGTTCTGACCCTGATCGGCGTCTGGGGGCAGGAGCGGGTGGCGATCCGTACACCACCCAAGCGCGCCCTGCCGTTCCGCGCAATGCTGCGCGAGATGTGGGCCGAACCGCGCACTCGGGCCTTCACGATATTCGTCTTTGCCTCGATGACCGCCTACAATTTGCAAGACCTGATCTTGGAGCCATTCGCGGGCCATGTCTTTGGCATGACCGTTGGCCAAAGCACCGAACTCAGCGGTCGGCATCATGCAGGCGCGCTGACGGGCATGCTGGCTGTCCTGCTGTCGGGGACTGTGCTGGCGCGGTTCTTCGTGGTGCCATTGCGGGTCTGGATCGTGGGTGGCTGCCTTGTGTCCGGCGCCTCCTTGGTGGCGCTGGGATATGGCGCGCAGTTTGCGCCGAACTGGCCGATCAGGGCCAATGTCTTTGCGCTGGGGCTGGCCAACGGCGTCTTTGCCGTGGCCGCCATCGGCGCGATGATGGGCATCGCGCGCGACGGCACCGAGGCGCGCGAAGGTGCCCGGATGGGAATTTTCGGCGCGGCGCAGGCCATCGGGTTCGGGCTTGGCTCATTCGGCGGCACGGTTGCGGCGGACGTGATGCGGGCGCTCATGTCGTCGGATGCCATGGCCTATGGCAGCGTCTTTGCCGCCGAAGGATTTGTCTTTCTGATCGCGGCCTTGCTGGCCTTGCGGGTCACGGCCCCTGACCGGGCGACGCGGTCCCCATCCAACCTTGTACCAGGAGAATGACATGAGCTTTGATGTTTTTGTCGTCGGCGGCGGTCCTTCCGGGGCAACGGCGGCGTGGGATCTGGCGCGGGCGGGGCGTCATGTGGCGCTGTTGGACCGGGACGGGCGGATCAAGCCTTGCGGGGGGGCCATTCCGCCCCGCGCCATCCTGGACTTTGACATTCCCGACCATCTTCTGGTGGCCAAGGTGGAAACTGCGCGGATGATCTCGCCCACCGGTCGGTCGGTCGATATCCATATCGAGAACGGGTTCGTCGGCATGGTCGACCGCGAGGATTTTGATGAATTCCTGCGCGTGCGCGCGGCGAATGCGGGCGCCGAACGGCTGACTGGCACCTACATTCGCATCGAACGGGATCACGAGGGCAGCCATGTCGTCTGGCGCGAAAAAGCCACGGGGCAAGAGCGGCGCACCAAGACGCGGCTGGTGATCGGGGCGGATGGCGCTCGGTCGGTGGTGGCGCGTGATCATGTACCCGGGGGTGACAAGATCCCTTATGTGATCGCCTATCACGAGATTGTCCGCGCACCCACGACGGTTGCGAATTACGACCCCAAGCGCTGCGATGTCATCTATGACGGCCGTATCTCGCCCGATTTCTATGGCTGGGTGTTTCCGCATGGCGACACGGCCTCGATCGGAATGGGCAGCGGGGTGGATGGTGTTGACCTGAAACAGGCCACCGCCGATCTGCGCGCCGCAAGCGGGTTGACCGGATGCGAGACGATCCGCAAAGAGGGCGCGCCCATTCCGCTCCATCCCCTGGACAAATGGGACAACGGACGCGACGTGGTATTGTCGGGCGATGCTGCAGGCGTCGTGGCTCCGTCCTCGGGCGAGGGTATCTATTACGCGATGGCGGGGGGCCGGGTTGCCGCGACTGCGGCACATGAATTCCTGGCCTCGGGCAAAGTACGCGATCTGGCCCGCGCGCGGAAACTGTTCATGAAAGAGCACAAGACCGTGTTCAAGGTTCTGCGCAGCATGCAGGACGCCTATTACAAGTCCGACGAACGGCGCGAACGCTTTGTCAGCCTGTGTCATGATGTCGACGTGCAAAAATTGACGTTCGAGGCCTACATGAACAAGAAACTCGTCGCGGCCCGGCCGTTGGCGCATCTGAAGATCGGGATCAAGAATGTGGCACACCTGCTGCGACTGGTATCCCCCAACTGGACATGACCGTGGCAGACGCAAGCCTTGAGGAAATGATCCCGGCCTGGGTTGACGGGCGGTTGCAGCCCGTCGGCAAGCTGGCCGTGCATCAGCGTGGTCTGCGGCACAAGGCGGTGTCGGTCTTTGTGATGCAAGGCACGCGGATTCTGATCCAGCAGCGCGCTTTGGGAAAGTATCATACGCCGGGCCTTTGGGCGAATACCTGCTGCACCCATCCCCGCTGGGACGAGGATCCTGCCGCCTGTGCCGTGCGCCGCTTGCGCGAAGAGCTTGGGATCACTGGCCTTTACCCCGCCTTTGCCGACCGGCTGGAATACCGCGCCGATGTCGGCGGCGGGCTGACCGAGCATGAACTGGTCGATGTCTTTGTCGCCGATGCGGCCGCTGGTCTGGCTGTGACCCCCAATCCTGATGAGGTGATGGGGACGCGCTGGGTCGATCTTTATGACCTGTCGGCAGAGGTACTGCGTACCCCGGACAAGTTCACGCCTTGGCTGCGCATCTACATGACCGAACATATGGGCCGCATTTTTGGGGCCAGCGTGGGCCTTGCGCGCTAGCGGAACTGCTTGGCTAGTTTCAGGCCCTGTCCCTGATAATTCGACGCAATCCCCGTGCCATAAAGCTGTTTCGGCCGCGTCTGCATCCGCTCATAGACCAGTCGCCCCACGATTTGCCCATGTTCCAGCGCAAACGGGGCCTCGTGGCAACGCACCTCCAGGACGCCCCGGCTGCCGGAGCCCCCTGCCGGGCCATAGCCGAAGCCCGGATCAAAGAACCCGGCATAATGCACCCGAAACTCGCCCACCATCGCCAGATAGGGGGCCATTTCGGCGGCATAATCGGGGGGAATGGTGACCGCCTCGCGACTGACGAGGATATAGAACGCACCCGGGTCCAGAATCACCCGACCTTCAGGGCTGCGCAACTCTTCCCAGAATTCGCGCGCGTCGTAGTGGCCGATGCGGTCCAGATCGACCACCCCGGCATGGGGTTTGGCGCGGTATCCGACGATGCCGTTTTCGGGGGCCAGAAGGTCGACCGAAAAGCCCAAGCCTTCGGAAATCACCGCCGTGCCGGACACCAGCGGTCCCGTGGCATGAAGCGCGGCAAGTTCAGCATCCGACAGCGTCGCATGCCCGGTGCGAAACCGGATTTGGTTCAGCCGCATGCCGGGCCGCACCAGAACCGAGAAACTGCGCGGACAGACCTCGGCATAAAGGGGGCCATGATAGCCATCCGGAATGCGGTCGAACTCGACCCCGCCATCGGTGATCGTGCGCGTCAGCAGATCCAGCCTGCCGGTGGAGCTTTTGGCATTCGCAACCGCCGACACACGCGGCGGCAAAGCCAGCCGTTCGGTTAGCGGGATGACATAGACGCAGCCCTTTTCCAGCACGGCACCTGCGGTCAGATCCATCCGGTGCATCTCGAACGTCTGCAACCGGTCCGCCACGGTTTGCCCGGCCCCCGCAAGGAACGACGCGCGGACGCGGTAGGCCACGGTCCCAAGGCGCAGATCAAGGCTGGCGGGTTGCACCTGTGCTGCAAGGACGGGCAGGTCAGCCGCGATATGTCTGCCCGCGATCAGGTCGCTGATCGCCTCGGCTGCAAGGACACCCGCTGTCATGTTGCGCCACCTTTTCCCGCCTGCGGCACCTGCCGGATACGAAACCGCCCGCGCTGCATGGGGGCAGGCGGGCGGATTTTCACGATGGTCGGGCCGGAGAGATTCGAACTCTCGACCTCCCGCCCCCCAGACGGACGCGCTAACCAGGCTGCGCTACGGCCCGAACGACTGCGTTCATACCGGTTTTCAGAGCCGTAGCAAGCCTGAAAGCACATCAATGCGAGGGCGATCCACCCGTGCCGCCCTGACTGGCAGACCGCATCCGCTGGGTCAGGTCGCGGGCGCGCAAAGTCCAGGCTGCAACCTCCACCGAGCGGGGCATCAGGGCGCCTTGAGGCAGGGCGCGCAGGCGTGCGGCCATCGGCATCTCCTCGCCCGCGGCCAGCGGCAGCGACCGCCAGCCATCGTTGACCCGGGGCGACGAGGCAGGGGCCGGTTCGGCTTCGGTCTGCATGACGGCTGCGATCAGTGCGTCGTCCCGGTCATCCGGGGCGTCGCCCGCTTCGCCCCTCACCGCGACATCGGCTGCATCAAAGAGGTCGCGCGGCGTGTCGCTTCGGGATGGGGCAACTGTCTCGGATGGGGCGGCATTGATCAATGCCGCGTCAGCCGCGCCGTTCTGTGTGGCCACCTGAAGGCGCAAGACCAAGGTCCCGTCATCGTCCGGCGGCGGCAGATCCGCATCGGGCCAAACGTCCTCGGGCGGCGACGATGCCACGAGATCGTCGACGGTCAGGGGCACATGCGACTGATCTTCAACGCCGGTATCATCAACAATATCAAACGGTTCTCTGACTTTATTCACCTGACCGCCCACGCCTTCGGCCAGCGCCGAGACATGCCGCACACCCTGTTCGCGCAGGATTTTCTGCACGCCGCGTATGGTCAGCCCGTCGTCATGCAACAGACGTTTGATGCCGGTCAGCAGGTCAACGTCCGACGGGCGGTAATACCGCCGCCCGCCCGCGCGCTTGACCGGTTTGATCTGCGGAAAGCGTGTTTCCCAAAACCGCAAGACATGCGCAGGCGTGTCCAGAATGTCCGCCACCTCAGAGATGGTGCGAAAGGCGTCGGGTGATTTGTCCATCCCTGCGCCCCCCTCGGCGCTTAGCGTTTCTTGCCGGCGGCAACGCGGTCTTTCATCAGATGCGACGGGCGGAACGACAGGACCCGGCGCGGGCTGATCGGAACCTCATCCCCGGTTTTGGGGTTGCGGCCAATCCGCGCCGTCTTGTCGCGCACCGAAAATGTCCCGAAGGACGAGATCTTTACGGACTCTCCCGATGCCAATGCATCGGACATATGTTGCAGCACACTTTCCACCAGATTGGCAGATTCGTTGCGGCTTAGTCCGACCTCGCGAAACACGGCCTCGCTCAGATCCATGCGTGTCAGTGTCTTTTCACTCATTCCATCCCCCCGGGGTTTTTTCCCAAGATGCGCGGGTTGGAATTGCTTTGTCAATATCAATGGCTTGGGGCGTGCATTTGCAGTTGCATTACCAGCGAAAAACGACCGATCCCCAGGCAAGTCCGCCGCCGATCGCTTCGGTCACGATGACATCGCCGTCGCGGATCTGTCCGCGCGCACGTCCAACTGACAGCGCCAGCGGGATCGACGCTGCTGATGTGTTGCCATGGTCCTGGACCGTAACGACGACGCGGTCCATGCCGACCTGCATGCGTTTGGCCGTGCCTTCGATGATGCGAATATTGGCCTGATGCGGCACGATCCAGTTCACGTCATCGGGCGTCAGGCCCGCTTTTTCCAATGCCGAATGGGCAGTTGAGGCCAGTTTTTCGACAGCGTGCCGGAACACTTCCTTGCCCTGCATGCGCAGATGGCCCGTGGTGCCGGTCGAAGTGCCGCCATCAACGTATAACAAATCGCGGTGGCGCCCGTCCGAATGCAGGTCGACGCCCAGAATGCCCTTGTCCGTGGTCAGCCCGGCACCGCTTTCGGCCGTCAGGATCAGCGCGCCCGCGCCATCACCGAACAGAACGCAGGTGGACCGGTCGTTCCAGTCCATCAGGCGGCTGAAGGTTTCCGCCCCGATCACCAGCACCGTCTGCGCCTGGCCTGCGACAATCATCGCCTGCGCGTTGGCCATGGCAAAGACAAAGCCCGCGCACACGGCCTGCACGTCATAGGCAAAACCATTGGTCATCCCAAGGCCTGCCTGCACCATCGTGGCGACCGACGGAAAGGTCAGATCCGGGGTCGAAGTGGCGACCACGATCGCATCGATCTGGTCGGCTTGCATGCCTGCATCGGCAAGGGCCGCGCGGGCGGCCTGGATGGCGAGCATCGATGTGGTTTCGCCCTCGGCCGCGAAATGGCGTCGCTCGATGCCCGAACGGGTCCTTATCCATTCGTCGGTCGTGTCGACCAGCGTTTCCAGTTCGGAGTTCGGGACCACCCGTGCGGGCAGATAATGCCCGACACCCTTGACCACGGCGCGTATTGTCATTCAGCCGTTCCGTTGCTTGCGTCGGGGATGCGCGGTTCTGCGTCTGCATCCTGCCCGGTGCGTCCTGCAGATGCAACAAGGGCCGCCAGATTCGCCTGAAATCCGGATTGCGACAACTGATAAGCCAGCGCGACTGCGGCAGATACGCCCGTCGCGTCGGCGCCGCCGTGGGATTTGACGACTGTGCCGTTCAGACCAAGAAAGACGCCCCCGTTGACGCGGCGCGGATCAATGCGCTGCTGCAAGCGCTTCAGGGCATTCAGCGCCAGAAGGGCCGCAAAACGCGACAGCAGGCTGGCATTGAAGGCCTGTTTGAGAAAATCGCCGATCAAGCCTGCGGTGCCTTCACCGGTCTTCAGCGCGATATTGCCGGTAAAGCCGTCGGTCACGATCACATCGACACGGTCTGACGGAATATCACCGCCTTCGACAAAGCCGACAAAGGCAAACCCCGCATCGTCGGCAATCTTCGACAACCGCTCATGCGCCTCTTTCAGTTCGGCCCGGCCCTTGTGTTCTTCGGTCCCGACATTCAACAAGCCGATCCGGGGCCGCGCCACCTTCAGGCCATTGCGCGCATAGGATGCGCCCATGACGGCAAACTGGATGAGGTCATCGGCCTCGGCGCGAATATCGGCCCCGACATCCAGCATCATGTTGAAACCACCGGGATTGCGCGAGGGCCACAGGCAGGCAATGGCGGGGCGGTTGATGCCAGGCAGGCGGCGCAGCCGGATCATGCTCAGCGCCATCAGGGCACCAGTGTTGCCGCAGGACACGGCGGCACTGGCATCGCCCTGTTTCACGCTTTCCAGGCAAGACCACATCGAGGTGCCTTCACCGTGGCGCATCACATGGCTGGGCTTGTCGGTCATCGTGACAGCGCGAGGCGCATGGGCCACGGTGCAGCGCCCCGCAAGCTCCGCGGCCTTGGCCACAAGCGGCGACAGCACCGCCTCGTCACCATGCAGGATCACGCGCAGGTCGGGATGGCGCGCCAGACAGTCGATCAAGCCCGCGACCACGGCCGTTGGGCCACGGTCGCCGCCCATTGCATCAACGGAAATGGTATGTCGCGCCGCGCCAGTCAGAGAGGTCTGGTGATCTGCGCTGGTCATGGCGCGCGGGCGACGTTACGCCGCGTCGTCGTCCAGGTCGACGGCCTTGGCGACGGCGACAACCTCGCGGCTGTCATAGTGGCCGCAAGACGGACACACATGGTGAGGCCGCTTCAGCTCGCCGCAATTGGAGCATTCGTTGGGATTCGCGGCAACCAGCGCGTCATGCGACCGACGCATGTTGCGACGCGATTTCGTGGTTCGGTTCTGCGGGACGGCCATGTGTCACCCTAGGTCATGAAGGGGACAGACCCCTGCTTTACATTTCAATTCAACGTCTTGCATCGGCGCGCCACGGCAAAACACCAGCGCTGCGGCAATGCCGGAACGAGGCGCGGAAAATACTCGGATTCGCTGGCGGCGCAAGCCCCTTTGTACGGGTGATGAAAGTCACGACTTGTCATCGTCTTCGGGTGTGGCACGGGCAAGTTTCGCGGCAAGCCCCGCCAGGCCCGCAAACGGCTTTTGGCGGTCGGTTTGCCCATCATCGGCGTCCGCGCCTGCAGGATCGGGGCCCTTGAACACCGCGTCTTTGGCACGCGGATATTCCGGCATCAGAAGTGCCAGCGCCTCAACCGCCACGGCCCCGACGTCGATCACTTCGGGCAGCGGTTCGATGGTGTCATCCTGCAGTTCCACCTCGTCACCGGTCGGTTCGACATAGTCATGCGAAAACCGGCGCAAGATGGTTTCCTTCATCGACGTGGTCACCGGTTGCAGGGTCACCACACAGGGTTGCACCACACGGGCCGCCAGGTCGGCCTGCAGCGTGAAATCCCGGCGTCCAACCGAGGTCAGGGTGCCACGAAACGTCAGATGTTCGATCGCGATGATGCCAAGGGTCTTGGCCAATGCGGCACGGATCGCGCCATCGGGTGCCAGCTCGAACGTGGTCGGAACCTTGGCCGAAAGGCGCGTCACGCGGAAGGGATGGGTCAGGGCAGAGGCTGAACTGGGCATCTCGAACCTTTGATTTCGGTCACCGAACGTACACCATTGCAGGTTTCCCTGCGGCCTTGCACGTTCCTTCCTTGAATTGCGGCCCAGCCTTCTGATATCCCGACCAGACAGGAACCGCCATCGCAAGATCCGGGGATGACCCGATAGCAAAGCTTGGGCGGAAGATGCAAGGGCAGGGGATTGCGCCGCAGATGTGTGGGCATTCGATTTGCGCGACAAGGGGCGAGAGGGCAGGAATGACCAGAATGGTGGCGGCGGCAAAGGACGGCAAGTCCGGTCCGACAGGGTCTGACCGTCGGGCTGGGGACCGGCTGCGGACAGGTTTCGCGGGCCTGGCGCTGGTCGTGATGGTGGCTTGTGCCCCGGTCTTTCGCAATCATGGCTATGTGCCGGCTCCCGATGAGCTCGCGCTGGTGGAGGTGGGTGTCGATACGCGCGAAACCGTCGGGCAAAAGGTCGGCCGCCCCAGCACCTCGGGTCTGCTGAACGATGTCGGCTGGTTCTATGTGCAAAGCCGCTACAAGAATCTGGGCTACCGTGAACCGCAAGAGATCGACCGCCAGGTGCTTGCGATCACCTTTACCGAAAGCGGCGTGGTCGAGAATATTTCGACCTTCGGACTCGAAGATGGCAAGGTCGTCCAGATCTCGCGTCGGGTGACCGAAAGCAATATCAAAGGGATCGGCTTTATCCGTCAGCTTCTGGGCAGCCTTGGCCGGATTTCCGCCGAAGGGGCGGGCATCTGATGAAAACGATGGCGTGACGCGGACGTCACGCCACCTGACGGTCATTTCGGGTCGAAATTCAGCGCCACGCCGTTGATGCAATAGCGCAAGCCCGTCGGCTGCGGGCCATCGGGAAAGACGTGGCCCAGATGCGCCTCGCACCGGTTGCAATGCACTTCGGTGCGGCGCATGAAGAAACCGCGATCTTCCTTTTCGCCCACCATCGCAGGGTCGAGCGGGGCCCAGAAGGACGGCCATCCGGTGCCGCTTTCGAACTTGTGCGCCTGGTCGAAAAGTTCCGCCCCGCAGCAGACGCACGTAAACGTGCCGACCTCTTTGGGAAAGCTGTCATGGGTATAGGCGCGTTCTGTGCCATGGTCGCGGGTCACCTTGTAGGCAAGGTCAGAGAGTTGCGCACGCCATTCGCTGTCGGGTTTGATGACTTTTTCCATGTCCGGGGCCTTTCTGATTATTACGCAAAGTCAGCAATTGCGTCCTGACCTCTGCATGTCCAGAGTTAGGCGTCATTGCAATCACAGCCAAGATCGATGGAGTGATCGTGAACGTTGTTTCAAGGACAGGCTACCGCGTCGCGCTGGCCACAGACCTGATCGGTCGGAAGCGCGCTCTTGCCCTGCGGCAGCGCTGTTTTCGGGCCAGCGATCCGGCCATTGATGACAGCGACGCCCTTGATCCGCTGTGTCGCCATCTGCTGGTCGAGGATATCGCGACCGGCGAGGTTGTCGCATGTTGCCGTCTGCTTGTGCTCTGCGACGGGCGTGAGGTGGCGAAAAGCTATTCGGCGCTGCACTACGATCTAAGCGCCTTGGCGGCCTATCCCGGCGCGATGATGGAGGTGGGCCGATTCTGCATCGATCCTGCGCGTCAGGATCCCGATATCCTGCGGCTGGCTTGGGCGGCGCTCACCTGGCTGGTGGACCGGGACCGGATCGACCTGATGTTTGGCTGTTCTTCGCTCGCGGGGGCCTCGTTCGCGCGCCACGGCGCTGCGCTGGCGCAGTTGGCAAGGGATCACACCGGCCCCGAACGCTGGGCCCCCGGTCGCAAGGCCCCCGAGATTCTCGATCTTGCAAAGATGGCGGGGCCAACTGCCGACTTGGATCAGCCGGCTGGCCTGCTGCCGCCGCTTTTGCGCAGTTACATCGCGATGGGGGGCTGGGTCAGCGATCATGCCGTGATCGACCGTGACCTTGACACCATCCATGTTTTCACCGCGCTGGAGATTGCCGCCATTCCGGCGGCGCGTGCGCGTGCGCTGCGGATGATGGCGGCAGAGATCGCCCCTGCGGCACTTTCGGGTGATTGACCTTTTGGCCCCCGCACCTTACGCCCGGCCCCGACATGGCCCGCGCACCCCTTTTGCAACTTTCCGACATCCGCCTGACCTTTGGTGGCAACCCCGTCTTTGAAGGCGTGGATCTGGTCGTACAGCCCGGCGACCGGCTGGCGCTGGTCGGGTGCAACGGGTCGGGCAAGTCCACACTGATGAAGGTGATGGCCGGCAGGTCCGAGGCAGACAGCGGTCAGGTCACCGTGCCGCCCGGCACGCGGGTCGGCTATATGGAGCAGGACCCAGACCTCTCGGGCTATGCAACCTTGGGCGATTTTGCGGCCAGCGAGTTGGCACCGGGCGACGAATACCGCATCGCCATGGTCGCCGAAGGCCTGCATCTGCAGATGGATGCGCCCGTCAGTTCCGCCAGCGGCGGTGAAAAACGTCGTGCTGCGCTGGCCAAGCTCTTGGCCGAAGAGCCGGATGTGATGCTGCTGGATGAGCCGACAAACCATCTGGACATTCAGGCCATCGAATGGCTTGAGGCGGAGCTTTTGCAGACGCGGTCGGCCTTTTTGCTGATCAGCCATGACCGTGCATTCCTGCGCGCGCTGTCCCGTTCCGTCCTGTGGATCGACCGGGGCATCATGCGTCGGCGCGACAGCGGCTTTGCCGGGTTCGAAGACTGGCGCGACGAAACCTGGGAGGCCGAGGACGGCGCCCGCCACAAGCTGGACCGCAAGATTAAGGCCGAGGCGAGATGGGCAGTCGAAGGCATATCGGCCCGGCGCAAGCGCAATCAGGGCCGGGTGCGCGCGCTGGCCGAACTGCGCGAGGAACGCGGGGCGCAGATCCGCCGTCAGGGCACCGCCGCCCTGACGATGGAAAGCGGCGCGACGTCCGGCAAGATGGTGATCGAGGCGCGTGGGGTCACCAAGGCGTTTGGCGAGACATCGATTGCAAAGGGTCTGGACCTGCGTGTGATGCGTGGCGACCGGGTGGCGTTTGTGGGTCCGAACGGCATCGGCAAGACCACGTTGGTGCGATGCCTGTTGAAGCAATTGGAGGTCGATGCAGGTACCGTGCGCCTTGGCACCACGCTGGATATCGCCGTGCTGGACCAGAACCGTTCCGCGCTTGTGCCCACCGCCAGCCTTTGGGAAAACATGACGGGCGATCCGGTGTTGCGCGTCAGCGGGGCGTCCGATCAGGTCATGGTGCGCGGCAATCCGCGCCATGTCGTGGCCTACCTCAAGGACTTTTTGTTCGACGAACGTCAGGCCCGCGCGCCGGTCTCATCCCTGTCGGGGGGTGAAAAGGCGCGGCTGTTGTTGGCCAAGATTATGGCCCGCCCGTCGAACCTCTTGGTGTTGGACGAGCCGACGAACGATCTGGATGTCGAAACGCTCGACCTCTTGCAGGACGTGTTGGACGCCTATGACGGAACGGTGCTTCTGATCAGTCACGACCGCGATTTTATTGATCGTGTGGCGTCCCAGACCGTCGCACTGGAAGGGCAGGGGCGCGTCACGGTCTATCCCGGCGGGTGGTCGGACTATGCCCGCCAGCGGCCCTCCCAGACCGGTGCCGTGCCGCCGCCACCGCAGGCCAAATCCACGCCGGTCCCCAAGCCCGCCGCCGCCCCGAAACGCAGCGGGCTCAGCTTTACCGAGCAAAAGCGGCTGGACGACTTGCCCGCACTGATCGCCCAGATCGAGGCGGAGATCGCCAAGCTGACCGAATTCCTGTCGGCGGACGGGCTATACGACCGCGAACCTGCCAAATTCGCCAAAGCCTCCGCCGCAATGGTCGAACGGCAGGCCGCGTTGGCCAAGGCCGAAGAAGACTGGCTGGCACTGGCCGAGCGCGCCTGAACGGGCGAAACAGGCGTGTCGAAACTCGCCAAAAGGTTCCATCACAAGTCTGTCAAAACCCCGTGTCGGCCAAATCCGGCCCAGATGCCGAATGCCAATCGGCACAAAATCGCACCATCACGCGACGCACACGGACTTGTAATAATTCGTATAGAACCAAAGGGTTGGCCCGCGGTTACTTTGCGTCCATCTAAAACGCAACCCGGCGGTGAAGGCTGGGTGACCAGATGGAGAGACAATATGAACAACAAGATTATCGTACTGCTTTGTGCCCTTGGCCCCGTTGCACCCGCCTTTGCCGGTGGCACCAACGAACCCATCCCGGAGCCGAATGTCTACGCCGCACCGGTTGTCATTGCCCCGCAATCGGTGGACTGGAGCGGATTTTACGCAGGTGCTGCACTCGGCTATGGCAACGTCGACAGCACGGGCGGCGCCCTTGACGGCTACGGTGCGCTTGGCGGCGTGCTTGCCGGCTACCGCTATGACTTTGGCCGCACGGTCGCGGGGATCGAAGTGGATTACGACGCATCGGATGTCGACCTGAACGGCGGCGCGGATTCGCTCGATGACGTCGCACGCCTGAAGATGATGGCGGGCTATGAGTTCGGTCGCGCGCTGGTTTACGGCACGGTGGGTGCCGCACAGGCAAATGCGACTGTCGGCGGGGCTGATCTGTCGGACACCGGCTACTTTGGTGGCCTCGGGGTGGATTATGCCATCTCTGACCGTCTGGGCGTCGGTGGCGAAGTGCTGCAGCACAGCTTTGATAACTTTGACGGCAGCGGCGTCGACCTGGATGCAACGACCGTCAAGGCGCGTGTCTTCCTGCAGTTCTGATCTGCCGGTTCTGTGATCAAGCGGGGCCTATCCGATGAACGGGTGGGCCTCGCTCCTGCCCGTTACCAGCGGCCCGTCGCGCCTCCCCCGGATGAGCGCCCGCCGCCAAAACCGGACGATCCGCCCCCAACGGACGATTTGTTCGTGCGCGTGATCTCATAGGGCTCGCGGCGGTCATGGCCGCAGCTTGGGCAGCGTTCATGCAGGATGCCGGACCCATTCGCGGTATCGGTTGCGGCAACTTCGACCTCGCGCGAACGGCGCAGGCCAAGGGTGCCGCAGTTCGGACAGCGTTTGAACCTGGCAAGCTGATCTCCCAGTTTCTGGCGAAACGCCACGGCCGCAAAGCCTGCAATGGCGATGATCGGGATCAAAAATCCAAAGTCGAACGCCTTTTCGAAACCAGTTTCTTCCGTGACAGGGGCCTTCGCCACGAAGGGCGTGACAATCCGCAGCACGGCCGCGTTCACGCCCGCTTCGATCCCTTCGGCATAACGGCCCTTGCTGAATTCCGTCAGCATCGCGGTATCGATGACCCGCGACGCCCGCCCGTCATAGACCGGATCATAGGCTGACCCCAGGGCGATGCGCGTGACGCGATCATCGCGCGCGACCAGGATCAGGATGCCGTCGTTGCGATCCTTGTCGCCGATCCCCCAGGTGTTGAACAAGAGTTTCCCATAGGCCTCGATGCTAAGGTCGCCCGCCCCGTAACTGGAGGTCCGGTCCATCGTGGCCACGACGATGTGGATGCCCGTCTCGTCGCGGACCTTCTGGATGTTTGCCGCCACGCGCGCCTCGGCTTCGGGTGGCAGCAAGTCGGCGAAGTCGCTGATCGTATCGGACAGGGGCTGCGGCAGGTCTTGCGCCCATGAGAGGTTGGGTAGCGCCAGACAAAGAACCAAAACACGCCAAAACATCGCTGCCCCTTTTCGTGCCCATCTGATGGCCATCTTGCCCGTCTGGCGGTCACAGTCAAACAGGGGACCTGAAGGCACGGCGGAAATGACTTGGCGCGCACCGGATTTCGCGCTATTCCGTTGCCCATGACGACGTTGCGCAACATCTGCATCTGCTGCATTACCCGCTGACTTCGGTCGCGCGGGCGCTTCGTCATTCCCCTTGGATGAAAAGAGTGTTCCGCGCGGGAACGTGGCCGTTTTGCTAACGGGACAAGACCATGATGACGATCAAACTGACCAACACGAAAACCCGCCGCAAGGAGGTTTTCACGCCTTTGGACGCGCAAAACGTGCGGATGTATGTCTGCGGCCCGACCGTCTATGACCGCGCGCATCTGGGCAATGCCCGGCCCGTGGTGGTGTTTGACGTCCTTTATCGTCTGCTGCGGCACGAATTCGGGCCGGAGCACGTCACCTACGTGCGCAATTTCACCGACGTCGATGACAAGATCAACGCCGAGGCTTTGCGCCGCCAAAAGGCCGGGGCACCCGGCACGATGGAGGAATTGATCCGGGGCCGGACCGAGGAAACCATCGGCTGGTATCACGCGGATATGGACGCGCTGGGGGCGCTGCGGCCGGATCATGAGCCTAGGGCGACGGAATTCGTACCGCAGATGGTGACGATGATCGAGGGGCTGATCGGGTCGGGCCATGCCTATGCGGCGGAGGGGCATGTCCTCTTTCGCGTGCGGTCCTATGCCGATTACGGCAAGCTGTCGGGCCGGTCCATCGATGACATGATCGCGGGTGCCCGGGTCGAGGTTGCGCCTTATAAAGAAGACCCGATGGATTTCGTGCTTTGGAAACCATCGAGCGATCAGGAACCGGGTTGGGACGGCCCCAAAGTAGACGGAAAGTCTATCGGCAGGGGGCGGCCCGGCTGGCATATCGAATGCAGCGCCATGGCGCAGGAGCTGTTCGGCGAAAGTTTCGACATTCATGCCGGCGGCATCGACCTGCAATTCCCCCATCATGAGAACGAGATCGCCCAAAGCGCCTGCGCCCATCCGCATGGCGAATTTGCCCGGGTCTGGATGCACAACGAGATGCTGCTGGTCGAGGGCAAGAAGATGTCCAAGAGTTTGGGCAACTTTTTCACGGTGCGGGATTTGCTGGATCAGGGGGTGCCGGGTGAGGTGGTCCGGTTTGTGTTGCTTGGGACGCATTACCGGAAGCCGATGGATTGGACTGAGGAGAGAGAGCAAGAGGCCAAGGCGACGTTGAGGAACTGGGGGGCAATGGTTGACGGGGTAGAACCCGGAGAAGTTTTACCAACGGTACTGTCAGCATTAAGCGACGATCTAAACACGTCGCGCGCAATTACCGAGATGTACGCTGCGGCCGCGTCGGGTGATTCAAAAGGCCTCCTTGCGAGTTGCCATTTGCTCGGTCTGTTTATTCCCGGGCAAAGTGAGTGGCGCACGTTGAAAATGGCCGCCTCGGTGCCGCATAGAGATTACTTGGGAATATCTCCTGTAGAACACTATGATCTAACTGCATTTCCTCACATCAGAGATTTTGGCGCCGAACTCAGTTTTTTGATCTTGGTGCGAAGGCAAGCTCGAATCGGAAAAGATTTCGCTCGCGCTGATGCGATAAGAAAAAGCCTTCTCGATGCGAACTTTTCGGTCGAGGATTTTGCCGATCGAACCGCCGCAGCTGCAACTCACAGTGCTGATCTAAACAAACTCCGGAATTTATTTGCTTCCGAATACGCGCGTGAGACTGGTGTTTTGCCAATCGGCGGGGAGGCCCTCAAATGACCCGCTCCCCACAGGTCAGCCCCCGAACCGAAGGTTGGGTGCGAAGCGCCCGCCCCGTGGGGGCGGTTCGGGCGCTGACCGGGTCAGAAATGCCCCGGTCAAGTCACTCATGTCCTAACAAGGGGTTAATTCGCCCCCACAACCCATTGAAAACCCTCACCCCGTACAAATGTCCCACCGTGGGACACCCCACCGGACCGACCCCATGACCCGCACCCGCCTCCACCTTTTCGACACCACTTTGCGCGACGGTCAGCAGACCCAAGGCGTCCAGTTCTCGGTCGCCGAAAAGCGCACCATCGCCGCCGCCCTCGACAGCCTCGGCGTCGATTATATCGAAGGCGGCTGGCCTGGCGCGAACCCCACGGACTCCGAGTTTTTCGCCTCCGCCCCTGAAACCCGCGCCACCATGACCGCCTTCGGGATGACCAAGCGGGTGGGCCGATCTGCCGACAATGACGACGTTCTGGCGGCCGTCCTCGATGCCGGGACCCCCGCCGTCTGTCTGGTCGGCAAGACCCATCCCTTTCACGTCACCACCGCCCTTGGCGTCACCCTGGACGAGAACCGCGACGCCATCGCCGCCTCGTTCGCCCACCTCGCCACGAAACACCGCGAGGCGCTTTTCGATGCCGAGCACTTCTTCGACGGCTACCGCGCCGACCCCGGTTACGCCCTCTCGTGCGTGCGCGCCGCATACCATGCCGGGGCCCGCTGGATCGTCCTCTGCGACACCAACGGCGGCACCCTGCCGGACGAGATCACTGCGACTGTCACCGCCGTCATCGCCGCCGGCATCCCCGGCGACCGGCTTGGCATCCATTGCCACGACGACACCGGCAACGCGGTCGCCAACTCCCTTGCCGCCGTCACGGCGGGCGTGCGGCAGGTGCAGGGGACGCTGAACGGGTTGGGCGAACGCTGCGGCAATGCCAACCTGACGACGCTGATCCCGTCCTTGCTTTTGAAGGAACCCTTTGCCAGCCAGTTCCAGACCGGCGTGACGGCTGACGCCCTCGCGGGTCTGTTGCGCACAAGCCGGATGCTCGACGACATCCTCAACCGCGTGCCCCAACGCTCCGCGCCCTACGTCGGCGCATCGGCCTTTGCCCACAAGGCGGGGCTGCACGCATCGGCCATCCTCAAGGACCCCACAACCTACGAACACGTCCCGCCTGATGTCGTGGGCAACGCCCGCGTCATCCCGATGTCCAATCAGGCGGGCCAGTCCAACCTGCGCGCGCGGCTGGTGGCGGCTGGGATCGTGGTGGACCCCAAGGACCCCCGCCTTGGCCGGATCATTGAGGTGATCAAGGACCGCGAGGATCAGGGCTATGCCTATGACGGCGCGCAGGCGAGTTTCGAGCTGGTCGCGCGGCGGGAACTGGGCCTCTGCCCGACGTTCTTCGAGGTGAAACGCTACCGGGTCACGGTGGAGCGGCGGAAAAACAAATATGACCGCATGATCAGCCTGTCCGAGGCGGTCGTTGTGGTGAAAATCGGTGATATCAAGATGATGTCGGTGTCCGACAGCATGGACGACGGCGGTCAGGACAGAGGACCGGTGAACGCGCTGTCCAAGGCGCTGTCCAAGGATCTCGGTCCCTATCAGGCCTGCATCGACGACTTGAAACTGGTGGATTTCAAGGTCCGCATCACCAATGGCGGCACCGAGGCTGTCACGCGGGTCATCATTGATTCCGAGGATTCGAACGGCCACCGCTGGTCAACCGTGGGGGTCAGCGCCAATATCGTCGATGCCAGTTTCGAGGCGCTGCTGGATGCGATCCAGTGGAAGCTGATCCGCGACATCGGGACGCCGGTCGGGGCAAATTGATGCGCTTTGTGAACCCGTTGACTCTTGTCCAGGATATCCCCCGTTCGGTGGCGTTCTACTGCGCCGCGCTCGACCTGAAAGTCGTCGAGCATTATGGCGACTTCGCGCGCTTCGAAAGTGGGTTTGCGCTGCACGACCGGGCAAGTTACTTTCGGCAAGCCCAAATTTCTGGGCCTACCCATCCGACCGGGGCTGACCGGGTCGCGCTTTACTTTGAGACAAATGATCTGGATAGGGCCTTTGTCCGCGCAAGCCCCTTGTCCGAGGTCATCCATGCTATCGTCGTGCAGGACTGGGGCGCGCGCGTGTTTCGCCTGCGCGATCCCGATGGACATATCATTGAAGTTGGTGAGGGCTGATCGGTATGACCATCGACGCCTGTGCGGCGCTGGTTCAGCGGGGCGATCCCGACCGGTTTGCCGCCGTGATGGCGGCCCCGGTTGCGGCAAGGGCGCGGCTGTTCCCGATCTATGCTTGGAACCTGGAGGTGGCCCGCGCGCCTTGGGTCACCAAAGAACATCTGATCGCCGAGATGCGACTGCAATGGTGGCGCGATGTGGTCGACAACGCGTCCTCGGGGGCGGCACGCGCCCATGAGGTGGCGGGTCCGCTGCATCAGGTAATCCGCGATTGCGACTTACCACTGGACGTGATGGACCGGCTGATCGTGGCGCGGCGGGCGGATATCGACACCGCACCCTTTACCGATGAGGCCGCGCTGGCGGTCTATCTTGAGGATACCGGGGGGGGCCTCATGTGGTTGGCCGCGCGGGCGCTTGGCGCGGGTCCGGGGGCTGAGGTTTCAGTGCGTGGTTACGGGTGGGCGGCGGGCCTTGCCAACTATCTGTCCGCTGTGCCGGACCTGATGGCGCGCGGACGCTCGCCCTTGGTGGATGTCTCGCCCAGCGGGATCGCGCGGTTGGGGCAAACGGGTCTGGACCGGTTGGCAGATGCGCGCGCGCAGCGGCATCTGGTGCCACGATCGGTGGCGCCCGCTTTGCTGGCCGGTTGGCAGGCAAGCGCGGTCCTCACAATGGCGGCCAAAGATCCTGACGGCGTTCTGCAAGGCCGTATTGGTCAGTCGGAGTTCAGTCGCCGCTGGGGTCTGCTATGGCAGGCCGCATCGGGGCGCTGGTAGCGATCAGGCAGGCGCGTCGGCCTCTTTCCGCCAAAGCCAGATCAGCGCGCCACCGGCAAGGACCAGAAACGGCAGCATGGCCAGGTTGACCATCTGCCAGCCGGTCTGCACCGACCCGCCCGAACAGTTCATCAACCCGCCCGAGGACAGGCTGGCCAGCGTCACGCCGCCAAACACCACAAAGTCGTTCAGACCCTGCAGGCGGCCACGCTCTTCGGGGCGCTGGACGGATGTCAGCAAGGTGGTGGCCCCGATGAAACCGAAATTCCAGCCGATCCCCAACAGCATCATTGCGCCAAAGAAGTTTTCCAGTTTGACCCCGGCAATCGCGACCGAACCGGACATGGCAAGGATCACCAGACCCACCGCAATCACGCGCTTGGCCCCAAACCTTACGATGATATGGCCGGTGAAAAAGCTGGGCGCATACATCGCCAGAACATGGGCCGACACGATGTCGGCGGCGTTATTGGTGGCAAATCCGCAGCCCACAACCGCCAGTGGTGACGACGTCATGACAAGGTTCATCAGCGCATAAGACACCGCCGCGCAGATCATCGCGACGGCAACGACGGGTGTGCGGATCAGCTCACCCCTCGTGCGGCCCTGGGCGTCGCCAGCTTGCGCAACCGGCGGTGTTGGAATCCTGAGCCCGGCAAAAAGAAACACACCGACAAGGTTCAGCACGACCACGGCAAGATAGGTGCCAAGGAACGGCACGACCATGCTTTCCGCCGTGGTCTTGACCAGTTGCGCGCCCAGCACGGCGGACAAAAGCCCGCCCGCCATGACCCAGCTGATGGCCTTGGGGCGGAATTCATCGGACGCGGTATCGGCCGCGGCAAAGCGGTAAAATCCTTGCGCCGACATGTAGATGCCGGTCAAAAGTCCACCGAGGCAGAACAAGAGGAATGACCCGGTCATAAGGCCCGCCGCACCGACGGCCGCACCCAATGCCCCGCCCAGCGCACCAAACGCAAACCCGACCCTGCGCCCATAACGCTGCATGATCGCCGAAATCGGCGTGGCGGTCAGCATGGACCCCACGACCATGCAGGTGATGGGCAGGGTGGCCCAGCAATGGTTCGGCGCGAGGCTGCTGCCCGCAAGGCCCGCCACGGTAAAGACCATCGGCATCTGTGCGCCAAGTACGGCCTGTGCCGCCACGAGCACGGCCACGTTACGCTTGGCGAGCCGATCATCGGGGGCAAGGGACATGGTCATTCGCATTGGCGTAAAGCCTGCCACGGGGGGCCGCAAGGCAAATGCCGCGCATCGGCAAAAAGTCTGACACCGCCCCCTTTCGCTTTGATGCAAACTGGTTGATGCAGGGGCGACAACGCAATTTCGGGGGGGGCAATGGTCGGTCGCATCATCTTGACGGATGCCTGTGTTGCCGAAGGTGCAAGCTGGCTTTGCCTGCGCGAGCCGCGCTTTGCAGTGGCGTTGCAACAGACCGGGCCCTTGCCGCTGCGGCGGCGTGATGATGGGTTTGCAGCACTTTTGGACGCGATTGTCAGCCAGCAAGTCTCGGTGGCCAGCGCAGACGCGATCTGGGCGCGGCTGGAGGGGGCGGGTTTGACCGATCCTGCGGCCATGGCGACGGCGACGGACGAGGCGTTGCGCGCGGTCGGCCTCAGCCGGCAAAAGGCGCGTTATGGGCGGGCGCTGGCCTCCGCCGGGATCGACTTTGCCGCCTTGCGCACCGTGCCGGATGACGAGGTGGTGGCGACCCTTGTGCAGGTGCCGGGCATCGGCCTCTGGACGGCCGAGATTTATGCAATGTTCGCACTGGGGCGGGCGGATGTCTTTGCCCCCGGCGATCTGGCCCTGCAAAAAGGGGCACGCGCGCTGTTCGATCTGGACGGACGGCCCGGCGAAAAGGCGTTGCGCGCAATGGCAAAGGACTGGTCGCCCTGGCGGTCAGTTGCGGCGCGCATTCTCTGGGCCTATTACCATGTCGTCAAAAATCGCGAAGGGATACGCGCATGAGGGACCTTCGCTACAAAACGCGGCCGCCCGCTTCGGGACGTGCCACCAGCATGGTGGTGTTTGTGCATGGCTATGGGGCGGACGGGTCCGACCTGCTTGGGCTGGCCGATCCCCTGGCACCGCATCTGCCGGACACCATCTTTATGGCTCCGGATGCGCCAGAGGCCTGTGCGGGCAATCCGTTCGGATTTCAGTGGTCACCCATCCCCTGGCTGGACGGATCGAATGAGGCTGAGGCGGCGCGCAGGTTTGCAGCATCCGCGTCCGATCTGGATGCCTTTCTGGACAGCCAGCTTGCCGAAGCCGGATTGACCCCGGACCGACTTGTCCTGTTGGGGTTCTCCCAAGGTGCGATGATCTGTCTGCACATCGCGCCGCGCAGATCGTTGGCGGTGGGCGGGGTTATCGCGATATCGGGGCGGCTACTGGTTCCAGAACGCCTGGTGGCGGAAACGGTCGTTCGCCCCCCGGTGCTGCTGATCCACGGGGATGCGGACCCGGTGGTGCCCTTTGGCGACATGGCGGCCGCAGGTGACGCGCTGATCGCGGCCGGGTTTGATACTTATGGCCATGTCATGAAGGGCACCGGTCATGGCATCGCACCGGATGGTCTGGGCGTGGCGTTGCAGTTTCTGAAAGAACGCCTGGCGGGCTAGGGCTGCGCGTTCAGCCCTGACCGCCCCCCGCAAGATAGGCCGCACAGCCGGTCAGCGCGGCAAAGTCATCTTCGACGACCGTGATCGAGAAATCCTGCAACAGCAGATCGACGCGGCGCATCTCGCGGAAGGCGGAGTCCAGCCCGAACGCGGCAAAATGCGGTGTCATCGCGCGCGACATGCCACCGATGAGATAGATGCCACCATAGGGCAGGTGGATCAGCGCGAGGTCTGCCAACATCTGCCCGACGATATGGGTATAAAGCGTGGCCGCATGGCGCGCGGTGACATCGCCCCCGGCAAGCGCCGCAAGGATTTCGGCCGAGGTCATGTCGGCCGGTTGCCCCGCCTCTGCTGCCGCAAAGGCATAAAGCATCTGCAGACCACGCCCGGCCAGAACCTCTTCGACACCGGCATGGGGAACCTCGCCCTCGGCGGCCAGCCGCGCCTCGACGAACCGGGCAAGGCGCAGGGTTTCTTCTGTCCGGACCGGCATGTTGACATGACCGCATTCGGAGGGGGGGACGACGCGACCCCAAGGCGTGTTGTGGACCGGTGCGGCATTGACGCCCGTCCCGAGCCCGACCACCAGCATCGATGCGCCGGGGCGGGATGGACCGGCAACGATGGTCCGCAGGTTTTGCGGCGCAATGTGGCCCAATGCGTGCCCCTGGGCCTGCAGGTCGTTCAGGATCGCGACGTGCCGCGCGCCCGTGGCACCGGACAGCTTGGCCGCATCCATGGTCCAGTCGAGGTTGGTCAATGTCGCAACGCCGTCCTGCACCGGACCCGCCGCCGCGACGCAGACACCCGTGACGCTGGCCCCGGTCTTGGCAAGATGGTCAGCCAGGATATGGGCGATGTCCTTGCCTGCGGCCATGTAGTCGGCATTGGAATAGCGCGTCAGGCTGCCTGCGACGATGTCCGTGCCATTCGCCAGGGCCACGCGCGTATTGGTGCCGCCGATATCGGCAAGGATCGCAAGCGTCATGTCCGGGTCCTCTGGTCAGGTCTGCGGGTGATAGACTTAGGCGCGGCCACGGATCAAGCCCAAGGATGCAGGTTGGCCATCATTCCCGCAGGGTTCAACCACGCAGCGGGGCCGGGCCGGTCGACTGGCCGATGATCAGTTCCGCCTCAAGCAGGTGGTGGCTTGGAGGGGCATCGCCCTGCGCGATCACGTTCAGCAGCATTTCGGCCACCAGACGCCCAGCTTCGCGCACCGAAGACCGCGTGGCGGTAAAGATCGGAACTGCCTCGCCGTTCTTGAGATAGCTCAGGTCGTCGTCGTGGATGATGACCGACACGTCACGCCCCATGACCAGCCCGGCAGCCTCAATCGCACGCCGGACACCCATCGCGGAAATCATTGATGCCACCAGAAAGGCGGTTGGCGGGTTCGACATGGCGAGCATGGTGTGGGCCGCCTGAAAGCCGGCCACCTCGGTCATTTGATCCGATGTCATCAGGGTGGCATCCGTCGCGATCCCGCGCGAGGCCAGCGCATCGACATAGCCCGACCGGCGGCGCAGGGCGAAGTCCATGTATTCCAGACCGTTGATCAACGCGATCCGGGCATGCCCCAGATCCAGAAGAAATTCGGTCGCGCGGTGGAAGGCGCGCCTGTTGTTCACGTCGACCCAATTATAGGGCAGGGCGCTGCCTGATGCGCGCCCATGCACCACAAAGGGCAGGCCGATATCGCGCAGCAAGGCGATGCGGGGGTCATCCATCCGCGGGGAATGAACGATGACGCCGTCGACAGCCCCGCGCAGTTTCAGCTCGCGGTAGGCCGTTTCTTCGGTTTCATCGGCCACGACCGACAGCAGCATGTCATAACCGTTGCGGGAATAGGTTTCCCCGGCTCCTGCGATGAAATCGGCAAAGATCGGATTCACGATTTCATGCCGGGTGGCAATCGGGATGACGTGACCCACCGCCAGCGCCCGTCCGGTAGCAAGACGGATGGCGCGGGTGTTGGGGCGATAGCTGTTGCGCTTGGCCGCAGCCATGACCCGTTCGCGCGTGGCCTCATTGACCTCGGGGTAACCGTTCAGCGCGCGGCTGACGGTTGTGGGCGACAGGCCCAGCTGCCTTGCAAGCTCCTTGAGGTTCATTCGGCCATTCTCAAAGCGGTTTAAAACGCTGGCAGGCTAATGAGCATGGACCGCGAGGTCAAAGCCCATTCGCTGGGCATCGCACGAATCTCGGGCACAAACGCGAAGACTGACGGATTTGAAGGCCATGTCTGTCTGGCAAATCCCGTGAACTGCGTGCCAACTTCATTGACTTGGAGGGGCAGTTGGGTGAGTTTGGAATATCCAAAGCGGTTTGAGATGATTCTGACCTGTCTTGGGACTGACCCGCTTGATGCGGATAACGGGAGGAAAATCAATGAATACACGGCTTCTCGCAAGCGCTGCGGCGCTGGCGCTTTTGTCCGGTGCTGCTGGCGCCCAGGACCTGAAATTCCCGGTTGGCGAAGGTGCCTTCAACTGGGACAGCTACAAGGCCTTTGACGAGGCCACGAACCTTGACGGGCAGGAAATCACGATGTTCGGGCCGTGGCGCGGCGAAGACCAGGTTCTGGTCGAAACCATGCTGGCCTATTTCACCGCCGCATCGGGCGTGAAAGTGAACTATTCGTCGTCCGAAAACTATGAACAGCAGATCGTCATCGACACGCAGGCAGGCAGCCCGCCGAACATTTCGATCCTGCCGCAGCCTGGCATCATCGGGGATCTGGCGTCCAAAGGCCTGATCGCACCGCTGGGTGCCGAAACCGAAGCCTGGCTGGCCGAAAACTATGCCGCCGGACCAAGCTGGGTCGGCTTGGGAACCTATAACGGCGCTGACGGCGCGCCCGCGCTTTACGCGTTCCCCTACAAGATCGACGTGAAATCGCTGGTCTGGTTCTCGCCCGACAACTTTGCTGATGCCGGCTACACCGTCCCAGAGACGATGGAAGACCTCAAGGCACTGACCGACCAGATTGTCGCCGACGGTGGCACGCCTTGGTGCATTGGTCTGGGTTCAGGTGGTGCAACCGGCTGGCCCGCGACCGACTGGGTCGAGGACATGATGCTGCGGACCCAACCCGCTGATGTCTATGACAAGTGGTACAAGCACGAAATCCCGTTCAACTCCGCCGAAGTGGTGGCCGCGATCGAGGAATTCGGCTATTTCGCCAAGAATGACGCCTACGTTGCCGGGGGTGCCGGTGCCGTCGCTTCGACCGACTTCCGCGACAGCCCCAAAGGCCTCTTCTCGTCGCCGCCCCAGTGCTACATGCACCACCAGGCGTCGTTCATCCCGTCCTTCTTCCCCGAAGGCACGGTCCTGGGCACGGATGCGGACTTCTTCTACATGCCGGCCTATGCGGGCAAGGATCTGGGCAAGCCGGTCTTGGGTGCAGGCACGCTTGCCTTCATCACCAAGGACAGCGACGGATCGCGTGCGTTCATCGAGTGGCTGAAAACGCCGATCGCGCATGAAATCTGGATGGCAGGTTCAGGGTTCCTTACGCCGCTGAAATCGGCCAATGTCGAGCTTTACGGCAGCGAAGCCGCGAAAAAGCAGGGCGAAATCCTGCTGAACGCGACGACCTTCCGCTTTGACGGATCGGACCTGATGAACCCCGCAGTGGGCGCAGGCACGTTCTGGACCGGCATGGTGGACTATGTCGGTGGCAAATCGGCCCAGGAAGTGGCCGACACGATCGAGTCGGGCTGGCCGAAGTAAGCCATAGCGTCGACAACGGGCAGGCGCAGACAACGATCCGCGCCTGCCCAACCCATCGCGGTTCGGGTCTTGGGAGGGGCACATGAATCCAGCAATTCAGGCTTTGCTGACCATCGTCATCGGCGTCGGCGGATGCGTTGGATATTTCTACCTGTCGAACGTTTTCCTCGACAAGGTATTGTTCCCGATCAAGGGGCCGAATGCCGGGCGCAACATCAACCGCGCCAACATGATCCGGCCGTGGCTATTCTTGTTTCCCGCGCTGGTCGCCTTGGGCCTTTATCTGGCCTATCCGGTCGTTGCCACCGCCTGGCTGTCATTGACCAAATCCGCGCCCGGCAACACCCGCGAATTCGTCGGCTTTGCCAACTATTCCCAGATGTTCAGCGAAGGCAAATTCTGGGAATCGATGAAAAACAACATGCTGTGGCTGATCGTGGTGCCGGCGATGTCCACCGCATTTGGCATTCTTGCAGCCCAACTCACCGACCGCATCTGGTGGGGCAATATCGCGAAATCACTGATCTTCATGCCGATGGCGATCTCGTTCGTCGGCGCCTCGGTGATCTGGAAGCTGATCTATGACACCCGTCCCATCGACCAGGCGCAGATCGGTCTGTTGAACGCGGTCTGGCTGCAGATGGGCGGCGGGTTCTGGTCGGTTCTGGTGGTCAAGGTGCTGCCGGCGCTGACGGTTGCGGGCCTGGCTGCGGCCATCGCCTGGGGCGCATGGCTGATCGCCCGCCCGATGACGCGGGGCAATGGCGGCGGTGGTGTGGTCGTGCTGGGGCGCGTCCTGGCGGCGGCGATTGCGGCGTGGCTGGTCTATAGCCTGCTGACCTGGGTTTACGGCATCTTTGCCGCCGATCTGCCTTATGGCAAGGAACAGACCTGGCTGACGACACCGTTCTGGAACAACTTTTTCCTGATGATCGTGCTGGTGTGGATCCAGACCGGATTTGCCATGGTGATCATCTCGGGCGCGCTGCGTGGCGTGCCGGAGGACACCATCGAGGCTGCCATTCTGGATGGCGCGAACCCGTTTCAGGTCTTTTTCAAGATCAAGGTGCCGCAGATCATGGGCACCATCGTGGTTGTCTGGACCACGATCACCATTACCGTGCTGAAGGTCTTTGACATCGTGCTGGCGATGACGAACGGCCAGTGGGAAACTCAAGTGCTGGCCAATTATATGTTCGACAAGCTGTTCCGCGCCAATGACTGGGGTGTGGGGTCGGCCAGTGCCATGATCATCATGTTGCTGGTGATGCCGATCCTGGTCTGGAACGTCTACAACGCCCGCAAAGAGATGCGGTGAGGGAACAGACATGGACAATATCGTAGGTAAAAAATCCTCTCTCACCTGGGCTGTGCATATTTCGGTCGTCGTGCTGGTGCTGCTGTGGGTGCTGCCGACCTTTGGCTTGCTGGTGTCGTCTTTCCGCACCGGCGATCAGATCGCAACCTCGGGCTGGTGGCGCGCCGTCACCACGCAGGAACAGCAACTGCCTGCCATACGGCTCGGCGGTGAGGAAGTGGCCAAGGATGGCGGCTTTGCCATCGAGGGCAAGCTTTTTGACAAGGCCGGGGCCGTGGTCAGCCAGTGGGGCATCAACTCGAAAGAACCGACTGCTTTTGCCGCAGGCGAGACGGCGACCCTACCCGATGGACAATCCCTGACGGTGCAGGCGGATGGCAGCTATGCGCTGACAGCCACCACTTCGATGGCCGATTTGCGACTGCCGCGCGTGTTCAGCACGGCCGTCACGCCGCCGGAGTTCACGCTGAACAACTATCGCACGGTGCTGTTCAATCCCAGCGCAGGGCAATCGGTGGGGCAGGCGTTTCTCAACACGATGACGGTGGCCATTCCCGCCACGCTGATCCCGATCCTGATCGCGGCCTTTGCGGCCTATGCCTTGGCGTGGATGGATTTTCCGGGGCGTGCGCTGCTGGTCGCTGCGGTGGTCGGATTGCTGGTGGTGCCGCTGCAACTGGCGCTGATCCCGCTGTTGCAGTTCCATAACGCCATCGGCATCGGCAAGGGGTATATGGGGATTTGGCTCGCGCATACCGGGTTCGGATTACCGCTCGCGATCTATCTGCTGCGCAACTACATGGTCGGTCTGCCGAAAGACATCATCGAGAATGCCAAGGTTGATGGCGCGACGGACTTTCAGATCTTTACCAAGATCATCCTGCCGCTGTCTTTCCCCGCACTGGCGAGCTTTGCGATTTTCCAGTTTCTCTGGACCTGGAACGACCTGCTTGTCGCCCTGGTTTTCCTGGGCACCGGTGATGATCAGCTGGTGCTGACCGGCAGCCTGGTCAACCTGATGGGGTCGCGCGGCGGGGACTGGGAAATCCTGTCGGCCTCGGCTTTCGTGTCGATTGCGGTGCCTCTGGCGGTGTTTTTCGGTCTGCAGCGCTATCTGGTGCGCGGACTTCTTGCAGGGTCGGTCAAGTGAGCCTGATGCAACCTGAAAACCGTACTGTGCTGGCCGCGGACCCGGATTGGTGGCGGGGGGCGGTCATCTATCAGATCTACCCCCGCAGCTATCAAGACAGCAACGGCGACGGCATCGGCGACCTTGCCGGGATCGTGGAGCGACTGCCGCACATCGCGGGTCTTGGTGCGGATGCGATCTGGATCAGCCCGTTCTTCACCAGCCCGATGAAGGACTTCGGCTACGACGTCAGCGATTATTGCGACGTCGATCCGATGTTCGGCACGCTGGCGGATTTTGACAGCGTCGTGGACACTGCGCATCGTCTGGGTCTCCGGGTGATGATCGACCTTGTGCTCAGCCATACCAGCGACATGCATCCCTGGTTCAAGCAAAGCCGTGTCGATCGGACCAACGCCAAGGCCGACTGGTATGTCTGGGCCGAACCCAAAGGCGACGGCACGCCACCCAACAACTGGTTGTCGATCTTTGGCGGGTCGGCATGGCAATGGGACAACCGGCGCGAACAATATTACCTGCACAACTTTCTGACGTCGCAGCCCGACCTGAATTTCCACTGCGATGCGGTGCAAGAGGCGTTGTTGGATGTGGCCCGGTTCTGGCTGAAACGGGGGGTGGACGGGTTCCGTCTGGACACGATCAACTTCTACATTGCCGACAAGTACCTGCGCGACAATCCACCTTTGCCCAAAGCGTTGCGCAACAATTCCATCGCGCCATCGGTGAACCCCTATAACCACCAGCTGCACCTTTTTGACAAGAACCAGCCCGAAAACCTTGAATTCCTGCGCAAATTTCGTGCCGTTCTGAACCCCTACGGCGCGGCGGCGGTGGGCGAGGTGGGCGACGCGCAGCGCGGTCTGGAAATCATGGCGGAGTACACGTCTGGCGGCGACAAGGTGCAGATGTGCTATCCGTTCGAAATGCTGCAGCCGACGCGCCTGACGGCCACTGCGCTGCGCGACACTTTTCACCGGATGCAGGAGGCGGCCCCCGATGCCTGGCCTTGCTGGGCTTATTCCAATCATGACGTGATCCGCCACATCACCCGCTGGGGGCTGACGGATGCAGCCGCCCGGGCCTATACGACGCTGATGATCACCTTGCGCGGGTCGCTGTGCCTGTATCAGGGTGAGGAACTGGGGCTGCCAGAGGCGGATATCGCCTATGAAGAATTGCAAGACCCTTACGGGCTGGAATTCTGGCCCGAGTTCAAGGGCCGCGACGGGTGCCGCACGCCCATGGTCTGGGTGACCGACAACACCAATGGCGGCTTTACCGGTGGCAAGCCATGGTTGCCGGTCAAGCCCGAACACCTGGCAAGGTCGGTCGCGGCACAAGAGGCAGATGCGACATCCATGCTGGCGCATTACCGCGCGGCGCTGGCCTTTCGGCGCGCCCATGCAACGCTGCGGCTTGGCACCATGTCGATGCCGGTGGTCGATGGCGATGTCGTCAGTTTCACGCGCCAAGGGGACGAGACAATCTTTTGTGCCGTCAATCTGGGTGCGGAACCGGGCACGGTTAGCTTGCCGGACGGGACATGGGAAAGAATTGCAATGGAACTCGGCAGCCAGACGGCCGTGGGCAAGCGCGTTGCGCTGTCGCCCTGGGGTGTCTGTCTGGCCAGGCTGGTTTGAGGGAGGGACACAATGGCTGATCTGCTTTTGAAGGATGTCGAAAAGGCTTACGGCGAGGTCAAGGTCCTAAAGGACATCAACCTCGACATCAAGACGGGTGAGCTGATCGTCTTTGTCGGGCCTTCCGGTTGCGGCAAGTCGACCTTGCTGCGCATGATTGCGGGGCTGGAGCGGATCACGGGGGGTGATTTCTCCATCGACGGCGTGCGCATGAACGACGTGCCGCCCGCCCAGCGCGGCATTGCGATGGTGTTCCAGTCCTATGCGCTTTACCCGCATATGACGGTGCGCGACAACATGTCCTTTGCGCTGAAGATCGCCAAGAAGTCGGATGCCGAGATCAAGGCCGCCGTCGACAAGGCCGCCAAGATCCTGCAACTGACGCCCTATCTTGACCGGTTGCCCAAGGCATTGTCGGGCGGTCAGCGCCAGCGTGTGGCCATCGGTCGGTCCATCGTGCGCGATCCCAAGGTTTACCTCTTTGATGAACCGCTATCGAACCTGGACGCCGCCTTGCGCGTGGCCACCCGGATCGAGATTGCCCAGCTGAAAGAGGCGATGCCGAATTCGACCATGGTCTATGTGACCCACGATCAGGTGGAGGCGATGACGCTTGCCACCCGGATCGTGGTTCTGGCGGGTGGTGGGATCAGTCAGGTTGGCAGCCCGCTCGACCTTTATGAACGACCGAAGAACGAGTTTGTGGCCCAGTTCATCGGCAGCCCGTCGATGAACCTGATGTCCGGCGTTGTGACGGAAACCGGTGCAAGAACCGTGGTCAAGCTCGACAATGGCGGCGTTGCGACGTCGACCGTACCGACGATGGCGGCGGATAAGGGACTAAAGGTACGCATCGGCGTGCGTCCCGAGGACTTGCTTGAAACCGGCGGAGCCGCAGGCAACGACGCCATCTTTACCGGCGTGGTGGAGATCACAGAAGCCTTGGGCGAAGTGACGCTGCTGTATTTCAAAAAGCAGGGCGATGCGGCGGCGGTTGTCGGCAAATTGCCCGGTATCCGGCCCGAACTGCGCCACCAGACGGTCAGTCTGACCGCGCATCCCCAAAAGGTGCATGTCTTTGCGGGCGGGATATCGTTGCTGCATCGCTGAGAAACCAAAAGGCGGGTGCACCGGCATTTGTCGGACCTGACTTGGAACAAGGCCTGATCCCTGGACCGGGATCGGGGCTTTGCTTTCCCGTGGGCAGGTAATCGACAACTGCGGATGGCTAAACAAGCTTGAGCAGCAGTCCTGTCGCGAGCCAAAGCAAGGACATCGCCCCCGCCGCCAGCGTCGGCACCCAAAGGGTGAGGCGCGGGGCAGAGGCGAGGCGTTTGCGTTCAGAGGCCGTCTTCATTGACCCATTAAGCGGGTAGAAACCTTTCCGCGTCGTTAATGACGATCATGTTTGATCTTGGCTCCATCGATGCCGCGCTGAACCCGTTCCCGCAATCCGCGCCCTATGCGGACGCGGTGCGCGCCTGTGGTGCGCAGGTGTTCACGGCGGCGTTGTCTTGCGGGTCGGCGCAGGTGGTGCAGCGCGGGCGGCTGCGACTGATCAGCCGGGGGCCGGTCTGGGACGAAGGAAGCGCTCCCCTTGACCGCCGACACGCCCTTTGCCGGTTGGCGCGTTGGCCGGGATTGACGGTCGTGACACCTGAATGCGAATTGCGCGGACCCGGTCTGATCCCGCTGGTGACGCCTTTGCATCACGCGGTCTGGGATCTGTCGGGCGACCTGCGGGCTGGCCTCAGGCGGAACTGGCGCAATCATCTGGTATCTGCCGAACGCCGGGGTATCCGCGCCAAAAAAGGCGATGCGTCAACGCTGGCCCATCTGATCGCGTGCGATGCCGCGCAAGGCAAATCTCGCGGGTATCGGGGGTATGCCGCCAATTTCACCCATGCCTTGCCGCCGGGTG
>JBKJVF010000125.1:0-6661 GCA_046589965.1 Paracoccaceae bacterium
CGACAAGGTTCCGCGCGGGTCTTGCGGCATTCGACGAAACCCGGCCTGTCCATGGTGAATGCGGGGGATACATGGCGCTTGGCGCAGGGCTGGTCGATGCGCAAGGGGTGCGGCATGAAATGGCGGGGTTGCTGAGCCTTGAGACCAGCTTTGCCAAACGGCGGATGCATCTGGGATATCGCGCGGCGCGACTGACGCACCCGATGCCGGGCTTTGCCGCCGGGGCCGATCTGCGGGGCCATGAATTTCATTATGCGACGATCCTGTCACAGGATGACGCGCCATTGGCCGAGGTCACCGATGCCACGGGCGCGGCAGTCGCCGAGACAGGCTCGCGGCGCGGCAATGTCACGGGCAGTTTCTTTCACCTGATCGCCGAGGCCCCGCCATGACCGAGGCAATCAAACCGGGCTTTGTCTCTTTCGTTTCCAGCGGGCCGGGCGATCCTGACCTGATGACCGTCAAGGCGGTCAGGCGACTGGGCGAGGCCGATGCCGTCCTTTACGACGATCTGTCTGCAGGGCCGATCCTGTCGCTGGCGCGCCCCGGTGCCGATCTGGTGGGGGTCGGCAAACGGGCGGGTCGCGCCTCGCCCAAGCAGGATCATGTCAGCCAGTTGCTGGTCGATTATGCAAAGGCCGGACTGCGCGTGGTGCGCCTGAAATCCGGTGATGCGGGGATTTTCGGGCGTTTGGAGGAAGAGATCACCGCCCTGACCGAGGCGGGAATTGCCTATGAGATCATTCCGGGCGTCACCACCCCCAGTGCGGCAGCGGCGGCGGCGGGGATTCCCCTGACCCGCAGGCTGGCTGCGCGGCGGCTGCAGTTCATCACGGCGGCGGATGTGACGGGAGGCTTGCCGGGTGATCTGAACTGGGCGGCGCTCGCCGATCCCCATGCGACGACCTGTGTTTTCATGGGCAAGCGGACGTTCGGCGCGTTGGTGGCCGGATTGGTGGCGCATGGGTTGTCGTCGGATACGCCTGCCTTGCTGGCCGAATCCGTGGGCCATGCGGATGAACGCCTCTGGCGTGGAACGATCACCAGCCTTGCGGCAAAACTCGCCGAAGATGTCGGCAGCTTTCCGGCGGTCATCCTGTATGGCGCGCTGGCCGATACACCGGACATCAGCGCATGAAGCGCCTGACCCTGATCGGCATCGGGACCGGCAATCCCGATCATGTGACGCGGCAAGGGGTCCATGCCATCAACGCCGCCGACGTGATCCTGATCCCGCGCAAGGGGCCGGACAAGGCCGATCTGGCAGAACTGCGCGCGCGGATTCTGGCGGCGGTGCTGACCAACCGCACGACACAGGTTGTGCAATTCGATTTGCCAATGCGCGACACGACCAACCCGGACTATCAGGCGGGTGTGGCGGACTGGCATGATGCGATTGCAGCGGCATGGGCCACGGCCCTGGCCCCCTATCCCGACGCCCAAAATGTCGCCTTGCTGGTCTGGGGCGATCCGTCGCTTTACGACAGCACTTTGCGCATCGCGGCGCGGCTGGACCCCTCACCTCTGGTGACGGTCATCCCCGGCATCAGCGCCCCGCAGGTGTTGGCGGCAGCGCATGGCATCACGCTCAACACGGTGGGCGGGCCGTTTGTGACGACCACCGGGCGGCGCCTGCGCGACCATGGCTGGCCAGAAGGGGCTGAGACGCTGGTGGTGATGCTGGACGGCGATTGTGGGTTTCAGGGTCTGGACCCGAGGGGCCTGACGATCTGGTGGGGGGCCTATGTCGGGATGGCCGAAGAAATCCTTGACCATGGTCCTTTGGCCGAATGCAGCCCGCGCATCGTGGCCACGCGCGCGACGGCCCGTGCGGCGCATGGCTGGATCATGGATATCTACGTGTTGCGAAAGGATGCACCATGATCCGCATAAGCCTGTGCGAGAACTGCGCCTTGGGACGCGAGGGTTTTGCCCCGACGCTGGATGCCGCCCTGCACGAGGCGGGGGTCAATGCCACCGTATCGGGGATCGGTTGCATGTCCGGCTGCGCGCGGGAATCAACCGCTGCCTTTCGGGCGCGCGGCAAGGTGGCCTATCTTTTTGGCGATCTGACCGAGGCGGATCTGGGTGATCTGGTGACCTTTGCCCGGCTCTATGCGGCGTCACCCGATGGGGTCTTTGCCGACGCGCGTCCCTTGGGCGGTTTGCGGACCAAGGCCCTGGCGCGCATTCCGGGCTGAGGCGTCGCGCAAGGTGCGCAGAACGGCGCATTTCGGCTTGACCCCGCCGGGACCTTGGGGCCACATGATGTGGTACGGTGTCCGATCGGCGCAAAGCGTCGGACTGAAACAGGAATGGGGAAAGGGCGGACTGAATACAGCGCCCCAAGCCCCAACCGCCCCCGCGACTGTATGCGGCGAGCGGTCTTTCGAAATGCCACTGGTCCTTCGGGATTGGGAAGGCGAAAGACCGCTTTGACCCGCGAGTCAGGAGACTGGCCGTACAAGGTGAAACAACGCTGCCGTCGGGTGTGACGGCCAGGAGCAGATGATGACGACCAGAACAACGACCAAGACCGCCACCGGTTCGCTGACCTCGATCCTCTTTGTCGCCGTGCTTGGCGCCGGGATGGTGGTCCTTGCGGGCCTTGCGCAATCCCAGACGCTGCATGATGCGGCGCATGATGTGCGGCACGCGACAGGCTTTCCCTGTCACTGACGCCCACCTGACATCATGATCCAACGCATGGTGACCAGCGCGCTTGTCGCTGGCATTGCTGCCGGGCTGCTTGCGGCGCTGATGCATTTTGCATTCGTCCAGAAATACATTCTGCTGGGCGAAGAATATGAAACCGGGGCGGCGGTGCACTACGACGGCGTCCCGGCTGCCGGGCATGACCATGCCGCGCATGACCATGGTGATGCGGGCGGCGCCGACGCATTGCAGCGCAACGCGATGACCGTTCTCTTTTTCGCGCTGCTTTATGCGGCCTACGGCTTGATCATGGTTGCAGGTTTTGGTCTGGCCCAGCATTTCGGCCAGCGCGTCACAGCGCGCGAAGGGATCTTGTGGGGCATAGCAGGGTTCGTGGCGATCCAGCTGGCCCCGGCCTTGGGATTGGCGCCGGAACTGCCCGGTACGGCCGGACCCGACCTGACCGACCGGCAGGTCTGGTGGGCCGCAACCGTGGCCTGCACCGCGGTTGGAATTGCGCTGATCGGCTATGGGCGCAAGCCCGTCTGGGTTGCGCTCGCGGTTGTCCTGCTGGCGCTGCCGCATGTGATCGGTGCGCCGGAACTGGACGCCTTTACCGGCGTGGCACCCCCAGAAGTGGCCTCTGCCTTTGCGGCGCGGTCGCTGGCGGTGGGCCTGGCCGCATGGAGCGTTATGGGCTGGCTGGCCGGATGGTCCTGGGATCGGGGGGCCACCTAGATCTCTGACACCTGATAGCTGGCCCGGTCCAGCCAGTCAGGATTGATTTCCACACCCCAGCCGGGCGCGTCGGTGACGGTCGCGTGACCATCCTCGATCCGGTAGGGGTCGCCCAGAAACAGCCCCTCTTGCCAAGGGTAGTAATCCGCGCCTTCGATGGAAAACTCCAGGTACTTTCCCGCATTCGGGATCGCGCGCAAAAGATGCATGGTGCACATCGTCACCAGCGACAGGTTGGCCGCATGTGGCGTGACCGGCAGACCGGCGGCAGCGGCCATGCGCGCGACATGCAAGGTGCGGTGCATGCCGCCCATATACATGACGTCAGGCTGCACGATATCGACACTGCGCATGTCGATCATCCGCGCCCAGGTGGCATATTCGCAGTCCTGTTCCCCCCCGGCCACGTCAAGGTCCAGCTTGCGGGCGACCTCGGCCGTCTGTTCATATTCCCAATAGGGACAGGGTTCCTCGAAATGACCAATGCCGTTGTCCTGCAACATCAGGCCGACCTCGATGGCGCGGCGGGGCGAATAGCAGGAATTGGCGTCCACCAGCTTGTCGATGCCAAGCCCAAGAGCGCGCGACACGACCGGGATCACCGCCTCGGTCCGGCCCGGCCATTCATCCTGATCACGCCCGCATTCCGCGCCGACCCGCCATTTGAAGGCGGTGAACCCCTTGGTGTCGCGCAACGCCTGAAATCGGCGCGCCTCTTCATCCGGGGTGATGTCGCGTTTCATGGATGAGGCATAAGCCCGGATACGACCCGGACTGCCGCCGATCAGACTGGCCACGGGCTTGCCCTCCAGCCGCCCACGCAGGTCCCAAAGGGCGGTATCAAGCCCGGTCATCGCGCGGCGCAGGTAGGACCCGGGAAACTTGTGTTCCTTTTCGGAAATGCGCTGCAACGTGTCGGCAAAGTCGAGCGCGTCGGTCCCCAGCGCATGCGGGGCGATCTGGCGGTGAAAGATCGTGCAGGTGATATCGGCCTGATAGGTCGAGACCTGCCCCCAGCCTTGCGCGCCCGTCTCGGACGTCGCGCGGACAAAGCCCACATCGGGTGTGGTAAAGGTCTCTAGCCGCGTCAATTTCATGTCTCGCACTCCGCTGGGCCGCTTTCAGGCCGCAGCCTGCCAATAGATCTGGCGCGCTTTGACGGCGACCCCTGCCTGCATAGCGGAACTTTTTCGCGCTGCGAAGACGGACGGCGCAGCCGGAGGTTGAAATGCCGGCATTCGGCGCGATTGCGCGTGCCAAGGGACTTGACAGTTGGCGCGCAAGGGTCACGACTGTTTGAGGTTCCGGCGGCCGATGCATGTCATCTGGCTGTTGTGTGACATGCCTAAGACCATGCCTAAGACCAAGCCTACGACGGCATGAAGTCTCGGTACGAGGGACGCAAACAAACAAACGGCGCCGACAAGCAGCGCCACATCTGTGGGAGATACATATGAAGAAGATTGAACTCGGGCTGAGCCGGAGGTCGTTTCTACGGCACAGCGCCATCGGCGCGGGCGTACTCGCAGCCCCGGCGATCATCTCTTCCAAGGCGCTGGCCTCATCGGGCGAGCTGAACTTCACTGGTTGGGCGGGCTATCCCGTGCTGGCCGAAAAACTGTTCCCGGCGTTCACCGCCGCGACCGGCATCACGGTGAACTTCACCGAACAGCCCGATCAGGACACCATGTTCGCCCAGGCCAAAGTGGCGCTGGAAGCAGGTGGCATCGACATGATCGAGCCGACCATCGACCGTTGGGGCGGCTGGAATTCGAACGGCCTGCTGCAGGCGTTTGATCCTGCCAAGCTGGCGATGGACAACTATCTGCCCGGTCTGGCCGATGGCGCAGCTGGCGCCCGTTCGCGCGATGGCGACAACCTGATGTACGTGCCCTCTAACTGGGGCACCGAGGCCATCGTCTACAACAAGGAAGCCGCAGTTCTGGGCGATCCGCCCTCGCTCGGCGCGCTGTTCGACCCTGCCAACCAGGCCGTCGTGCGTCCTCATTCGGCGCTTGCCGCAATGGGTCGCTGGCTGGATGCGCAGGGCAAACTGCCCTATCCGTGGCTCGATGGTTACACCGACATGGCCAAGATGGTCGAACTTTGGGACATCGCGCTGGCCGAGGCCGTCAAGGCCAAGGGCAACGTGGTCCAGTTCTGGTCGGGCGAGAACGAGGCCAATGCAGGCTTTGTCGCAAACGGCGCGACCGTGGGTCTGTGCTGGGATTCGACCGGCTACAACCTGCGCAACGACGGCTATGGCTACATGGCCCCGGCCGAAGGTGCATTTGCTTGGCACCAGGGCTTCGTTCTGATGAAGAACGCGGTCAACGTCGATCAGGCACATGAATTGGCCAAGTGGGTTTCCACTGCCGAGGGCGCGGCGTTGTGGGCCACGGCCTTCTCGTCCAACCCGGTCGGCAAGGGCGCGGGCGACTTGCTCAACCCCGATGTGGCAGCCTATTACAACGCGGCCTTCGACGATGCGAAGCTGTCCGCTCTGTGGTGGTGGCCCGACCAGTCGGCCGAATTCATCGCCAAGCGCGGCGAATACGCTGACAAGTACAAGGCCTCCTGATCCTTGGACTGATTTTTGGGCACGCCGGGTCTTTGCAGACCCGGCTTGTTCAATTCTGCCACCGGGTTTGCCAAACCCGTTGCGTGCAACGAACGGCCTCTTTAGGTTGACTGGCAAGACAATAAAAAACTTTCGGGATGGGAATGCGTCAATGAGCGCTGGAGTTGATCTTGATGATGTGTGCTGCGATTTCGGCACATTCCGTGCAGTTGACCATGTGAACGTGAACATCCAGCCGGGGGAGTTCTTTTCTTTCCTTGGCCCGTCCGGTTGCGGCAAGACCACGATCCTGCGGATGATTTCAGGCTTTACCGAACCGACCGAAGGCGCGATCCGGATCGGTGGCAAGGATATGCGGGGCCAGCGCCCGAACCAGCGTCCGACCGCGCTCATCTTTCAAAACCTTGCACTATTCCCGCTGATGCCGGTCTGGGAAAACATCTCGTTCGGGTTAGAAGTGCGGGGCGTCGACAAGGCCAAACGCCGTGCCCGGGCCGAGGAATTGCTGGATCTGGTGGAATTGCCCGGTGCGGGCGACAAGATGGTCAGCCAGTTGTCCGGCGGGCAAAAACAGCGCGTCGCCATTGCCCGCGCGCTGGCGGTGGAACCACAGGTGATGCTGCTGGACGAACCCCTGTCGGCGCTGGACCTGAAACTGCGCCAGGGGATGCGGGCGGAACTGGGGGC
>JBKJVF010000233.1:0-5357 GCA_046589965.1 Paracoccaceae bacterium
GTCGATCGCGCCGGGGCTGGCAAAGAAAGCCGTCAGCGCCTCGGTCGATGGTGTGCATTGGGACCTCGCCTGGCCGATCCCGGCCAATGCCACAATTGCCATCCACACCATGGCCGATGACGCCCAGTCGCTGGAACTGATCCGCCACGACTGCGCGCATATCATGGCCCGCGCGGTGCAGGAAATCTGGCCGGATGTGAAGGTGACGATCGGCCCGGTCCGGGACGAAGGCTGGTTTTATGACTTTGACCGCGCCGAACCCTTTACGCCCGAAGACCTTGGCCAGATCGAGGCGCGGATGAAGCAGATCATCAACGCCCGTGACCCCGTGCGGACCGAGGTCTGGGACCGCGCCCGCGCCATCGCGCACTACACTGAGCGGGGCGAGCCCTTCAAACTGGAGTTGATTGCCCGCATCCCCGAGGGCGAGGATCTGCGGATGTACTGGCACGGGCACTGGCAGGATCTGTGTCGCGGCCCGCATCTGCAACACACGGGGCAGGTCCCGGCCGATGCCTTCAAGCTGACGCATGTGGCGGGGGCCTATTGGCTGGGTGACGCCAGTCGCCCGATGCTGCAGCGCATCTACGGCCTGGCGTTCAAGAACCGTGACGACCTCAAGGCACATCTGACGATGCTTGAAGAGGCGGCAAAGCGCGATCACCGCAAGCTTGGGCGCGAGATGGAGCTTTTCCATCTGCAGGAAGAAGCGCCCGGCATGGTCTTTTGGCACCCGAACGGCTGGACGATCTATCGCCAGCTGGAAGATTACATGCGCGGCCGTCAGCGCAGCGCGGGCTATCGCGAAATCCGCACGCCGCAGGTGGTCGACCGCGTGTTGTGGGAAAAGTCGGGCCACTGGGAGGCCTACCGCGAGAACATGTTTCTGGTGGAGGTCGACGAAGAAGGCGCCAAGGAAAAGCGCATTAACGCGCTCAAGCCCATGAACTGCCCCTGCCATGTGCAGGTCTACAATCAGGGCCTGAAAAGCTACCGCGACCTGCCGCTGCGATTGGCCGAGTTCGGGTCGTGCCATCGCTATGAAAGCTCGGGGTCGATGCACGGGCTGATGCGGGTGCGGGGCTTTACGCAGGACGACGCGCATATCTTCTGCACCGAGGATCAGATCGAGGCCGAATGCGCAGATTTCATTGCGTTGCTGGCGTCGGTCTACCAGGACCTTGGCTTTGACAGTTTCGAGATCAAACTGTCGACGCGCCCCGATGTGCGGATCGGATCGGATGAGACATGGGACAAACTGGAAGCCGCGCTGGAAAATGCCATTCGTAAGACCGGCAATGCCTATGAGATCGACCCGGGTGAGGGCGCGTTCTATGGCCCGAAGCTCGACTTCAAGCTGACCGACGCCATCGGGCGCAAATGGCAGTGCGGCACGTTCCAGGTGGATGGCAACACGCCGACGCGGCTGGGCGCGGAATATGTCGGTGAGGATGGCGGCAAGCATCGGCCTTACATGCTGCACCGGGCGATCCTGGGGTCGTTCGAGCGGTTCCTCGGGATTCTCTTGGAAAACTATGCCGGAAGGTTGCCGTTCTGGTTGGCCCCGCGTCAGGTCGTCGTTGCCTCCATCGTTTCGGATGCCGACGCCTTTGTCTTTGAGACGGTCAATGCCCTGAAAGCCGCCGGTGTCCGGGCCGAGGCGGATGTGCGGAATGAAAAGATCAACTACAAGGTGCGCGAGCATTCGGTCGGCAAGGTTCCGGTGATCATGGCCATCGGCATGAAAGAAGTCGAAGACCGGACTGTTTCAGTGCGCCGACTGGGTGAAACACGTACCGACCAGATGAGCCTTGAGGCGGCCTTGGCCGAGTTCCGTTTTGCAGCATTGGCGCCTGCCGGACACTAACCCATATCGCTGATAATGCGGGATAAAACTCACTCTGGTCGGACCTTGCCAAGGGCGCCAGAGGCGAAAGAGGGGTATCAAAACGTTACGCCTCCTCACGCAATTGTGTGCAAATTTTCTGTGATTGGCCAGAACTTCCTGACGTGCGTTACCACTCGTTCAGTCGCAACGAACGCGGCATCCCAACGCTCAAAAGGAAAATAGCATGACCTATCACACCAAGACGTTTGCAATTGCCGGTGCCCTCGCAGCCGCCATGTCCGCTCAACTGGTCACCCCGGCCCATGCCCAGGATTCCAAGGAAAAGTGCTTTGGCGTGTCGCTTGCCGGCCAGAACGATTGCGCCGCTGGCGAAGGCACGACCTGCGCTGGGACGTCGAAAGTCGATTACCAGGGCAATGCATGGACGCTGGTCCCGGCTGGTAGCTGCACCACGATGGAACTGCCCGACGGCCGCATGGGCTCGCTAGAAGCGCTTGATCGCGACATGGCCGGCTGATTTCCTGCAACGATGCGACCTCCCCTTCTGGCGGCATCCGCCGGAAGGGTCATTCCTTCGAAGGCTGACCCATGTTTGACCAATCTCCGCGTGCTTTGCCTGCAAGTCCCGGTGTCGGCTACAAGCCGCAGCATCTTGCGGCCATACTCGAAGACGCAGGACGTGTTGGCTGGCTGGAAATCCATGCAGAAAACTACATGGGCGACGGCGGCCGGCCGCTTGCGCAATTGCGCCATCTGGCGGAACGGTTTCCGATTTCAGTTCACGGGGTGGGCCTGTCCATTGGCGGCGAGGGTCGGCTTGATGCCAACCATCTGGCCCGGCTGAAACACCTGTGCGGCTGGCTGCAACCCGCCAGCTTTTCTGAACATTTGGCCTGGTCGACGCATGACGGGGCCTATCTCAACGACCTTTTGCCATTGCCGTATACGGACGCGACGCTGGACCGCGTGGCCGATCATATCGACGAGGTGCAAGAGGTTCTGGGACGCCGGATGCTGCTGGAAAATCCTTCCAGCTACCTGGCATTCTCTGCCACGACGATGCCCGAAGAGGTGTTTCTGGGTGAACTGGCACGGCGCACGGGCTGTGGATTACTGCTGGACGTGAACAACGTCTATGTCTCTGGCATCAATCAGAATTATGATCCTCTTGGTTACCTTCGGGCCTTTCCGCTGGTGCATGTCGGCGAGATTCACCTTGGCGGCCATGACGAGGATCACGATGCCCATGGCCAACGGCTGCTGATCGATAGCCATGGGGCTGAAGTGGTCGATCCGGTCTGGGAACTGTACCGCGAGACGATCCTGTTGGCGGGTCCGAAGCCCACTTTGATCGAATGGGACAACGATGTGCCCGAATGGTCCGTGCTCGCCGCCGAGGCTGCGCGTGCCGCTGCCATCCTGAGCCCGGTCCCATGATGCAATCGGAGTTTGCGGCGGCCCTGCTCGATCCTGATGCGGCTGTTCCCTTGGGGCTGGTCGACCCCTCTGGCCGCCCTGACCCGAAACGCTTTTCGGTCTATCGCAACAATGTCGCGGCATCCCTGACGCGCGTTCTGGAAGCTGCGTTTCCGGTGGTGCGCAAGTTGGTGGGCGAGGCGTTCTTTGCTGCCATGGCGGGGGAGTTCTTGCGGACGCATCCGCCGAATACCCGATTGATGATGCTGTATGGCGATGAATTCGCAGGGTTTCTGCAAAGATTTCCGCCGGTGGCGCATCTGGGATATCTGCCGGACGTCGCCCGTCTGGAACAAGCGATCCGTGAAAGCTATCACGCCGGTGACGCCGCGGCCGTTGATCCTGCAGACCTGTCCGGCCTTGATGAACAGGCCCTGCTGACCGCGCGGATCGCGTTTGCGCCAAGCTTGCGGCTTGTCCGCTCGTCCTGGCCGATCCATGCAATCTGGTGCGCGAATACCGAAGGCGGACCCGCACCCAAACCGGGCGCGCAGGACGTGGTGGTTCTGCGACCGGAGTTTGATCCAAAACCACATCTCATGCCGCCCGGAGGCGGCGCGCTGGTTGCGGGTCTGCAGGGGGGCATGACGATGCAAGATGCTTTGGATGCCGCCCCACCCGAGGTCGATTTGACCGCGATCCTGACCGTGCTTATCAGCCAAGGCGCCATAGCAAAGGTAATATGATGCAAGGACTTATGTTTGCCACCCGACGTCTCTTTGACTGGCTGCACGCGCAGGACTGGGCATTGTCGACGCTGGCAAGGCTGGTTTTTGCAGCTGTCCTTGCGCGCTATTTCTGGTCCTCCGCGCTGACCAAACTGTCGGGGCCCTTCACGCCCACCGATGGCGGCTACGTGCAGATCTTTCCCCGCGCCATGGAGGCTGCGGGTTATGATTCCAGCCAGCTTGGCGGGTTGGCGACACTAGTTGTGCTGGCGGGGGCCTGGGCCGAGATTTTGTTGCCCATCCTGATCGTGGTCGGACTCGCGACACGGCTCGCCGCGCTGGGCATGATCGGCTTTGTCGTCGTGCAAAGCCTGACGGACATCTATGGCCATCTGGCGGGCGAAAAGACCATCGGCAACTGGTTCGACACGGCCTCCGATGCGCTGATTCTGGACCAGCGGGCGTTCTGGGTCCTTCTGTTCGTCATCTTGGTCATCAAGGGTGGGGGTCCAGTGTCGCTAGACCGCATCATCAGCGGCAGGGTGTCCGCTTGGTCCGGAAAACTGGTTGCATCTTGATTTTTTAGGCAGGTTTGGCATCATTTTGCCCAGTGAAGACAGATTTTCCGATTGCCTCGCAGACCGAAGGCCCTGGTGAATTTGCTGCACAGCCGGTGGCAATGGCGCCCAGGGGGGATTACGGACGAAGGAGAAGCGGCATGCCGACGGGCACCGTGAAATGGTTCAACTCGACCAAGGGTTACGGCTTTATCGCGCCTGATGATGGCGGCAAGGACATCTTTGTGCATATCTCGGCGGTGGAACGGGCAGGGCTCAAGAGCTTGAACGACAATCAGAAAATTGGCTTTGAGCTGCTATCTGGCCGCGATGGCCGGTCGTCGGCGGGCGATCTGAGGCTGCTTTGACCCGGCGGGACTTCGCTGGCGTCTGATCTCCCGTCAACGTCGTGGCGGTCAGCCCAGAAGGGCGGTCTGGACCGGGTCGTCCCATCCGAGGTACCACTTGCCGTCCGCGTGAATTACCGGGCGCTTCATCACTGCGGGTTGGGCCGCGATTTGGGCCTCGGCTTCGGACATGCGCAGGAAATCACCAAATCCGCGATAGGTTGTCGACTGCTTGTTGATCACACGGTCGCCGAATTCGTGAACAATCGCTTCAATTTCGGGCGTCGACAGGGGGGCCGCCCGCACGTCACGGAAGGTCACCTTGTGACCGGCACCCTCCAGCATCTTGATGGCCTTCTTGCAGATGTCGCAGGTTGAAATGCCGTACAGGATCATCGGGGTCACCGTCCGTTTTGCGGGTGCGAAACTGGCCCAAACCTATGGCATGGGTGGCGCGCGG
>JBKJVF010000225.1:0-4064 GCA_046589965.1 Paracoccaceae bacterium
CGCGCCAACGCCGCCAGAACCGCCATGGCCGGATTCCACAACCGCACCAGAGCGAACGCCGCCACCATCGGCAGCACGATCATCGGCAGACGCTGCGCGGCTCCGGCCCCTTGCACACAGAACGGCAGCAAAACTCCCGCCAGCATGCCCCCCGCGATGCCCTCGGGAATGCGCGCCACCAGCTGGCCAAGGGGCCGGACAGCCCCCGTCAGCGCAAGCAGCGCACCCGCCACGACAAACGCGCCCACCGCCTCGGCAAAGGTGATGCCACTGGTCGCGGCAATCACCGCAGCGCCCGGCGTCGACCAGGCCAGAACCATCGGCATCCTATGCCAGGTTGAAAGAATTGCCGTCCCGATGGCCTTGGAAAAACACACCGCCAACAGCCAGCTGGTGGTTTGGGCGGGCGTGGCCCCAACCGCTGCCGCCGCAGACAGGACCAGTGCGATCGACGCGCCATAGCCCACCAAGGCGGCAACCAGTGCCGAACTGATCAATGAAATGCGCACGTCTGACCCTGATGACCGCGACGGGACTATCGATAAGTGCCGCGCCGCGCACAAGCCGCCCGCGCCATGAAAAAGGGCGATACCCGGGGGAGGACCGGATATCGCCCCAACTTTCCGCGATGTCCCCAGGGAGGAGGACGGGGCCATCGCGGTCCTTAAATTGCGGCAGCCCTCAGGGAGGAGGACGAGAACCACCGCGCTTTTTGTCCGGACACCTCAGGAGAGAGGGGGGAAGCCGGACCAAATCCTGGGTGCGGCGACCCCAGGGAGGAGGGAGGGGCCGCCGCGGTTTCAGATGACCCTGGGAGGAGGTAGGGGCACCTAAAGGGTTGGGACTTGCGCCCCGTCATAAAAGGGCGGCGGTGCCAGGGAGGAGGAAGGCACCGCCGCTGATCGCAAAGATTTCCCGGGAGGAGGTGGGAAACCTTGCAAAAACTCAAAGACCGTAGGCAGCCTCGCGGGCCACATCGGCGATCGACAGACGGCTGATGCCAAGGTCCGCCAGTTCGCGGTCCGACAGCTGGTTCAACTCATAGGTCGTCTGGGTGTAGAGGCGCCGTTTGCGCATTGCTTCTGCAATTGCCGGGCTGAACGCCAGCAGGCGCTCGACAAGACCGGGGGTGGCGGCGGTGGTGCTGTTCACGAAGGTAGCCATGTTACTCAAACCTCTGGTTAGAAATGTCACAATGCGTTCTGTCGCGCTGTTAGGGGTAACATGGGCCGATTGCTGCACTTGCACAACGTCGTCGTGCGCAATGCTGCCATGCAGCAATCGCATGGCTGACCATCACAAATTTGTCATGATTTCTAATGGGTTCGCCGTATTTTTGGGCATTTTAAGAACGGTCACTTGCCCTTCTGCGCAAAGATCACGACGTTAGTCCATGGATTAGGCAGCGGGGAAACGAATGTCAGTGGATCGCAACGACGTGCTTGGCGCATTGGCGCGTGTCGCAGTGCCGGGCGGCGGCGACCTGGTGAGGCGCGACATGATTCGTGCCCTCGCCATCGACGGCGGAACAGTCCGCTTTGTGATCGAGGCGGCGACGCCTGACGAGGCGCGGGCGCTGGCTCCTGTCCAGACTGCGGCGGAGGCCGCGATTGCCGCCCTGCCAGGGGTCACGTCGGTTCAGATTGTGATGACGGCGCATGGACCCGCCGCCAAACCTGCGCCCCCCAGCCTCAAGATCGGCCAGCACCCGACGCCGCAACAGGGCGGACCGCAGCGTATTTCCGGCATAGACCGGATCATCGCCATTGCCAGCGGCAAGGGCGGGGTCGGCAAGTCCACCGTCGCATCCAACCTTGCCGTGGCGCTGGCGCGGGCGGGCAGGCGGGTCGGCCTTCTGGATGCCGATATCTATGGGCCAAGCCAGCCCAAGATGATGGGCGTCTCCAAACGCCCCGCCAGCCCCGATGGCAAGATCATCGAGCCATTGGTGGCGCATGGGGTCACCATGATGTCGATCGGCCTGATGCTGAAAGAGGGTGAGGCGGTCGTCTGGCGCGGTCCGATGATCATGGGCGCGTTGCAGCAGCTGCTGGGGCAGGTGGCCTGGGGACGACTGGATATCCTGATCATCGATCTGCCGCCCGGCACCGGTGACATCCAGCTGACCCTGTGCCAACGCACACATCTGACCGGGGCAATCGTGGTCAGCACACCGCAGGACGTCGCACTTTTGGACGCAAGAAAAGCGCTGGACATGTTCGACAAGCTGAAAACTCCCGTCCTTGGCCTGATCGAGAATATGTCTACTTATATCTGCCCCAATTGCGGGCACGAGGAACACATCTTTGGCCATGGCGGTGTCGCGGCCGAGGCGGTCAAGCTGGACCTGCCGTTCCTCGGGGAACTCCCCCTTGCGCTGGATGTGCGGGTGGCGGGCGACAGCGGCACACCGATTGCTGCGACCGATGGGCCGCTGGCGGAACCCTACGCCCGCCTTGCCGAACGATTGATCGCGGGCGGGATGGCCTGACACGTTCGTTCCTGGCGGAACATGGCCCACGGCTGCGCAGGCGGACGCAATTTGAGTTGAAACATACCAACCAGTTGGTAACATACTCTTGCAGCCGACTTCCATTGACGGGAAGGGCAGAGACAGGAGGACAGCCATGCGCAAGATCAAAGGCGCCGTTTTTCAATCGCTCGACGGGGTAATGCAGGCGCCCGGTGGGCCGACCGAAGACCCAACCGGGGGCTTCAAGTTCGGCGGCTGGACCATGCCGTTTGAGGACAGCAAAACCGACGCTGCCTTGGGTGAGGTGTTCACGACCGACTACGACCTGCTGCTGGGCCGCCGGACCTATGACATATTCGCTGGTTACTGGCCCTATGTTGATGCGGGCAACCCCGTGGGACAAGCCTTTGACAAGGCGCAGAAATATGTTCTCACACATGGCAATGGCCCGTTGGATTGGCAAAACAGCAATCGGTTGGGTGATCTTTCGGGCGTGCACGACGTGAAGGCGACCGAAGGCCCTGACCTGTTTGTCTGGGGCAGTTCCACGCTTATCCCGCAGCTTCTGACCGGAGGGCTGATGGATCAGCTTATGGTGCTGACCTATCCGGTGATCCTCGGCGCTGGCAAAAGGCTGTTCGGCGACGGCACCTCCGCGCGGGGCATGGCGCTGGTCAGCGGCGCGGTGTCAGACAGCGGCGTCGTAATCGCAACCTATGAACCCAAGGGAGAGGTGCAGATTGGCACGCGTCCCGGCCCCGACCCCAGCAAGGCCGAACGCGCCCGGCAGGCGCGCATCGCCCAAGACGATACCTGGTAAGAGAGGAGGACTACCCATGACACATTCCATCCGCACGGTGCTTTGGTTCAACGGCAAGGGCCGTGAGGCCGCACAATTCTACTGTGGCCTGATCCCGAACAGCCGCATCGAAAGCAGCTATGCCAGCGACAATGGCGGGCCGGACGGCACCATGCATTTCGAGGTGATCGATTTCGTCCTGAACGGAGTGCCCTACCAGATCCTGGACGCAGGGCCGATGTTTCCGTTGTCGGAATGCGTTTCGATTTCGGTCGCGACGCCGGACCAGGCTGAGACGGACCGGCTATGGGACGCGCTGGTGCAGGGTGGCGGCAGTCACGGGCCCTGCGGCTGGCTGAAGGACCGGTTCGGCCTGTCCTGGCAGATCGTGCCTGCGAAAGTGATGGAACTGATGACCGGCCCTGACGTGCGGCGCGCGCATCGTGCGCTCGCGGCCGTGATGACCATGGGCAAGATCGACCTGGCCGCCGTTGAGGCCGCCGCTGCGGCGTAACACTGACAAAAGAGGAGTTCAGAAATGCCTGACGACCTTCCCCCCGACCGGCGCTATCGTCCGGAAGACCGGATCATGCAAGGCGTGATCCCTTACCTCAGCCTTGCCGGTAAAGCGGGCGAGGCAGCAGATTTCTATGCGAAAGCATTCGACGCCAAGGATATCGGCCGGATGGAGACCCCCGGTCAGCCGGGGTATTACATGCACGTGCAGGTCGCGATCAACGGCGGTGCGTTGATGCTGACGGACCATGTCGGCGATACCTCACCGGACGGGCC
>JBKJVF010000274.1:0-19790 GCA_046589965.1 Paracoccaceae bacterium
CCGCGCGGATCGCCCCGCCACGAGCGGTAACCGATGGTCAGGGTGTCTTCGTCCATCATCGCGGCCTGGATGCGCGGCCAGGGGCAGGCGTAGATACAGATCTGTTCGCGCGCAAAACCGCCGAAAAAGAACGTGGTCGCGGTCAGGATGGCCATCGTGATATAGGCAATCGGTGCAGCGGTGCCATTGATCAGGTTGAAAAAAAGCGTCGGCGCATCGGTGAAATAGAACACCCAGGCGCCCCCGGTGCCCAGACCAATCAACGCCCAAGCCGTCCACTTGATGGCCCGCTTGACCAGCTTTTCGCGGTCCCAATGCTGGCGATGCAGGCGCATGCGGGCGTTGCGATCACCTTCGACCCAACGCTCGACCAAAATGAACAGGTCCGTCCAGACCGTCTGCGGGCAGGCATAGCCGCACCAGACGCGGCCCGCCGCCGAGGTGAAGAGAAAGAGGCCCAGACCTGCCATGATCAACAAGCCCGCGACGAAATAGAACTCGTGCGGCCAGATCTCGATCATGAAGAAAAAGAACCGTCGATGCGCAAGGTCGAGAAGAACCGCCTGATCGGGCAGGTTCGGACCCCGGTCCCAGCGCAGCCAGGGCGTGATGTAATAAATGCCCAGCATCAGCCCCAGCAACCACCACTTCAGCGTCCTGAAACGCCCTTTGACACGGCGCGGAAAAATCGGCTCGCGCGCGGCATAAAGGCTGGGCGGCTGGGTGTCGGGTGCGGTCACGCGAAAAACTCCGGAAACAGAACAGGGCAAGGATTTCCCCCTTGCCCCGTTTGAGATAGCGGCGGCGCGACGTCGCTACCTTGATGTGTATCAACCCGACGATGCTTATTCGACGGGCGGCTCCTCGCCCCCGCCAAGGCTATGGACATAGGTTGCGACGGCGCGGATCTCCGCCTCGGACAGGCGGTCGGCCCAGGGGGGCATCACGCCGAAACGAGCGTTATAGACGGTGGCGGTCAAGGTGGCGCGGTCCCCACCGTAAAGCCAGATGGCGTCGGTCAGGCTCGGCGCCCCTTGCGTCCGGTCACCCGCACCCGTTTCGGTGTGGCAAGCAGCGCAGTTGTCGGCAAAAACCGTGGCCCCTTCTGCCGCCAGGGCTGCATCATGGTCCTGGCCCGAGATCTTCAGCGTGTATTCGACAACCTGCGCGATCTGGGTGGCGTCCAGCAGTTCATCGACACCAAACTTCGGCATTTCAGAATAGCGCGCATCGGAATCTGCGGTGTTGCGAATGCCGTGGGTGATGGTCAGATGGATCTGTTCCATGTCGCCGCCCCAAAGCCAATCATTGTCCAAAAGGTTGGGATAGCCTTTGCCCTGAACGCCTGCGGCACCTGATCCGTGGCAGGTGGCGCAGTTCGTGCGAAAGACCGAAGCGCCCGCCGGAACCGCAAATTGCTTCAACGCCTCGTCCTTGGGGATGGCGGCAAGATCCGCGGCCACGAGGGCCGCCTTGATGGGCGCATTTGCCTCGTCAAAACGGACAATCTCGGCCGCGACGTTCTTGCGTTCAGACGGGCCAAGGATCCCTTGGGTGGCGCCTGTTATCAAGGGCCAGGCCGGATAGGCGATCATATAGCCTATCCCCCAGATGATGGTCAGGGCGAACACCCAGACCCACCAGCGCGGCAGCGGGTTGTTTAGTTCCTCGACCCCGTCCCAGACATGCCCTGTCGTCTCAACCTTCGGGGGGATGGATGTTACTCGCTTGGCGCACATGGCTTACGCCTCCTTTGCGGGGTTATGGGCTTCAGTTTCAGGCGCGGGCTGTCTGTCATGGCGGAAGATCGAATTAGCGATAGCGTCATGCACCGGTCGCGATCCCGGTCGCCATGCCCAGAGGAACACGCCGACAAAGAACAAGAACAGCAGCAGCAAGGCCCAACTGTCGGCAAAGGCGCGCAGCAGTCCGTAGGTATCCATGATGCCCCCCTATCGCGTCGGATCGGGGATGAAGGTCGAGAAATCGACCATCGTGCCAAGCACCTGCATATAGGCGATCAGCGCGTCCATCTCGGTCAGCTGCGGTTGGCCGTCATAGTTGGAAATGACGACCTTGCCATAGCGTTCTTCCAGGCCTGCGGTATCCGCATTCGGATCGGCCTGGGCACTGAAATCCGCGCGCGCGGCCTCGATCATTTCAGGGGTGTAGGGCACGCCAACCATCGCATGGGTCGACATGATGTCGGCGATGTACTTGCCGTCGATGTCGGCACCTAAAAGATAGCTGTACTTCGGCATCACGGATTCCGGCACCACATCCTGCGGATTGGTGAAGTGATCCACATGCCAGGCGTCAGAATATCTGCCGCCCACCCGCGCCAGGTCCGGCCCGGTGCGTTTCGACCCCCATTGGAACGGATGGTCGTACATGCTTTCGGCCGCAAGCGAGTAGTGGCCATAGCGTTCCACCTCGTCGCGCATCGGGCGGATCATCTGGCTGTGGCAGCCATAGCAACCCTCGCGGATGTAGATGTCGCGCCCCGCCAGCTCCAGGGGCGTGTAGGGACGCACCCCTTCGACCTTTTCGATCGTGTTCTGCAAGTAGAACAGGGGTGCGATTTCCACGATCCCGCCGATGGTGACGACCAAGAGGCTCAGCACCAAAAGCAGCGTCGCGTGGGTTTCGATCTTCTTGTGTTTGTCGAGAAATGCCATTTTCCTGCCCCTCTTCTATTCTGCAGGAACGGCGTTGTTCGCGTTGATCGCGGCCCTGGCAGGCTGCGCGCGCACCGTCATCCAAAGGTTGTAGGCCATGATCAGCCCGCCGGTCAGGTACATCAGACCCCCCGTGCCCCGGACCACATACATCGGGAACTTGGCGGCGACGGTGTCGGTAAAGGCGTTGACGAGGAACCCGTTGGCATCAACTTCGCGCCACATCAGGCCTTCCATGATGCCCGACACCCACATCGCGCTGGCGTAAAGAACGATGCCTATGGTCGCGAGCCAGAAGTGCCAGTTGACCAACGTCATGCTGTACAGGCCCGTGCGATTCCATAGGCGCGGCGTCAGGAAATAAAGGACGCCGAACGTGATCATGCCGTTCCAGCCCAAAGCACCCGAATGCACGTGGCCGATGGTCCAGTCGGTGTAATGCGACAGGCTGTTGACGGCCTTGATCGACATCATCGGGCCTTCGAACGTGCTCATCCCGTAAAAGCCGATGGAGACGACCATCATGCGCAGGATCGGATCGGTACGCAGCTTGTCCCAGGCGCCCGACAGCGTCATCAGCCCGTTGATCATCCCGCCCCATGAGGGCATCCACAGGATGACCGAGAACACCATGCCAAGGGTCGAGGCCCATTCCGGCAGTGCTGTGTAGTGCAGGTGGTGCGGGCCGGCCCAGATATAAAGGAAGATCAGCGCCCAAAAGTGGATGATCGACAGTTTGTAGCTGTAGATCGGACGTTCGGCCTGCTTGGGGACAAAGTAGTACATCATCCCGAGGAACCCGGCCGTCAGAAAGAACCCGACCGCGTTATGGCCGTACCACCACTGCGTCATCGCATCCTGCACGCCGGAAAACACCGGCACCGATTGCGACGACAGGATCGACACCGGGATCGCCATGTTGTTCACGATGTGCAGCATCGCCACCGTGATGATCATCGACAAAAGAAACCAGTTGGCGACGTAGATATGCGGCTCGCGGCGCTTCCACAGCGTGCCCATGAACACCAGCAGGAACGCCACCCAGACGACCGCGATCCAGATGTCGATGTACCAGACGGTTTCAGCATATTCCTTGCCCTGCGTGCCACCCAGGACATAGGAGGTTGCGGCCAGCACGATCATCAGCTGCCAGCCCCAGAACACGAACCAGCCCAGGTTGCCACCCCAGAGCCGCGTCGCGCAGGTGCGCTGGACGATGTAGAATGACGACATGATCAGCGCGTTGCCGCCAAAGGCAAAGATTACTGCAGAGGTGTGCAGCGGGCGCAGGCGGCCAAAGTTCAGGATGCCCATCGCCTCGATGTTGAGCTGCGGAAATGCCAGTTGAAACGCGATGACGACGCCCACCAGAAAGCCCACGACACCCCAAAAGGTTGTCGCGATGACACCCGCCCGGACGACGCCGTCCATATATTCGTTGGCAGGAAAGAGCTTTGGCTCATCCGCCGTCCGCAAGGCCCATAGAAAGGCCGCAGCGGCTGCGACCATCACCACAAGCGCGTTGACAGTATAGGCGAGGTCATGCCCGAAATTGGCGGCGATCGCGGCCAGTACCGCAATCACCCCGAACACCATCATCTTCAGGTAGTCCCACATCTTTTGTCCCCTCGTCGTGGCAACCGGATCGGGCAATCGTTGCCCGTCCGGAACTTTTCCAAGGTCAGGGGTGTCATGCCAAAGACGGGGCCGCATTGATCTAGGTCAAGGTCACGACAGCGCCGGGCAGATAAACAGGAACTCTGCCAGCCTGCGTGCTGGTCAAAGATCCGAACCTGCAACATGGGAGGCACATGATGACCTACAAGACACTCCTTACCGTTGCCACTTCGACGCGCCAGCTTGATGCCACCGTGACGGCTGCAGCGGCCCTAGCGGTCGAAATGGATGCACATCTCGACCTGCTTGCGCTGGGAGTGGACCGAACCCAGGTCGGCTATTCCTTTATTGGCAGCGGTGCCGTGGTGTTGCCCATCGACACCGATCGCGCCGAAGAGGACGCACATGCGATTGCCGATGCAATTACCGGCGCCATCACCGAACAGTCACCGACCTTGCGCTGGTCCTGCGAGACCGCCGTATCGCAGATCGGTGCGCTGACAGACCTTGTCGCACAGCGCGCGCGCTATGCCGATCTCGTCGTCCTCGCGCAGCCCTTTGGCGCCAATTGCGGGCCGGAGGCCGAGGCCGTGGTCGAGGCTGCTCTTTTCGAAGGCAGCGCACCGGTTCTGGTCCTGCCCGACACTGGCAAACCGATGTCGCAGCCAAAAACGATCGTCATCGCGTGGAACCAAAGCCGCGAGGCGATGGCCAGCGTCCGGCGCGCCCTGCCCTTGCTGAAATCCGCGGCACGGGTCGACATAACGGTCATCGCCCCGCCGGTCTATGGCACCGAGCGATCAGATCCCGGGGGCCTCTTGTGCCAGATGCTGGTGCGCCACGGCGTCAAGGCCGAGGTGTCGGTCCTGGCTCGCAATCTGCCGCGCGTGTCGGATGTCTTGCTGCGCCACGCAATGGATCAAGGTGCCGACCTTTTGGTGATGGGCGCCTATGGCCATTCGCGGCTGCGCGAGGCGATCCTTGGTGGCGCGACCCGCGATATCCTGGAGGCCGCGACTTTGCCGGTCTTCATGACCCACTGACTTGCGGGGTCACAGGCGGGGGCCACCTGCCGTGTCATCGCCAGCTTCGTTTTGCAATGCCTGCAGATCGGGGATGGTGACACCCCGCTTGCCGACCAGCACGATCAGCCCTTCACGCTTTAGCGCCGAGATCTGGCGGCTGACCGTTTCCAGCGTCAGGCCCAGATAGTCGGCCATGTCTTCGCGTGTCAGAGGCAGGTCGATCGCCACCTCCCCGCGTGGCGGCCTGACCTGCAGCGCCGCCTCGCGCCGCGCCAGAATCGAGATGAAGCTCGCGATCCGCTCGCGCGCGGTCTTGCGCCCCAGGATCAACATCCATTCCCGCGCCGCATCCAGCTCGTCCAGCGTCATGTCCAACAGACGTTGCGCGACATGCGGCGTTTTCGCCATCATCGCTTCGAACGGTTTCTTGCGAAAACAGCACATCACCAGATCGGTGGCCGCCGTCACGTCATAGGCCGCGTGGGGACGCCCCGGTCGCCCGACGAAGTCCGACGGCAACAACAGGCCCACCATCTGGCGACGCCCATCCTCCATCGTCTGGGTGAGGGTCGCGATCCCGGTCACGACGCTGGCCACGAAATCCATCGTATCGCCTGACCAGATCACCGCCTGGCCCGCTTGAAAGCTGCGGTAATACTTCATCGTCTCAAGCGCGGCCAATTCGTCCGTTTCGCATTGCGCACAGACGGCCCGGTGCCGGATCGGGCAGTCGGAGCAACGTTGCGATTGCGACAGGTTGAACTGAAGTGCCATGCTGGGGCCTGCGTTCTGATCGAGTGAAGACGGGATGGCCCGGGCAGTTGCGCCATCCCAAGGGCGTCACGCACCCTACCATGCATGGGGGATCGACCACAAACCCGCAACCGCCGTGCAACTGCGACTATTCCGCTGCCGAAGGCCGGGCCGCGCGGGCGAGGATTGTCTCATGTCCCGGTTCGGGATGGCGCGGGATCAACAGCGCCAGCGCCAGCGCCACCAGCGCCATCCCCGCCCCCAGAACGAACACGTAGTCGGGCGACTTCGCCCACATGTATCCCAGTGCGGCAGGCAGGAATACCGCAGCGATGTGGTTGATGGTAAAGGCGACTGCGGCCGTCGGGGCGATGTCCGCAGGATCGGCAATCTTCTGGAAATAGGTCCTCAGCGCAAAGGACAACGCAAAGAACATCTGGTCCGCAATATAAAGGCCGCTCGCAATCACCAGCCCCCAACCGAACCAATAAAGCCCGCCATAGGCAAGAAAGACCAGCGTCAATCCCACGTATTCGAACACCATGACATTGCGTTCGCCCCACTTGCCCAAGGCGCGCCCCATAATCGGCGCCGCGAACATCTGCAAGATGTAATTGATCAACAAAAGGGCCGTCATCTCGGACACTTTCATGCCGAACCGCTCAACCATCATGAAGCCCGCAAACACCACAAAAATCTGTCGCCGCGCGCCCGCCATGAACTGCAATGCGTAGTAAAGCCAATAGCGGCGACGCAACACCATATGGCGGTGCTGGACATGGGGTCCGTCAAATTGCGGATAGGCGATCATGCAAAAGATCGCGATCACCACCGTCAGCCCGCCCGACACCATATAGACGATGTCATAGGTCAGCCCCAGCGGCTCCCAAAGAAACACGATGGCCGCATAGGCCGCAAGCGATGCGCCCGACCCGAAACCGACGATCCATCCCAGAACCTGCGGCGCACGGCCCTTGTCGATCCATTGCAGCTGCAAGGACTGGTTGACCGTCTCGAAATAGTGAAACCCGATAGACGACAAAAGCGTGATCGTCATGATCCCGCCCAGCGACGGGAACCATGCCGTCACCGCCGTCGCCGCACCCAGCAGGATCAGCATCGACAGCCCAAACATCTGTTCGCGAAAGACGAACAGCAAGGCGATCACCAGCACCGCCAACAGTCCCGGAATTTCGCGCACCGTATGCAGCCAGCCGATCTCAACGCCGGAGAAGCCCGCAATCTCAAACACAAAATTGTTGAGCAGCGCCGACCAGGTCGCGAACGCGATGGGCATCGCTGCGGCGGTCAGGAACAACAGGCTTTCGGGTCGCCTCCAGCGTGGCAGGCTTTCCGCCTCGGCAAGGGTCATGCGGCGCAACATGGTTTCTTCGATATACCCCGAATGCGGTTGTGGCCAGAGCAGCCTTGTGCGGGATACAATCGGGCCGACGAACCAGCTGGGAAAGGTCCGATGATGCCGGGGAAAATCCAAGTCGAGAATGTCGGGCAGCCAGGCAAGACCTATTCGGTGGATGCCGACAAGTTTGCCGCGATGCGCGTGGCAGTCCTGGCGGTCTGCCCCACCTCCCCGCCTGGCCTGACACCTGCCGAGATCATCACAGCGGTTCTGCCCCATCTCCCAAGCGAACTTTTCCCCGGCGGCGATACGGCGGGGTGGTGGGTCAAATGCGTTCAGCTGGACCTGGAGGCCAAAGGGGTCCTGCAGCGCGCTGCAAAATCCCCTGTCCGGCTTTGGAAAGCGTGATCTTTCGGACTGCCGCAAATATCCCGGGGGTTCGGGGGGGCAGGCCCCCGGCGCGGTCAGTAAAAGCTTTGCGGATCGATATCGATCGCCAACCGCAGGTTGGTCGGCAGTTTGATTTGCGCCACCCATTCGGCCAGTGCGGCCTGCAAGGCCACGCCTTTGTCAGCCTTGACGAGCAACCGCACCCTGTGGCGACCTCGTACCCTTGCAATGGGGGCCGGTGCCGGGCCAAAGACCTGTGCGCCGACGCGCCTTAAAGGTCCGTCCCGGCGCGCGAGTTCCGCCCCGATGTCGAACACCTGCGCCACATCCGGTGATGACAGGATGATCCCCGCCATCCGGCCATAGGGCGGGACACCTGCCGCCTTGCGCTCTGCTGCCTCGGCCCGCCAGAACGCCTCTTCGTCGCCGCCAAGGATGGCGCGGATGACGGGGTGTTCGGGCTGGTGGGTCTGCAACACGGCCTCTCCCTGCCGCTCGGCGGTACGCCCCGCCCGCCCTGCCACCTGACGCATCAGCTGGAACGTGTGTTCGGCCGCCCGCAGGTCCGATCCCTGCAGCCCAAGGTCGGCATCAATGACGCCAACCAGCGTCAGATGCGGAAAATTGTGCCCCTTGGCGACGATCTGGGTGCCGATGATGATGTCGGCCCCGCCATCTGCAATCACGCCGATCTGGTCCTTTAGCGCACGCGCGGACCCGAACAGATCCGATGATAGCACCGCCACCCGCGCCTCGGGGAAACGCAACGCCACCTCTTCCCCTAGGCGTTCCACCCCTGGCCCCACAGCGGCCATCTTGCCTTCGACCTTGCAGGTGGGGCAGGCCAGCGGCACCGGTTTCGTTGCCCCGCACTGGTGGCAGACGAGGCGTTTTTGGAACCGGTGTTCGACCATGCGCGCGTCGCAGTGGTCGCAGCCGATCTGGTTGCCACAGGCCCGGCACAGTGTGACCGGCGCATAGCCGCGCCGGTTCAAGAACAGCATCGCCTGCTCACCCTTGTCGAGCCGCGCCTGCACCATGGCCGCCAGTGAAGGCGATATCCAGCGGTCGCCGGCCAGTGTCTCGCTGCGCATGTCGATGGCGCGCATCGCAGGCATCTCGGCGGCCCCATAGCGCGCGGTCAGATCGAGGCGCGTGTATTTTCCAGCCTCGGCATTGGCCCAGCTTTCCAGCGATGGCGTGGCCGAGGACAGCACCACCGGACAGCCGACGATGGACGCACGCAGCACGGCCATGTCACGCGCGTTGTAGAGAACCCCATCCTCCTGCTTGTAAGAACCGTCATGTTCCTCATCCACGACCACCAGCCCCAGCTGCTGATAGGGCAGGAACAGCGACGACCGTGCGCCGACGACCAGGCTTGCCTCGCCCTGCCCCACCATGCGCCAGACCCGCCGACGTTCGGTCATGGTGATGCCGGAATGCCATTCCGCCGGCCTTGCCCCGAACCGCGCTTCAACCCTGTTCAGAAATTCCGAGGTCAGCGCGATTTCGGGCAGCAAGACCAGCGCCTGCCGCCCGCGCCTCAGCGTTTCGGCAACCGCCTCGAGATAGACCTCGGTCTTGCCAGATCCCGTCACACCCTTGAGCAGGGTCGCCGAAAACCTGTCCGCCGCGACCGACTGTACCAATGCCTGCCCGGCTGCGATCTGGTCCCCTTCCAGATGTGCGGGGCCTTGCGAGGTCAGGACCGGAAAGGGCGTATCTTTCGGCGCGTCCTCTTCGACCAGCACGCCCAACTTTACCAGACCCTTGACGACCGACGTGCCGCAGCCCGCCGCCTCGGCCAGTTCCCCCAGTGTCACCGCCGCCCCGCCCCAGCCGCGCAACGCGTCGATCACCTTGAAGCGCGCCTCGGTCATCTGGTTCGGCACCGGCCCCGCCAACCGATAGACGCGCCGGGTCGAGGGCGGATCACCCAGGCCCGGCGCACGCGTTGCAAGCCGCAGCATCGCGGGCAGCGGCGTCAGCGTGTAATCGGCCGCCCGCGTCAAAAAGCCGCGCATTTCCAGCCGCATGGGCGGCGCATCCAGTACCCGCAGAATGGCGCGCACCTTGGCAGGGTCCCAGTCGCCCTTTCCCTTGCCCCAGACGACACCCAGCACCCGACGTGGACCCAGCGGCACCTCGACAAAGTCGCCATCCCCGCAGCCGCCCTCGGGCGCCTTGTAGTCCAGGATCCGGCCCAGCGGCTCGGTCGTCAGCACGCCGACGATCTCCCCCGCCTCATAGACCCGGTCGGCCACTACTTCACCTTTTCCTTGATCGCCCTTTGGGGTAAACCCCGCCCTGATCCATGACAACCCATCCCAAGGACGCCCCCCATGAAATTCTTTGTCGATAGCGCCGATGTCGAAGCGATTGCGGAACTGAACGATCTGGGGATGGTGGATGGTGTGACCACCAACCCGTCGCTGATCCTGAAGTCGGGCCGCGACATCATCGAGGTGACCAAGGAAATTTGTTCCATCGTGTCGGGCCCGGTCTCTGCCGAGGTTGTCGCCCTGACCGCGCCGGAAATGATCGCCGAGGGCCGCAAGCTTGCCGCCATCGCGCCGAACATCACGGTCAAGGTTCCGCTGACTTGGGACGGGCTCAAGGCTTGCAAGGTGCTGTCCGGGGACGGGTTCATGGTCAACGTGACCTTGTGCTTCAGCGTGAACCAGGCGCTCATCGCGGCCAAGGCGGGGGCGACGTTCATCAGCCCCTTTATCGGGCGGCTGGATGATATCAACGTCGATGGCCTAGATCTGATTGGCGACATCCGTACCGTCTATGACAATTTCGATTTCAAGACGCAGATCCTCGCGGCTTCGATCCGCACTGCCAATCACGTCAAGGACTGTGCGCTGATTGGTGCGGATGTGATCACCGCCCCGCCAGGTGTGATCAAATCGCTTGCCTCGCATGTCTTGACCGACAAGGGGCTGGAGCAGTTCTTGAAAGACTGGGCCAAAACCGGGCAAAAGATCGTCTGAGGCCCGGCCGCGCATCAGCGGCCGGCGGCAAGGGGATGCCATGATCGAACAAGACCTGCGCGACAAGATCATCGCGGAACCCGAAACGATCCTCGAGGACCGCGACGTGATGAACGCGCTCGTGGCCGCCAATGAACGCGCGATGGGCGAGAACATCGTCGATCTGCGCGGCATCGCGATGCAGCGCCTGTCCAACCGGCTTGACCGGCTGGAGGACACGCACCGCACCGTCATCGCCGCCGCTTATGAAAATCTGGCCGGCACCAATCAGGTGCAGCGCGCGATCCTGCAACTTCTTGACCCGCTCAGCTTTGAGGATTTCCTGCACAGTCTGGGGGGCGAGGTGGCGCAGACGTTGCGCGTCGATTGCATCCGGCTGGTCCTCGAAAGCCTGCAGGGCGACGAGGATCCCGCCTTGCGCAAGCTCGGCGACGTGCTTTTCGTGGCCGAACCCGGCTTTGTCGGCGACTACCTGATGGGCGGGCGCAATGTCCCGCTGCGCCCTGTTGTGCTGCGCGCCGTGACACCTGCCTCGGCACCTCTTTATGGCGACCGCGCGGGGACAATCCGCTCCGAAGCGCTGATGCGCCTTGATTTTGGCACGGGGCGCCTGCCGGGCATGCTGGTCATGGGGGCCGAAGACCCCCACCAGTTCAAGCCCAACCACGGCACCGAGCTTTTGGCCTTTTTTGCGGGCGTCTTTGAGCGGACGATGCGCCGCTGGCTGGCGTGACCGGTCAGCGTGTATCCGTCCCGGCGCTGCAACAGGCGCTGGGCGACTGGCTGACGGAAATGCGCGCGATTGCCGGGTTTGCGCCAAATACGATCACCGCCTATGGCCATGATGTGGGCCAGTTTCTGGATTTCATGGTCGGACACAAGGGTGGCGGCCTCGGTCTGGCGGCCATTGCCACGACGGGGCAATCCGATCTGCGCGCGTGGATGGCCGATGCGCGCGGGCGCGGGCTGTCGGCACGGTCACTTGCTCGGGGACTAAGCGCGGTCAAGCGGTTCACCGCCTGGGCCGCCGACCGGACGGGCAGCGATGCCACGACCCTTTTGTCCACCCGCGCGCCGAGGTTTCAGCGCAAGCTGCCGCGCCCCTTGTCGGTCGACGGTGCGGCCGACATGATCGAGATGGTCGGCACCCAAGCACCCAGCGACTGGATCGCGGCGCGCGATGTGGCGGTGCTGACCGTCCTTTACGGCGGCGGCTTGCGCATATCAGAGGCGCTGGGACTGACGGGGCGCGACCATCCCTTGCCCGATGTGCTGCGCATTCTTGGCAAGGGCGGCAAGGAGCGGCTGGTCCCGGTCTTGCCGGTCATGCGCGACGCGGTCAGTGCCTATGTGCGCCTGTGCCCCTATCCGGCGGAACGCGGTTCGCCCCTCTTTCGCGGCACACGTGGCGGTCCGTTGAACCCGCGTCTGGTCGCGCTGGCGATGGAACGGGCGCGCCTGCAGCTTGGCCTTCCCGCGACGGCCACGCCCCACGCGATGCGCCACAGCTTTGCCACGCATCTGCTGGCGGCGGGTGCGGATCTGCGCGCCATCCAGGAATTGCTTGGGCATGCGTCGCTGTCCACCACGCAGACCTACACGGCCGTCGACTCCGCCCGACTGATGGAAGTTTACGCCAAAGCGCATCCCCGCGCTTGACGTGGATCAATGCGGCTCGGTTGCATTGCGCCCAATATGGCAATGCAACAACCGGAGCCAATCCATGCCGATTCCAGCAAGAACCCCCATCGCCACCCGCAAGGCAGCGCTTGTTGCCCAGAAAGCAGCCACCGAGGGCAGGCTTGCTGCCATCGAAGAGGAGCTTGAAAGCCACCAGAACCCCGACTGGGAGGACCTCGCGGCGGAACGTGAGGGCGACGAGGTCCTGGAGACATCCGGCCTGACCGGGCAGCATGATCTGCGCCAGATAGATGCAGCCCTCAGCCGGATCGAAAGTGGCGATTACGGCACCTGCGTCAAATGCGGTGCCGAGATCGAAGACGAGCGGCTGGATGTCCTGCCTGCAACGCCTTTCTGCCGCACCTGTGCGACCTGATGGAGACCCGCATGAACACCAAGGAAAACGATTCCCCACTGATCGTCATGGCCGAAGAGGTGGCTGAAAGCGTTTGCATCGGCCAAAGGGCGGCGCTTGCCGCGTTGCGCGCCGAGATGACGGCCCTTTCGACTATGATGTCGGGCGTTCCGCATCCGCGGGGCGACGACTCCGCGACCGCCCAACCCGGTGCACGCGCCATAGATCCCGATCCCGAAGATCAGGATTTCGACAATATGCCGGTCTAGCGCGGTCCTGCCCGGCTGATTTGAACCGACGGGTTCTGTGACGGCGCATTTCTTGCACCGTGACTTGCCTGTAGGGCGATTTTTTGCGATCACCTTAAGGATGACTGACCGGCTCAAGGCGCTTTTTGTCCACCTTTTCACTGCCACCGGGGCGGTGCTGTCGATGCTGGCCATGCTGGCGGCGGTCGAGGAAAAATGGAGCCTGATGTTTCTGTGGCTGGTCGTGGCGTTGCTGGTTGATGGCCTCGATGGACCGCTGGCGCGGCGCTATGACGTGCAAACGAACTGGCCGACCTATGACGGCGTGTTGATGGATTTGATCGTCGACTATCTGACTTATGTCTTCATCCCGGCCTATGCGCTGTTCAAATCCGGGATGCTGACCGGCTGGCCCGGCTGGATTGCCATCATCGTGATCGTCTACGGTTCGGTGATCTATTTTGCCGATACGCGGATGAAGACGAAGGACAGCAGCTTTGCGGGATTTCCCGCCTGTTGGAACATGGTCGTCCTCGTGCTTTTCGCCATCGATCCACCCGAGATGGTGATTCTCGCCATTGTCGTGCTTTTGACCATCACGATGTTCACCAACCTGAAATTCGTCCACCCCGTCCGCACCGAGCGCTGGCGTCTGGTGACGCTGCCGATGGCCTCGGCCTGGGTGGTGTTTGCCGGCTGGGCGGCCTGGGTGGATTTTTATGAAAACAGTTGGGCGCATTGGGGCCTGATCGTGGCGTCGATCTACCTTTGCTGTGCTGGCATTGCGCAGCAGGTTCTTCCGCCCTTGCGGCGCCGCGTGGGCTAGGCGCGGGTCAGCATCACGCCCGCGACGATGATCAAGGAAGCGATCGCCTTGCTTCGTGTCATCGCCTCGCCAAAAACCAGCCAGCCGATCAGCACCGCAAACAGGATCGACGTTTCGCGCAAGGCCGCCACCAGCGCAATCGGGGCGACGGTCATCGCCCAGACTGCAATCGCATATCCCCCAAAGGACAGCGCCCCCGCCAGCAGCCCGATCGCCCAGGCGCGAGGCGGGGCGCGAAAGAGCACCGTGCCCTTCAGTGCCACAGCGGCGGGGACGTAGAATACCGCCGCGATCATCATCAGCCAGCCCACATAAAGGACCGCATCCCCCGCCGCCCGCGCGCCCATCCCGTCGGTGATCGAATACCCCGCCGTGGCCGCTGCCGCGCCCAGGGCAAAGGGCAGCATCTTGCGCGACTCGCCACTGGTAAACAGGCCACGAACCATCAAAAGGATGCCAAGTCCCAGGACCAAGACGCCCGCCACCTCAGTTGCGGTCATGGGGTCGGTCAGAAAAAGGGCGCTGATAACCAGCACGATCATCGGGGCCGTGCCGCGCGCGATGGGATAAACGCGGCTCAGATCGCCATGCTCATAGGCATAGCCAAGGTTCAGCTGATAACACATGTGGATCAGCCCGGATGCCAAAAGCCAGGGCCAGGCGGCCTCGGGCGGAATGCCCTTCCAGATCGCGATGCCAATGCCGCACAGCGCCTGGGCGATGCCCAGAATCAGCATCGCAGACTGCTTGGATGTGCCGGTTTTGATCAGCGCGTTCCATGACGCATGGATCAGGGCCGCAGCCATCACCGCCATAAACACGCCGAATGTCACGTCAATTGCCTGTCATGAAACCGTTACAAGCAGGGCTACGCGCTTGCACCAGCAGTGGCAAGGTCGCGGATGGGTCCAGCGCGCCGGATAACGCGCGCAGCGGTGTGGCGGGGTCAGATCAGCAGCCCTGCGGCCCCTTCATGGCGCAGAAGGGTCACCTTGGTCTCCACCCCGCCGGGTGCCGAAAACCCGCCAAGCGTGTTGCGGCCAAGGACCCGGTGACAGGGGATCAGGATCGGAATGGGATTTGCGCCACAGGCCTGCCCCACGGCTTGGGCCGGGGCGCCGACGGTCCTGGCAATGTCGCCATAGGTCTGGGTCTCGCCGAACGGGATTGCGGCCATGGCCCGGCGAACCTGCGCCTGCAGCCCCGTGCCCCAGTCGAAGGGCAGGTCGAACCGCGTCAGCGCCCGGTCGAAATAGGCGGCCAGTTGGCGGATGGCCTCGGTCAAAAGCGGCGAGCCTTCGCCGGGATCGGCCCGCCATTCAAGGCGCGTGATGACGCCAGCCTCTTCGACCAGCGTCATCGGTCCGAACGGCCCGGTCAGGACCGCGCGGTGGATCATCCCAAGGCGTCGTTGCAGCGTTGGCAGGTCCCGGGGTGCTTATGGGTTCCCACATCGGGCAGCACGCGCCAGCAACGTTCGCATTTGTGGCCGGGGGCGGGGCGGAACGTCACGGCGACACCGCCAACATCGGGAAGCGTGAAGGCATCCGCAGGCGCGTCAGTTCTGGAAAACTCAAGCCCGGATGTGATGCAAAGCTCGGCAAAAGCCTCTGCATCCATGCCAAGCCGGGCATTGTCCATATACACAACCGGCGATGCTTCCAAAGACGAGCCGATCACCTTGGCCGTCCGCTGTACCTCCAGCGCGCCGGTCACCACGCGCCGCGCCTCGCGCACGATGTCCCACTTTGCCGCCAGCGCCTGATCCAGCCATGTCTTTGGCGTGTCCGGGAAATCCAGCAGATGGACCGAAGAGTCGCCGCCGGGAAACCGCTCCAGCCAGACCTCTTCCATGGTGAAGACCAGCACCGGGGCCAGCCAAGTGGTCAGTCGGTGAAAGAGGATATCCAGCACCGTCCGGCAGGCCCTCCGCCGCAGGCTGTCAGGTGCGTCGCAGTAAAGCGCGTCCTTGCGGATATCGAAATAGACCGCCGAAAGGTCCGTGGTGCAGAAGGCGAAAAGCTTCTGGAACACCCCCTGAAAGTCATATTTCGCATAGCCCTCGCGCACTTCGGCATCCAGCTCCGCCAGCCGGTGCAGAATGAAACGTTCGCCTTCGGGCATGTCCGCATGGGCCACGCGCTCAGCCTCGGTGAACCCCTTCAGCGCGCCCAGCATGTAGCGCATCGTGTTGCGCAGGCGCCGGTAGCTGTCCGCGGTGCCTTTGAGGATCTCCTTGCCGATCCGCAGATCGACCGTGTAGTCGGCCTGCGCCACCCAGAGCCGCAGGATATCAGCACCATATTCGTCGATCACCGTCTGCGGGGCCGTCGTGTTGCCCAACGATTTGGACATCTTCATGCCCTTTTCGTCGAGGGTAAAGCCATGCGTCAGCACACCCCGGTAGGGCGCGCGCCCCTTGGTGCCGCAGGCCTGGAGCATGCTGGAATGAAACCAGCCGCGATGCTGATCCGTGCCTTCAAGATACAGATCCGCGAGACCATCCGACGATCCATCCGCACGGTCGCGCAGCACGAAGGCGTGGGTCGAGCCTGAGTCGAACCACACGTCCAGCACGTCCATCACCTGATCATAGGCCGCAGGATCAACGATGCCGGTCAGGATGCGCCCCTTGAAGCCGTCGGTGTACCAGACATCGGCGCTTTCCGCCTCGAACGCCGCGATGATGCGGGCGTTGACGTCCGCGTTGCGCAGCAGGAAATCCGGGTCAGTCGGTCTGACACCCTTTTTGACAAAGGCGGTCAGCGGCACGCCCCATGCCCTTTGGCGCGACAGCACCCAGTCGGGGCGCGCCTCGATCATCGAATGCAGGCGGTTGCGCCCGGTCGCCGGGGTCCATTCGACCAGCTGGTTGATCGAGTTCAGCGCCCTTGTGCGGATGGTGTCGCCATAGGTGCCCATGCCGTCATCCAGCGTCTTGTCGATGGCCACGAACCACTGCGGCGTGTTGAGGTAGATCACCGGAGCCTTGGAGCGCCAGGAATGCGGGTAGCTGTGCTTCAGCTTTGCCTTTGCGAAAAGGGCACCGGAATAGGCCAGCTGCTTGATAACGCTGACATTGGCCGGGCCTTCCTTGCCGTCCGGCAGGATGATGTGCTGGCCGCCAAAGAGGGGCAAGTCGGCGCGGTAAGACCCGTCCGCCTCGACGTTGTAGGTCATCGGCAGGCCGAACTTCACGCCCATCTGATAGTCGTCATCGCCGTGGCTCGGGGCGGTATGGACAAAGCCCGTACCCGCATCGTCGGTGACGTGATCGCCGGGGAGCATGGGGATGAGAAATTCCCACTCATTCGTCATTTCAACGCCGGCTGCATGAAGGTTGGCCGGGTGGAACGGATGGTCAAGGTGAAGGCCAGCCAAGTCATCAGAGTTTAGTTGCATCAGCATTCTATGCTGGGTCACACGCGCGGCCGCGAAAGCAGAATCTGCTAGCTTGATGGCCAGCAAAACCCGTTCCCCTACTTTAGCGCTGCTATTCTCCCCGATCGAAACTACTTCAAAGAGCGCATACTCAACGTTTGGGTTGAAAGCCACAGCGCGGTTCTGTGGAATTGTCCAAGGCGTGGTGGTCCAAATAACAACAGACGCGTTCACTAACTCAAGGAAGCGGTCCATTGAGGTCGCATTGGTTTCGTCTGGACTACCTGCCGCCACCCTGAACCGCACCCAAACCTGATGGCTCGTATGGTCGTGATACTCCACCTCCGCCTCGGCCAGCGCGGTCTTCTCCACGGGCGACCACATCACGGGCTTTGACCCCTGGTACAAACTCCCGTTCATCAGGAACTTCATGAACTCCCCGGCGATCACCGCTTCGGCGTGGTAATCCATGGTCAGATAGGGATCAGCCCAGTTGCCGGTCACGCCCAGCCGCTTGAACTCTTCGCGCTGCACGTCGATCCAGCCGGCAGCAAAGGCGCGGCATTCGCGGCGGAAATCCACCACGTCCACGTCGTCCTTGTTCAGCCCCTTGGCGCGGTACTGCTCCTCGATCTTCCATTCGATCGGCAGGCCGTGGCAGTCCCAGCCCGGCACGTAGCGCGCATCGCGGCCCATCATCTGCTGACTGCGGACGACCATGTCCTTGAGCACCTTGTTCAGCGCATGGCCGATATGCAGGTGCCCGTTGGCATAGGGCGGGCCGTCATGCAGCACAAAGGGCGTGCGGCCCTTTTGTTCGCGCAACCGGTCATAGACCCCGATCCGCTCCCACCGGGCCAGCCAGTCGGGTTCGCGCTGCGGCAGGCCTGCGCGCATCGGGAAATCGGTTTCAGGCAGGAACACCGTGTCGCGGTAGTCGGGGGACGTCGTATCTGTCGTGTCGGAAGACATGGGGTGTCACTCGCGGAAAGGGAAAGGGGAAAGGCGTGCGCAAAACTCCCGGCGGCTGGGATCAGCCCGCCGGGCCCGTAATTCGACGCGAGATCAGCCCGTTTGACATGCGTGGCGTTATAGGCACGGGGCGGGGGGCGGTAAAGGGGCCGAGTTGCCGAAAGCTGGCGGGGCCGCTAGCAATGCCGCAATGGGCAAGCCGCAGACCATTGCGATCGTGGGGGCCGGGATCGGCGGGTTGGCGGCGGCGGCGCTGTTGGCGCAGGCGGGCCATGTTGTGCAGGTCTTTGACCAGTTCGACGCGCCCCGCCCTGTTGGATCGGGGCTGGTGATCCAGCCGGTCGGGCAGGCCGTGCTGCAGATGACGGGCGCGCGGCTTGCGGACCTGGGGGCCAGGATCGACCGGATGTCCGGGATCGAGGTGGACCACGGGCGCATAGTCCTGTCGGTTGCCTATGACCGGCCCGGCGGGACGCGGCACGGGCTTGCCATCCACCGCGCCGCCCTTTTTCAAGCGCTTCATGATGCGGCACTGGCGGCGGGCGCCGTGATTACTCCGTCGGCCCGGATCACGGCGGCACCTGTTGAGGACAAACGCTGGCTCGTCACCGACACGACCCGCCTTGGCCCCTTTGACCTTGTGGTTGACGCGGCCGGTGCGGGGTCGCCGCTGTCACCAATCCGTGCCCGCGCGCTGCCCTATGGTGCGATCTGGGGCACGGTGCCCTGGCCTGCTGCCCCCGGCTTTCTTCAGACCGAGTTGCAGCAACGCTATCGCCGCGCGGACCGCATGGCGGGGGTACTGCCGCTCGGGCGGATGGTGTCGGGGGGGCCGGAGATGGCCGCGATCTTCTGGTCGTTGCCGGTGACATCGCTGTCCGGTTGGCCCGCGCGCGACATCGCCGACTGGAGGGCCGAGGTAACGGCGCTTTGGCCCCAGATGGCCCCCTTTCTGCAGACCATCCGCAACACTGCGGACATGACGCCCGCGCGCTACAGCCACGGCACGTTGCGCCGACCCTATGGTCATCGGCTGGTCCATATCGGCGACGCGGCGCATCGGGCGTCACCACAGCTGGGTCAGGGGGCGAACATGGCGCTGCTGGATGCGCTGGCGCTGGCGCAGGCGGTGGCAACCGAGGATGATCCGGGCCTGCTTTATGCGAAGTTGCGGCGCTGGCATGTACGGCTTTATCAGGGGATGAGCGCGGCCTTCACCCCGCAATACCAGTCCGACAGCCGCTGGCTGCCCACCCTGCGCGACCGCGTGCTGATGCCAGTGTCGCGCATGTCGCCGGTGTCGCGCATCCTGACGCGGCTGGTCGCAGGCGATCTGATCCTGCCCTTGGCGGGCGTCGACTTTCCGCGTCGCTAATCCCGGGCGGCGCGCTGTCCGGCCCAGCGGTTCAGCCAGGCCAGACCCGCCAGCGCAAGGCCCAGCCCCGCAAAGCTGGCCACCCGTGTCAGACCCGTCAGCCCGGCTGCGTCAAGAAAGAACACCTTGAC
>JBKJVF010000115.1:0-3644 GCA_046589965.1 Paracoccaceae bacterium
AGCGACCGGATCGGCTCCGGCCGCTTGGGCAATGTGCGCGGCTTAAAGCTTCAGTGCCGGGATGATCTGCTTTTTGCGGCTCATCAGACCGGGGATCACCACGTTGTCCGCGGTGACTTTCACCCCAAACGACGCCTCGGCGAGTTGTTTGACGAGGTCATTCGGGACCAGAAGCGTCGCCTCTTCGCGCAGGATGTCGATGACGAAGAGCAGAACCTGATCAGCGCCATCTTCTTTGGCGACGCCCGTCATCGAGGCCATCAGGCTAGACTTGCGGTCGAGCACCACTTTTGGTGCGGTGGTTTCCAAGACCGAGATGCGCAATTCTTTGCCCGCGACATTGTATTCCTTTGAATCCATGCGAAGAAGCTCGGCGTCGGAGAAGGCGGAGATGTCGGACTTTGCCTCGAACATTTTGGCTGCGAGTTCCGGGATCGCCACGCCCAGATCGGCCGCGAGTTGCTCGGCGACGGCCTTGTCGCGGTCTGTGGTGGTGGGAGAGCGGAATTCCAGCGTGTCGGACAGGATACAGGACAGCATCGCGCCCTTTATCTCGCGCGGGAGGCCCGAAACATCCGCCCCCATGATGTCGTGCATGACGGTCGCTGTGCAGGCCAGCGGACGTATGACGATGTGGATCGGGGTCTTCGTCTTAAGCCCGCCCACCAGCATGTGGTGGTCGATGATCGCCATGATATTGGCATCATTGATGGAGGGTGGCAATTCGGCCGGATTGTTGGTGTCGACGATCACGACGTTCTGGCCGGCATCCACATCCGAGATGATAGCGGGCTGGGCAAATCCCCAATGCTTCAGGACAAAAGCGGCCTCAGTGTTGGGGGTGCCCAAAAGGCGCGGTTCGGCCTGTCCGCCGCGCCGGTTGGTCAGATACCAGGCCCACACAATGGCGGACATCGTTGCATCGGTGTCGGGAGATTTGTGGCCGAAAACAAGGGTGGTCATGGGGGCGTGCCTTCACGGAATGGATTTTGCGCCGCGTATAAGACAGGGCGACGGGAATGTCACGCGGGGGCATTGTCGTTGAATTGCCAAAGGGCAAAGCCCGGCTTTCAAAGGGCGAAACGCGCGACCGAAAGAACGGCGCGGCCGATGGCAATCAGGCGAAGGGCGCGGGGGCCTTTGGCAGCCCTGGCCATTGCACAGGGTCGTGGCCGTAGATCAGAGCAGCTGTGTGACGGGCCTGCAGGGTCAAAAGTCGCTGGCCGGAGCTAGCGGCTACAACCCGATCCATCGCGTCGGAATAACCTTCGTCCGGTTCGCTGGCCCGGTTGATCGCATCGGCGGCAAGGATGACCAATTGGCCAGATGGCAGGGTAACCAGCAGCGACAGATGCCCCGGCGTGTGGCCGGGGGTGGGCAGTGCGGTAAGGCCGTCGCAGATGGGCGTGTCGCGGATGATGCAGTGATATGTCGTGTCGGGCCAAGCGAGGGGCCGGGCGTTCCCCCAGTAGATCGGGCGCGGTTCGGCGCGCTCGGCACTTGTCAGCAGAATAGGGCAATGGGCGAACAAAGGCAGCCCGCCGACGTGGTCGATATGGCCATGGGTCAGGATCAACAGGTCGATGTCAGCGGGGGTAAGGGACAGGACCGCCAGTTGCCCGGCAATGGTCTGCCGGAATGTGAAATCCACAAGGCGGCCAAAGCCCGACAGGCCGTCGCGGATATCCGTTGCGGCATAATCGGTGAAGTAGGCGGGATCGAAACCGGTATCGACCAGGATGCGCGTGCCCATGTCTGTGGTCAGCAGGAACCCCGGGATGCCGATCAGGCGCTTGCCCGGGCCGACATCAAAGGTTCCAAGGTCAAGGACATGCAGTGTCGCGATACGCTGGCCGGGCAGGATCACGGCAGTTCCAGCCGTACAAGAGTAAAACCTGCATTCTGCAGAAGGTTCAGCACACCGTCCTTGCCCGACAGATGCAACGAACCGAAAGCCGCAAAGACCGGTCCCCTGGAGGCGGCCTCTTCGATCACGGGGATCCAGGCGCGGTTGCGCTTGACCATCATGGCGTCCTCCATGCGGGCGAATTCTGCCTCGACCACCTCGGGCGCCTGGCCGGGCATCTGCAGGGCCTGATGGCGCATGAATTCCCAGATCAGGCGGCTGTCTTGGGCGAAATAGGTGTCGGCCAGGGTGATCGCAAAATCTTCGGACCGGTCTTCGGTGGCCATGGTGGCGCGGATCATGGACAACTGGTCCTCGACTGAAAGGTCGCCGAAAATCGCGAACACCGTGTCATAGGGCTCCAGCGCCTTGACGGGCACCTTGGCCCCTTGGGCGACATCGACGACCATGCCGTCAAGACCGCGCCCCGTCATGTCGACCATGCTGCAGCCGGGTAAGCTTAGCAGAACGGAAATGTACCAAGGGCGGAACTTGGCGGCCATGAAGGCCGGAATGCCGCGTTCAGACATCGCGGCGGCCAGATCCTCCCATTCCTCCTTGGGCAGCAGTTCGGGCAGAGTCGGGCCGTCGGTGATCAGCATCAGGCCAGGTTCACGGCCCATGCGGTCCATCAAGGCCTTTTCCTCGTCCGGGCCCGCCTCGACCAGCAAGGTTGTCGCCTCTCGGATCATCGGCGTGATGATGGTGAGAGCGGCTACGTGGCGCGGATCGTCGGCGTGGTAAGTGCCGATCAGGTGCAGAACCTCGTCGCCCCGGGTGGCCCGCCACAGATTTCCTTGGGAAAAAGGTTCGGCAGACGCCTTGGCAACCAGGGCGTCGCGCGTTTCGGCCGGAAGCGCGCTGATCAGGTTTGCGCCGACGCATTCTGCCCGCACGGCATCCACCGGAACCAACAGCGTGAGGGCCGCAAGAACAAGACGTCGAAACAGCATGGCTGCACAAACCTTTGCGAGTGTCGGGATACAAGGTGGCACCGCCAACACCAAACGCCAAGCCGCCAAAGACAAAAATTTGCGTGTCAGACTGGTTGACAGCCGACGCGCCGCTGCCTAATTGAGCCATGCTAGCACTCATGGGTTCCGAGTGCTAACGTCAATCAACCTGGAAACCTTAGGGAGTGTTACCAGATGGCATTCACACCATTGCATGACCGCGTTCTGGTCCGTCGCATCGAAGGCGAAGACAAGACCAAGGGCGGCCTGATCATTCCGGATTCGGCCAAGGAAAAGCCTGCAGAGGGCGAGATCATTTCGGTCGGTGAGGGCGCGCGCAAGGACAGTGGCGAGCTGATCAAGCCGTCGGTCAAGGCCGGCGACAAGATCTTGTTCGGCAAGTGGTCGGGCACCGAAGTCAAACTGGACGGCCAAGATCTGCTGATCATGAAGGAAAGCGACATTCTCGGCATCATCGCCTGAGGTCTGTCGGCCCTGCGACGCGCGGGGCACTTTCCCATCAACCGTTTTGAGGAGTTATCCACATGTCTGCAAAAGACGTACGTTTTGAATCCGATGCCCGCGACCGCATGCTGCGTGGCGTCAATATCTTGGCCGACGCGGTCAAAGTCACGCTTGGTCCCAAGGGCCGCAACGTGGTCATCGACAAGTCCTTTGGCGCGCCGCGCATCACCAAGGACGGCGTGACGGTCGCCAAGGAAATCGAGCTGGCCGATAAGTTCGAGAACATGGGCGCGCAGATGGTCAAAGAAGTGGCCAGCCGC
>JBKJVF010000042.1:0-3995 GCA_046589965.1 Paracoccaceae bacterium
AGGACTGTATTCCCCGCGTGTCCTGGGGCAAGTTTGTCGAGTTGGGCGGGCGCTGGTCGATGGCGATGACCATCGAGGTGCATCATGCGCTGGTCGACGGGCGGCAAGTGGGCGACTATTTCGCGGCGGTGCAGGCGGCGCTGAACGAGGTCTGAGGCGCGCTAGGCTTGTCTTAGGCAATAGGCACTCGCGGTTCGGCCCGGGCGGCTATCATGTCGGTGCCCATTATCGTCTGCGGTTTGACTAAGGGTGTGGTGTAAGGCAGATCGGAAGGGCAGGCGAAGGGGCATGCTCCTGCAAGATCGAAACCGTCAGGAGCCGGGGCAGTGGCATCATGATCTTTACCGTGGCCATCGATGGTCCGGCAGCGGCGGGCAAGGGCACAATCGCGCGCGCTTTGGCAGCACGTTTCGGGTTTGCCCATCTGGATACCGGGTTGCTCTACCGGGCGGTTGGCGCCAAGGGGGGCGATCCGATTGCCGCAGCCCAAGACCTGACACCGCAGGATCTGGCCCGCGACGACTTGCGCACGCTGGCGGCGGGACAGGCGGCCAGTCGGGTCGCGGCGATCCCGCAGGTGCGGGCGGCGCTGGTCGATTTCCAGCGCAGGTTTGCCCGGGCTGAGGGGGGCGCCGTGCTGGACGGGCGCGACATCGGCACCGTCATCTGCCCCGAGGCAGAGGCAAAGCTTTATGTCACCGCCAGCGCCGAGGTACGCGCCCACCGCCGCTGGCTGGAGCTTGGTGGCGACGAGGCGCAGGTGCTGGCCGAGGTCATGGAGCGGGATGCGCGGGATTCCGGGCGTGTGGTGTCGCCGCTGATGGCTGCACCCGATGCAGTGGTGCTGGATACCAGCGTGATGGGCGTGGATGATGCGGTGGCGCACGCACTGGCGACAGTCGAGGCGGCATTGCTGCGGAGCCGCGCGCCATGACGGGCAGCGGGGCATCCGTCATCTTTCACATCCCCGACCGCTATCATGCCCTGCTGGCCAAACCTGACAGGCCGATGATTTTTCACGTTATCCGCCATCTGGTCGAGGAACGTGGCGGCAAGGTCGTGCTCGCCGCGCGCGACCCGGTTCGCGACGGTCAGGGCCGACCGGTGGAGGACGGCGATCTGCACATCGTCAACAATGGTGCGGCGGTAGCGCATGGCTATCTGAACGCGGCGACAGCCTATCTGGCGGATTACTGGCACCTCGATCCGCAGGGCGTGCAGGGCAACAGCAGCATCGGGGCAAAGGTCTTTGACGCGGGAGCCATCGATCCCGATGCCGCCGCCGCACATCTGCAAGCCTTGCGCGCGCGCTTTGTGGTGCCGCGCCAGTCGCGCTATCGTCAGGCGACCAGACGCACCGAACTGCCCTCAGGCGGGATCGCGGTTTTTCTGCAAGGCCCCGCACCCTATGCCCGTGGGCAAGCGCACCTGCGGCCCGAGGCGATGTTGCGGGCGGTCTGCGACGGGGCCGACGGGCGGCCGGTCTGGGTCAAGCCGCATCCCCTGAAACCGGATGAAGGCGTGGCACTGATCGCGCGGCTGCAGGCGCAGGGGCTGCCGCTGACCTCGGTTGAGGCCAATGTGCATGATCTGCTGGCGGCCGCCTGTGCGACGGTATCGGTCAATTCCGCCGCCTCCATCGAGGGGCTGATGCACGGCACCCCGGCGATCCTGTTCGGGCGGTCGGATTTTCATGCGGTGGTCGAAACAGTGACGCGCCCCGAGGATTTTGTTTCGGCATTGCATCAGGCACTTGTCCGCCCGCGCGACTATGCGGCATTCCTCTACTGGTATTTCCACGATCAGTGTCTGTGGCTTGGCGACCCGGGCTTGTCGGATCGAATCTGGCGGATTCTGGCAGATGCGGGCTTTCCGCCGGAACGGCTTGGCCTGCGAGCCTGACAACGGCCTTCCATCTTTCTTGCCAGCCCGCGCCAAAGCGTCTATAGGCCCGCCATTCCTTGTGTCTCCACGTGACCGCCCGGTTTTCCGGGACAGGCTGCGGTTTTTGACAGGGAACCATGCAAAGACCGGCGGAGCCAACCGCATGGCCTGTGAAAAGACGAGAAAAGGAAACTGATCTATATGTGCGCTAAAGCAACCATGGAAGACTTCGAAGCCCTGTTGAAGGAAAGCTTCGAAATTGACACGCCCGAAGAGGGAACCGTTGTCAAAGGCCGTGTGATCGCCATCGAGGCGGGTCAGGCCATCATCGATGTCGGCTACAAGATGGAAGGCCGGATCGATCTGAAAGAATTCACCAACCCCGGCGAACAAGCCCCCGACATCAAGGTCGGCGACGAGGTTGAAGTCTACCTTGACCGCGTGGAAAACGCCCGTGGCGAGGCCCAGATCAGCCGCGAGAAAGCTCGCCGCGAAGAGGCCTGGGATCGTCTGGAAAAAGCCTACGCCTCCGAGACCCGCGTCGACGGCGCGATCTTTGGCCGCGTCAAGGGCGGCTTTACGGTCGACCTGGGCGGCGCTGTTGCCTTCCTTCCCGGTAGCCAGGTTGACGTCCGCCCCGTGCGCGATGCCGGCCCGCTGATGGGCATGAAGCAGCCGTTCCAGATCCTGAAGATGGACCGTCGTCGTGGCAACATCGTCGTGTCGCGTCGCGCGATCCTCGAAGAGTCGCGTGCCGAACAGCGCGCTGAGGTCATCGGCAACCTGACCGAAGGCCAGACGATTGATGGCGTGGTCAAGAACATCACCGAATATGGCGCGTTCGTCGATCTGGGCGGTGTTGATGGTCTGTTGCACGTGACCGACATGGCTTGGCGCCGGGTCAACCACCCGTCGGAGATCCTTGCGATCGGTGAGACGATCAAGGTGCAGGTCATCAAGATCAACAAGGAAACCCACCGTATTTCCTTGGGCATGAAGCAGCTGCAGTCCGATCCGTGGGATGCCGTTGAAAAGATGTATGCCATCAGCACGGTCCACAAGGGCCGCGTGACCAACATCACCGACTACGGCGCCTTCGTGGAGCTGGAAGCCGGGGTCGAAGGTCTGGTGCACGTCAGCGGGATGTCCTGGACCAAAAAGAACGTCCATCCCGGCAAGATCGTCTCCACCAGCCAGGAAGTCGACGTCATGGTGCTGGAGATCGACAGCGCCAAGCGTCGCGTATCGCTTGGTCTGAAGCAGACCCAGCGCAATCCGTGGGAAGTCTTTGCGGAAACCCATCCCGTGGGGGCGATCATCGAAGGCGAAGTCAAGAACATCACCGAATTCGGTCTGTTCGTCGGCCTCGACAACGATATCGACGGCATGGTGCATCTGTCGGACCTGTCGTGGGACCAGCGTGGCGAGGACGCCATCCAGAACTACCGCAAGGGCGACACCGTCAAGGCGTCGGTCACCGAGGTGGATGTGGAGAAAGAACGCATCAGTCTGTCGGTCAAGGCACTGGGTGAAGACAACTTCACCGATGCCGTCGATGGCGTGAAGCGTGGCACCATCATCACCGTCACCGTGACAGCGGTCGAAGAGGGCGGGATCGAGGTCGAGTACAATGCGGCCAAGTCCTTTATCCGCCGCAGCGACCTAAGCCGCGACCGGGCAGACCAGCGCCCCGAGCGGTTCCAGGTTGGCGACCACATCGACGTGCGCGTGACCAACATCGACCCCAAGACCCGCAAGCTGGGCCTGTCGATCAAGGCACGCGAGATCGCCGAAGAGAAAGAAGCCGTCGAACAGTATGGCTCGTCCGATTCGGGTGCATCCTTGGGCGACATCCTGGGCGCAGCCCTCAAGGGCGGCAAGTAAGCCAGTCCGACGCTATGATGACGGGCCCGCCTGGGAAAAAGGCGGGCCCGTCTGTTTTTGCGCTATATGAAAGTATTGAAACGCTAATTCGACTATCGTCGACTGCGTCCAACTTTGTGAAGGGATGCGAGCCGTGGCCACCAATTTGACGACCTTCTGCTCGGCAGCGAAGGCTCCGACCGCTTGGAAGGCCTCAGCGGCAACGATACGCTGCAAGGCCTGACCGG
>JBKJVF010000049.1:0-2833 GCA_046589965.1 Paracoccaceae bacterium
GGCGAATGCCTCATCACCCTTCTCGAACGGCACGGCGTCGACATCGTCTTCGGCATTCCGGGCGTCCACACGGTCGAGCTGTACCGCGGGCTGGCGCGGTCGAAAATCCGGCACGTCACGCCGCGCCATGAGCAGGGCGCTGGCTTCATGGCCGACGGCTATGCGCGCGTGTCGGGCAAGCCGGGCGTCGCGTTCGTGATCACCGGCCCCGGTCTGACCAACGCACTGACCGCCATGGCGCAGGCCCGTGCAGATTCCGTGCCGATCCTTGTGATCTCGGGCGTCAACCGTCGCTCTGTGCAAGGCCTTGGGCACGGCTGGCTGCACGAATTGCCTGAACAAGCTGCGATGGTGCGAGCCCTTTGCCCAACGCGCCAGATTGGGGACCCATCCGAGGTTGGCGAAGCGCTGGACTGGGCGTTCAACCTCTTGGAAAGTGGTCGCCCCGGCCCGGTGCATCTGGAGGTACCGACCGACGTGATGCCCATGCCCTGTCCAAGCCTGCCGGCCCCGTTACCGCGGCCCGCGAAAGTCACGCCCGAAGCTGACCTTTTGCAAGAAGCGGCTGCGAGGCTCAACGCTGCCTCAAGCGTCGTGATCCTTTCTGGAGGAGGGGTCCGTGGCCAAGAGGCGGCGCTCAGAAACCTTGCTGAACGTATTGACGCCCCGGTCATCCAAACCAATAACGCCCGAGGGATCATGCACCGCCATCCGCTTTGCGTGCCCGCATCGCCCAGCCTGGAGGCCACCCGCGCACTGGTAAGGGCGGCCGATCTCGTCCTAGCGATCGGCACCGAATTCGGGCCGACTGACTATGACATGTATGTCAATGACGACTTTCCCGACATGCCGAACCTGATCCGTATCGACATTTCAGCGGCGCAACTGGAACGTCGTCCCGCCTCAGTCAAACTTTGCGGAGATGCAGGACAAACGATCCTGGCACTGACACCGCTTGTTAGTGCCCGGTCAGGCGACGGCGCAGCACGCAGCGCGGCCGCCAACATTGCGGCACGCAATGAACTGTTTGAGGCCAATGCCGCGATGCCCAACCAGTTGGCGATGGTCGAGGCCATGCGGGATGCCTGCCCGAACGGGATCATCGTGGGCGATAGTACCCAGCCGGTTTATGCTGCGAGCCTGTATTACGATCACGATCGGCCAGGTGGATGGTTCAATGCGGCCACTGGATATGGCGCGCTCGGTTATGCGACAGGGGCCGCTGTGGGTGCAGCCCTTGCAGCGCCAGGCGTCCCGGTGGTCTGCCTGATCGGCGATGGCGGACTGCAGTTCAGCCCCGGAGAGTTGCGCACGGCGGTGGATGAACTTCTGCCCATCACCTTTGTCGTCTGGAACAATGCCGGTTTCCGCGAGATTGCCGAAGCGATGGCGGGTGCTGGTACCGAGGTCATCGGCTGTACGCCTTCGCCCCTGAAGTTGGAGCCTTTTGCCGCCGCCTGCGACCTGCCCTTTTGCATGGTGGCCGAAGATCCCGCAGCCCTCGCCGCTGCTCTGCGCCAAACGCAGGACGGCCCGCGGATGATCGAGGTTCGGGTCGGAAGCTAGGGGTCTGCTGCCCATTCTGTCATTTCCGCCTGCGCGGCGATGACAAAGAGCAAGATCTGGGGGTCCTGCCCCACCCCGACAGACCCTTTCTTTTGATCAAATTCTGCGCCATAAGCCCCGCCATGCACGCGATGCCCAAGATCAAAACCGCCAAAACCCCGTCCCTGATCGCCGGGATCGAGCCTGCGCGCCTTGCGGCTTTCGCTGCCAAGGAATCCGCGCGCTTTGCGGCCAGCAGACCCAGATCATTGGCGGCCCGCGCGGTCCTTGCCGACAGCTACCTGTCCGGCGTGCCGATGCACTGGATGACGGACTGGCCGATGCCGCACCTGCCGCTGGTCGCTCATGCACGGGGCGCGCGACTGACCGACATCGACGGCTACGGCATCGACGATTTCTGCCTTGGCGACACGGGGTCGATGTTCGGCCATTCCCCCGCCCCGGTTGCCCGCGCCATCCGCAAACAGGCCCGCGACGGGCTGACCTTCATGCTACCGACCGAGGCCGCGATCGAGGCGGGGCGCCTTTTGTGCGACACCTTTGGCCTTTTCCAGTGGCAGATCGCAACGACAGCGACCGATGCCAACCGGTTTGCGCTCCGTGTCGCCCGCGCGGTCACCGGACGGCCCAAGGTGCTGGTCTTCAACGGCTGCTATCATGGCACTGTCGATGACGCGATGGTGACACTGCAGGGCAAGACGACCATCAACCGCCCGGGCCTTCTGGGTCAGGTCGCCGACTTGTCCAAAACTGCAATCTGCTGCGAGTTCAACGATCTGGACGGCGTTGCCAAAGCTTTGTCGCAAGGTGATGTCGCGGCAATCCTGACCGAACCCGTGATGACCAATTCCTGCATGGTGCTGCCTGATCCGGGATTTCTTGCAGGCCTGCGCGACCTTGCCACGCAAGCTGGCGCGCTGTTGATCATCGACGAGACGCATACGATTTCCACCGGTCATGGCGGCTATACGCGCGTCCATGGACTGCAACCCGACATGTTCGTCGCAGGCAAATGCGTGGCGGGCGGGATACCAACGGCGGTCTGGGGGATGACCGATGCCGTGGCCGACCGTTATCACGCGGTCAATGCCAACCGCGCATCGGGACATTCCGGCATGGGCACCACCTTGTCGGGCAACCCCATGCAATTCGTCTGCCTTGTTGCGACCTTGTCCGAGGTGGCGACCCCCACGACCTATGCTCGCATGGACAACGGCGCACTTCGCCTTGCAAATGGCCTTGCTGATGCCATCGAACGCCATGGCGC
>JBKJVF010000139.1:0-2829 GCA_046589965.1 Paracoccaceae bacterium
CCGTCTGCAACGGGCTTTTTCCGACTTGCAATGAAAGGGCTCGCGGGCCTTTTTTCCGTTCTTGCGCTGGGGTTCATGGTCGCAGGCCTCGCCGTCTGGATCTGGACCCATCCGGCCGGGCTGCAGCCGGGTCGTGTGCCCCTGACGGGAACCGTCGACAGGATCGTGATCGAAAAGGCCGCGCGGCGGATGACGGTTTACCGCGATCAGGTGGCGCTGCAGGCCTATGCTGTGGCCTTGGGTTTCGCGCCAGAAGGCGACAAAGAACGCCAGGGAGATGGCCGCACGCCCGAAGGGGTCTACAGGATCGACCGGCGCAATGCGGCCAGCGCCTATCATCTGTCGCTTGGTCTGGACTACCCGCAACCCGCCGATCGCCAACGCGCCAGAGTTCGCGGGCATGATCCCGGTGGCGACATCATGATCCATGGCCAACCGAACGGCCTGGCCGACGATATCGCGTTGCGCGGCGACTGGACCGCCGGATGCATCGCTATAACCAATCAGGAAATGCGCGAACTCTTCGCGGCCGTCGCCATCGGAACCGAGGTTGAAATCCGCCCTTAGGCCTTGGTCAGATAGGCCACAGGCGCATCGACATCGCGCAGGTAATCAAGGGCCGCACGGTCGGTGATCGGCGTGGCGCGCTTGAAATCGCAGATCACTTCGCCCCCTTCGACCGACGAGGCGACAATCAGGCACTGCATCATATGCCGCGAGCCGTCGTAAAGGTCGACAAGACCGCGCAGATGGGGGGCGTGTTCCGCCTCCAACGCGAAACCACCGGTCCAGGAACGCAGGACGGGATAGATCGCGTCATCGACATGGATCCGCAAACGGGACCGGGCACGCAGGTCGCGGCGACGCGCCGCATCAAGACCCTCACGGATCTCGGGTGGCAGAAACTCCAGCACTTGGCAGCCTCCTTGCATGGGCAGCCCATGCAACTGAAAGTCTGACCCACAATTTGTAAAAATCAAGCAAACGGCGTGGCTTTGCCGTGGCCAGTGCGCAAGTCAGGCGGTGAAGTCGCACTTATACAACCGCTGGGATGCCCAAGCCGATGGACATGGCGTGTCGATTGCGCTTTGGAAAGGGCGGCGGGACACCTGACGGACGGAACATGCGAATCGATCAGACCAGCGCGGACCATGGCTGCGATATCGACGCCGCCATCTCCCGCTTTGGTGGCGAGCGGTCGGACTGGCTTGACCTGTCGACTGGGATCAACCGCGTTCCTTATCCCCTGCCCCGCCTTCAGGCCCCGGTCTGGCGCGACTTGCCCGATGCCGTCGCGACCGCCGCGCTGGAGAAAGCGGCCCGCGAATTCTGGGCTGTTCCGGCAGATGCCGCTGTCCTGGCTGCCCCCGGGGCGTCCAGCCTGATCGCGCGCATTCCATCACTTATGCCGCCCGCGACGGTGGCGATCCCGGGTCCAACATACAACGAACATGCACGCGCGTTCCGTGCGGCAGGCTGGACGCTGGCGGAGGGCTCGGTGGCAGCGCGGGTTGTAGTGAACCCGAACAATCCCGACGGCCGTTTGTGGACGGCTGCGGAATGCACCGCCCCCTTGACGGTCATCGATGAAAGCTTTGGCGACGTCGCATCAACGCATAGCCTGATGGAACTGGCATCGCGGCCAGGCACGCTGATTCTGAAAAGTTTTGGCAAATTCTGGGGCCTTGCGGGCCTGCGGCTGGGATTTGCCATCGGCGATCCGGCGTTGGTGGCGGGACTTGCGCGGATGCTGGGTCCCTGGCCAGTATCGGGGGCGGCTTTGGCCATCGGAGCCAAGGCCCTGCACGATCTGCCCTGGGCCAACCGGACCCGGCGCAGACTGCACGATGATGCGCAAAAGCTGGATGATCTGATGGCACAAACGGGCGCAGAGGTAGCCGGCGGCACTGACCTCTTTCGGCTTTATGATGTCGCGGATGCGCGCGCGTGGCAGGACCATCTGGCAAGCCTGCATATCTGGACACGCCGTTTCCCCTATTCTGACCGGTGGCTGCGTCTGGGGCTGCCCGGGTCCAGTGCCGAATGGGAAATGGTCACCCGCGCCCTGTCCATGTGGCCGCAAAGATGAGTGCGGGCTTGCTGGCCGTCGCAATGATCGCCGATGCGGTTTTGGGCGAACCCGACGCGATCTGGAAACGTGTTCCCCATCCTGCCGTCCTCATGGGACGGGTCATTGCCGCGCTGGACAACCGCCTGAACCAGGGCCCCGCACGCCGGATCATGGGCATGGCGGCAACTGCAACGCTGGTGGCGGGCGGCACGGCGTTGGGCTTTGTGCTGCACATCTTGCCTGACATGGGGCTGATCGAGATCGCCGTGGTTGCGGTTCTTTTGGCGCAGAAAAGTCTGGTCGACCATGTTCGTGCGGTGGCCGAGGGCCTGCGCCAGTCACTTGCGGATGGGCGCAAAAGCGTGGCCATGATCGTCGGGCGCGATACCGGTGCGATGACCGAATCCGATGTGGCCCGTGCTGCGATTGAAAGTGCTGCCGAAAACCTGTCCGATGGGGTGGTCGCGCCGATCTTCTGGTATCTGATTGCCGGTCTGCCGGGGATCATCGTCTACAAGGCGGTCAACACCGCCGACAGCATGATCGGGCACCGCACCCCAAGACACGAGGCTTTTGGCTGGGCCGCCGCGCGTCTTGATGATGTGTTGAACCTGATCCCGGCGCGGCTGACAGCGATCCTGATCGCGGTCACGCACCGTCACTTTGACAGCGCCCCGATCCTGCGCGACGGCCCCCTGCATCGCAGCCCCAATGCAGGTTGGCCCGAGGCCGCAATGGCCGTGGTGCTGAATGTGGCC
>JBKJVF010000174.1:0-5900 GCA_046589965.1 Paracoccaceae bacterium
AAGGGCAAAATCTCCGGCGAAGGTCAGGTGCGCCTGCGCCCGATGGCTGTGGCACGGGCGCTGGACAACCTGATCAGCAACGGCCTGAAATTCGGCACCAGGGTCGAGGTGGGTTTGGCCATCACCGATCGCATGATCCGCTTTGCCGTCGAGGATGACGGCCCGGGCATTCCCAGTGATCTGCGCGAGGACGCATTGCGGCCCTTCGTGCGCCTGTCCGAGGCGCGCGATCCAAATCGCGGCGGCGGCGTGGGGCTGGGCCTGTCGATTGCCGCAGACATCGCGCGCAACCATGGCGGGGCGCTGCGGTTGTCGGACAGTGCGGCTCTTGGCGGACTAAAGGCCGAACTCGACATCGCGCGCTGATGTTTCGGTTTTCGACGCAGACGTGAACCACCGTCAGTCCCGCAGGCTTGCCATGAAGGTGGGGTATGGCGCACATACAAACCTGAATGATCTTTGGGACGGCCAGATGCTTGATGGCGTGATGCGACAGATTGTCGGTCCTCGGCTGGACCGCGCAGGCGTGGTGCTGGCGCGGCGCGGCCATCGGGCCGACACGATCACCTATTGGGGGCTGGCGGCCGGACTTGTCGCGGCGGCGTTGATCGCGTTTGGCTGGTCAAGCTGGATCGCGATCCTGCCCTTGCTGCTCGGCCGTCTGGCGGATGGGCTTGATGGCGCGGTGGCGCGGGCAAAAGGTCTGTCCGATTGGGGCGGGTATCTCGACATCGTCTGCGACATGATCTTTTACGCCGCCATCCCTTTGGCCTTTGTCTGGCGCGATCCGGGGGCCAACGGGGTGGTGGGCGCGTTCCTTTTGGCCACCTTCTACATCAATGGCGCGACCTTCCTGGGATACGCCGTTCTTGCTGCCAAGGCAGGACTGCAGACCACCCGGCGGGGGATCAAGACGCTCTATTTCACCGCAGGCCTGCTGGAGGGCACAGAAACGATCGCGTTTTTCGTGCTGGTCTGCCTGTGGCCAGCTGGGTTCCCCGTTGCGGCGACGATTTTCGGGATCCTGTGCCTGATCACCGCGCTGGCCCGGATCCTGAACGCCCACGCCGTCTTCGGTCAGGACCGCTGAACGGTTCTAAAACCACCGCCCGCGACCCAGAATGCGCGCGGCAGTAGGCGCGAAATAGGTCAGGACCCCATCGCATCCGGCGCGCTTGAACGCCATCAGGCTTTCCATCATCGCGGACTCGCCATTGATCCAGCCGCGCTCGGCAGCACCCTGGATCATCGCGTATTCGCCTGACACCTGATAGGCATAGGTGGGCGCGCCAAAGCTGTCTTTGACCCGGCGGCAGATGTCGAGATAGGGCATCCCCGGCTTGACCATGACCATGTCGGCGCCTTCGGCCAGATCGCGTGCGACCAACCGGAGCGCCTCGTCGCTGTTGGCTGGGTTCATCTGATAGGTCTTCTTGTCGCCTTTCAGCGCCCCCGTTGCACCTACTGCATCACGGAAAGGCCCGTAAAAGGCGGATGCGTATTTGGCGGCATAACTCAGGATCGCCACGTCCGTGTGACCTGCCGCCTCCAGTGCCTGACGCATTGCCCCAATGCGGCCATCCATCATGTCCGAGGGCCCGAGGATATCTGCCCCGGCCTCCGCCTGCACCAGCGCCATTCTGACCAGTGCCACAATGGTTTCGTCATTCAGGATCAAGCCGTCACGCACCAGCCCGTCATGGCCGTTGGCGTTATAAGGATCGAGTGCGACATCCGTCATCACCGCGATGTCCGGCACCGCCGCCTTGATGGCCCGGATCGCGCGATTGGCCAGATTGACGGGGTTCCATGCCTCGGCGCAGTCTTCGGTCTTTTTGGCCGGATCGGTATAGGGAAAAAGGCAGATCGCGGGGATACCAAGGGTGGCAGCCTCTTCGGCGGCGCGCACGACGCGGTCCACTGACAGCCGGTTCACACCGGGCATTGACGCCACGGGTTCCACCACATCCACTCCATCGCGCACAAAGACCGGCCAGATCAGATCGCCGGTGACCAACTGGTTTTCCTGCGCCAGCGCCCGCAAAGCTGGCAGGCGTCGCAGGCGGCGAAACCGGGCGGCGGGGTAGGGGGCAGGTGTATGGGTCATCATATGGCTCCGCCAGTTGCGCGACAGACCCTGTCAGGTCTTGCGGTTTCATGCCTTGCCTGCCATGGAAATGCCCGTGCCTCAAGTCGCGAATTGGGGCGCCTTCAGTGGCTTCGGGGGATCGTCGTTGGACCTGCACTTAAGAATCTTCGAAGTGATCGACATGCGGTCCTTCTCCAACCTGTGGTACTGGATCATGCTGGCGGTCATCTGGTCCTCGACCAGCCACTGGGTTCTGGGCGTACCGCACGACATGTACATCCGCGCACGTCGCCACGGCGGCGAGGCGGCCGAAGATTACCAGACCATGTTGCACATCAATATCCGCCGTCTTTTGTACATCGCGCGCACGTCGGGCGTCTGGGCAGTCGCGTTCATCAGCTTTTTTCTGGCAGGTCTGGCGAGCCTTGGATTTTATTATGACTTTGAGATTGCGCAGGCAGTCTTTTGCTTTGCGGCCCCGCTGACGCTGGTGGGATTGCTCAGCCTGCGCACAGCCTCGCGGATCGAGGCATCGGGGGCAACCGGGGCAGAGCTTTACAAGATGATCTCGTGGCACCGCTTTTCCACGCAGGGCATCGGCATGCTGGCGATTTTCGTGACCGGCATGTATGGGATGTGGCAGAATCTGTCGATCGGCGTCCTGCACTGATCGGCAATAAGGTCAGGCCGATCCCCGCCATGTCACAACTTGCAAAACGCATCCACCTTGGCGGTGCCGTCGAAGGCTTCGACGCCCGCCTTCTTGCGCGTGAGATGGAGGCATCCGGCACCGTCATCCATGTCGCCCGGGATGACAAGCGGATGGAGGCAATGCGCGCGGCGCTGGCGGCCATGGCACCCGGGGTGACAGTGCTGGATTTTCCGGCTTGGGACTGTCTGCCTTATGACCGCATCTCGCCCAATCCTGATATCGTGGCGCGGCGCATGTCCACGCTCGCGGCGTTGGCCGGCGGGGGCGTTCCGGGGTCGTTCATCCTGCTGACGACCCTCAATGCCGGAATGCAGCGCATCCCGGCCCGCGACATCCTGCGCGAGGCGTCGTTTCACGCCCGTGTGGGCCAGCGCGTGGACGAGGCGCATCTGAAGGCGTTCCTGTCACGGATGGGGTTTTCACCGGTATCGACCGTTGCCGAACCCGGGGACTACGCGATCCGGGGCGGCATTGTGGACCTTTATCCGCCGGGGCGCGGCGGACCCATTCGCCTCGATTTCTTTGGCGACCAGCTGGACGGCGCGCGGCGGTTCGATCCGATCAGCCAGCGTACCGTCGAAAAGCTGTCCGAGGTCGCCTTTGCACCCATGTCCGAAGTGCTGCTGGACCCCGCCTCGATCACCCGGTTCCGTCAGACCTATCGCGGCGAATTTGGCACCGCGGGATCGGACGATCCCCTGTACGAGGCGGTCAGCGCGGGCCGCAAGCATCAGGGCATGGAACACTGGCTGCCGTTCTTTCATGACCGGCTGGAGACGATTTTTGACTACCTGCCCGATGCCAGCGTCATGCTGGACGATCAGGTGACCCCTGCACGACTGTCGCGCTGGGACGGCATCGATGATCAGTACGACGCCCGGCGAGAGGCCTTGGGACAAAAAGGGCGGCTAGATTCTGTCTACAAGCCCGCCGCACCGGCTCTGTTGTATCTGGATGACGCGGCATGGGAAGCGGCCTTGGCCGAGCATCGCGTGGTGCAGTTGTCGCCCAACCCGCAGGCGCCGGGCCCAGGGGTGTTGGATGCTCAAGGGCGTGCTGGACGCAGCTTTGCCCCCGAACGCCAGCAGGAAAACATCAATCTGTTCGAGGCCTTGTCCGATCATCTGAAAGTCTTGCTGAAAGACCGGCAAGTGGTGATCGCCAGTTGGTCCGACGGCGCGCGTGACCGTCTGCAGGGATTGCTGGCCGATCAGGGGATCGCCGCGACCGCGCTTGTGGGCGATTTCCGCGACATACCCGACGGCAAGGGCGGGCTCTATCTGATGGTCTGGGCGCTGGAGGCCGGGTTCATCGCCCCCGGTCTTGCCGTCATCTCGGAGCAGGATGTGCTGGGTGAACGGCTGGTGGGCCGTCCCCGTCGCAAGCGCAAGGCCGACAACTTTCTGCGCGAGGTCGACACCCTGACCCCGGGCGATCTGGTCGTGCATGTGGAACACGGCGTCGGGCGCTATCTGGGGTTGGAAACGATCACCGCCCTTGGCGCCCCGCACGCTTGCGTGGCGCTGGAATATGCCGAGAACGCGAAACTGTATTTGCCGGTGGAAAACATCGAGCTTCTCAGTCGCTATGGCCATGAGGAAGGTTTGCTCGACCGGTTGGGCGGCGGCGCGTGGCAGGCGAAAAAGGCCAAGCTGAAGCAACGCATCCGTGAAATTGCCGACCGCCTGATGCGCATCGCGGCAGAACGGGCCTTGCGCCACGCCCCGATCCTGGAAGCGCCGCATTCGATCTGGGAGGCGTTTGCGGCACGCTTTCCCTATCAGGAAACCGATGACCAGCTATCGGCAATTGCCGATGTCGTGGCGGACCTTGAAAAGGGTTCACCCATGGACCGCCTGATCGTCGGCGATGTGGGGTTCGGCAAGACCGAGGTGGCGATGCGCGCAGCCTTTGTCGCGGCGTTGTCGGGGATGCAGGTGGCGGTGATCTGCCCCACGACATTGCTGGCCCGCCAGCACTACCGCAGCTTTGCCGAACGGTTCCGAGGCTTTCCGATCACAGTGCGCCCTTTGTCGCGGTTCGTCAGCCAAAAGGATGCCAACGACACGCGCACCGCGATGTCCGAGGGCCGCGTGGACATCGTCGTCGGAACCCACGCCTTGCTGGCCAAGGCCGTCCGTTTCAAGAACCTCGGGCTTCTGGTGATCGACGAGGAACAGCATTTCGGTGTCACCCATAAGGAACGGCTCAAGGAAATGCGGTCGGAGGTTCACGTCCTTACCCTGACGGCGACCCCGATCCCCCGCACGCTGCAGCTTAGCCTGACCGGCGTGCGCGATCTGTCGATCATAGCCACCCCCCCGGTGGACCGGTTGGCCATCCGCACCTATGTCAGCGACTTCGACACCGTGACGATCCGCGAGGCCTTGCTGCGCGAACACTATCGCGGCGGGCAGTCATTCTATGTGGTGCCGCGCATTTCCGACCTGCACGAGATTGAGGATTTCCTGAAGAACCACGTGCCCGAAGTCACCTATGCGATTGCGCATGGGCAATTGGCGGCAGGCGATCTCGATGACCGGATGAACCAGTTCTACGATGGCAAGTATGATGTGCTGCTGGCCACGACCATCGTGGAGTCCGGCCTCGACATTCCAACCGCGAACACCCTGATCGTGCACCGTGCCGACATGTTCGGTCTGGCGCAGCTTTATCAGATCCGGGGCAGGGTGGGGCGGTCCAAGACGCGGGCCTATGCGTACCTGACCACCAAACCGCGTGCGCCGCTGACACGACAGGCGCAAAAACGGCTGCGGCTGCTGGCCAGTTTCGACAGCCTTGGTGCAGGCTTCAATCTGGCCAGCCATGATCTTGACCTGCGCGGGGCAGGGAACCTGCTGGGCGAGGAACAGTCGGGCCACATCAAGGAAGTGGGCTACGAGTTGTACCAGCAGATGCTGGAAGAGACGATTGCCAAGATCAAGTCCGGTGAATTGCAGGGCCTTGCCTCGGTCGATGATGACTGGAGCCCGACCATCAATCTGGGCGTACCGGTGATGATCCCCGAAAGCTATGTCGTCGACCTTGACGTGCGGTTGGGTCTTTATCGGCGGTTGTCGTCGCTGGCCACGAAGGTCG